>JAABSZ010000011.1:0-36692 GCA_011390135.1 Desulfobacteraceae bacterium | reverse complement strand
ATTTCAATGAACCCGGCACATGCCCATTCCCTGAGTGGTCTTGATGCCGATGCCGGAATAGAACCCGAAATTGAGCAGGGTTTCGAAATAGCGCCGCCGCTCCTCGGATTCCTTGAGGATGAATTCGATCCTTCCCTCCACACCGATTACCGTCCCTCCTCTGCGCAGCGCGTAAGGAGTGGTTTTGAGGTCGAAAAACGAGTATCCGATGTTCTCGCACTCCGGATTTTCCGGCAGCTTCAGCTCTGAAAAGAGATTCCACCTGCGGGAAAGATTGCCGAAGATCAACGCGGCCTCCGGCATGGGATAGTGGAGATCCCCCCTTTTGAAGGAGAGCGGGCTCGCGATGAACAGGGATAGCTTCTCTTTGCCCCTGCTCCTTTCGATCATCTCTCCATAGCTCGCCCTGCCGCTCCAGGGAAGGCTCTCCTCTGGGCCCAGCACCAGATCCTCGATCAGAAAAATCAGGCTTTCCAGATGAATGGGCCAATGCCAGTATCCTTTTTCCAGCGAAGAGAGAAAAGCGGTCTCGATCGCATCGGTCAGAAAGGTGATGCGGACCCAATAGGTGCTGTTTCCCTCGATGCGGTTCTTTTTTATCCCCATGATCGGAGAGATGGCAAAGGGCGGCATTCCGCCGCTGTTGTGAATCGCCTCCCCCATATTCGGATCGGCCTTTGTAATCCGATCTAAAAAGACCGGATGCATCAGACAGTTGAAAGAGCGGGGGATCTTCCCTCCGTTGACGCTTCTCAGCATCAGGACAGCAGTTGCCGGCATTTTTCAATCCTCCTTTCTGTCCAGATACCAGACCCGGGCCGAGTGCTGGGGCCATCCAGTGGGTGCGATAAAGCATCCATCCTTTTTGATCTTGGGCTGATAGTTCAGATACTGTTTGAAGCCCTCCCGATAGCCTGTCATGAAGATCCTGGGGATGGCGGTGTAACCGAGGGTTTCGTTGTAATAGTGTTCGATGAAATCAGGTTCGATACAGCAGATCAGGCTCGTCTCGTAGCAGCTCAGGTTTTTCCCCTGGATCTCGACGACCCTCCAGCGGCTTTCCTCGGGATTGCCGGAATTGTAAAAAGCCCTGTAGATCTTTGCATGCCATCTTTCTTCCGGCGCGACATCGAGCCAGTCGGCAACCTGCTCATTCTTGATCTCATCCTTATCCCGTTTGATACGCTTTGCCAGCCGGCTCACGCCGATCTGCACCGGGTTTTTCGGTCGATGCCACGCGTCGAATCCGGTGCAGAGGGTAACGGCCGGCTCCCAGCTCCGGGTGACGAGAATGCCCCGGTCCCACAGGCGCTTGCTCGTCAGGTCCCCTTCATAGACATACTCCCAGAGCATGTCGAAAAGGATCTCTCCCATCCAGTCGCCCTGGGGCGGCCGGAAATAATTTTTCAGCATTTCAGGCTGAAATCGGCCATTCATGCGCCGCAGGTCTTCCAGATACCTCTGAAGCTGCTCTTTATCGATGGGATTGACATAGAAAGGGATCGAATCGCCGACCACCACCAGCAGAGCATCCTTCATCCGGCCCCGGCGGTTGAGCCTTCCGGCAAGCTGGACCAGACTGTCGGGGTTGCAGAGCTGGGTGATGATCAGGTGCGCATCCAGATCGCACCCGGCTTCGATGGCCGATGTGGCCAGAACGAGAAAGCCCTGGTCCTTCTGCTGGCGCCGGATGATCTCCGTAATCACCTTTTTCCGCTGTTTCGTTGTCAGCCGGCCGTGGTAGAGGAGCGGATCTTTCCCTTTGAGACGCTCATGGAGTTTGATGACGTCGCGCACCGACTCCATCCGGACGATGATCCGTTTCTTACCGTCATATCGGCGGTCTGCCTCCTCTGCGATCCTGGTGATCAGCGGCTTCTTTTCCGAGAAAAGCTCGAGCTGCGGGCTCCCGGATTCCTCCGAACCGATCAGCTCCAGGCGCTTCTGGAAGCTCACGACCCCTTGTTGATCGAACTGAAAGGCCGTCTGTGCATGGGCCAGCTCCCCCTGGGCCGCATCCACGGTTTCCAGAAAATCGATGCTCTCCTCCGGCAGTGTCGCGCTCATCACGGCAAGGGCCTTGCCCTTGATGTAGAGGGCCTCGATCAGCCGGGTGAAATTGGAAAAGGCCGGGCCGTCATACTCGTGGGCCTCGTCGAAGATCACCAAGGGCCTCTTTCCCAGGCTGGTTCCGAAGACCCGGTGAGGGAAGATGTAGGACTTGATCTTCTCTCCGTAGCCGAAGAGACGGAAGAGGAACTTGTCCAAGGTGGTCACGATGATGTCGTCTGCAAAGAGGTGGCGGTGGAAGGTCTGCCATTCCTCACCGGCCTTCCCCGGGCCCGTGCCGTTTCGGGCCGCGGAAAAGCGGCGGCAGCTTCCGCCCATGTCCACCGTCAGGTTCAGGGGTCTGTGCAGATTCTTTGCAAGATTCTTCAGCAGGGTCTTGATCCGCTCCCCCATATCCTCGATCAGGGCTTTGGAGGGCAGCACCAGGATTATCCTTCTGGCTGCCGGATCTGCAAGTGCCGGAAAGAGAATCGCCTCGGTCTTTCCGGTTCCGGTTCCGGCCTTCACCAGAATGGCCGGATTTTCATCGGCTTCAGCATAATAGGCATTCCATACGGCCTGCTGGAGCGGGTTGGGTGAAAAACCCGCGGCTGCCTTGTAAAATTCCTCGATATCCATCATTCCCTCCGAAGGGTAACGGTGATGCGTTCATCCGAATGCTCGTTTTGAACCAGGATCTTCTGTATCGCTTCGGGTGTCATTTTCTTTACCGCGGAAAGGTCTGCCGCCTTAAGATCGAAATCCATCTCGAATGCATCCGGCTCAAATGGCCAGGGAACTACCGAGAAGAGAGCATCGCCATCGAGAGCACAGGTAGTGAACTCCATGAAAGTCCGGGAGATCACCGCCTTTCCCTCGATGGCCCGCACCGAGATCTCCGCTTCGATCTGGTCGGCCATGCAGAGGAGATAGAGATCGTCTGCAAAGGTCTTCTGGTCCGCCGCGGACAGCCGGGATTTTTCCCGGTTGATCTGCTCGATGGAATACTCGTGGTGCGAGCGGATCAGCCCGATGATATAGGGATCGCCATCAGGAACCCGGAACCGGTGGCCCGCAAAACTGTAGGCGAACCGCACCGGGGCCTTTACCGGTTTTTTGCCGTTTCGCTCTTCTGCCGGTCTGATCCGGAAAGTCTCCTTCTTTCCCTGATCGTGCAGGGCAACCGCGCTGAGCAGCCGCTTCCTGTCGCTTTGCGGGTGGAAAAAGCTCGGATGGAACCGCTCCGCGATCTTCAGACAGTTTGCCGTATGGTTTTCCAGTGGCTGACCCTTCAGCCCGATCAGCCGGTCCTTGTCATCGTAGAAAAAGAAGATCCTTCCCCAGTGGTTCATGGGTTTCCTCCTTCCGGCTGCGCAAAGAAGGCGGGGGCTTCTCCTTTTAAAAAGGCATCGGGGATGTGCCCGGGAAAGCCAGTGCCGTCCTCCCATTGCCAGTAATGGCCATGCATCCGGCGGCTCTGCCACCAGGCGCCGATCTGCATATATCCGGCCACGCCTCCTTTTTCCCCGTTCAGCCATTCATACTGCGAATCCCAGTGGTGGGCATAGAGGTTGAAATAGTGGCCCGAGGCCGGTCTCGATGGCGGCGTCACCAGGCCGAGGGGGATGAAATCTCCCTGAACCAGGGGGCATTCCACCGGTTCCTGAATCGTCTCCACAAAAAGATATCCCTCCTTTCCGGCCTTTCCGCCGAAGTTTTTCAATGTCATCAGTCGGTCCAGAGGGGCCTTCTCCCGGGCCGCGACCCAACCGGTCAGGCGGTCGCAGAAGAGATAGTCCCAGTGGTGCAGCTCATAGTTTTCATTGTGGTTCTCCCACAATATCTGGGAGAACTGCCGGTGTTTGAAGTTCTTGGGGCCGTGGCGCCGGGTCTTGTGGATACGCCAGCCGTTTTCCGGGGGAAATGCCCCCAATGGCCGGTATCGGCTGTCGAGGGTGAGGGTGAACTCCTTTCCCGGCCCCTTGTTTCGGTACCATTCCTCTCCGTATCCGGCCCAATCCTCTCCCTCGCCGATCTGCAGAAGCCGCTCCAGAAAACCGCTCATGGTCGTCGGCGGCATGAAAGGGTAGCTCATGATGTGGAGCAGTCCCGACGGCATCTGCCGAAAGGTGAGAGGTCCGGTGGGCCGGAAGGTGATTTCCGTGATCCATATGGATGCCATAGAAGACCTCGAACTATTTCGAAAGGTGCATGTCTTCGAACCTGGCCGCGGCCATTTGCAGCTTTTCCAGTGCGGATTTGCCGAGGGCTCTTGAGAATTTGCTCTCATGACCCGGCGTCACACTGTTTGCCAGCTCGATGAAGCGATCGACGGCCTTTTGGTTCTCCACTATCTGCGGGCTGATCACCGGCCGCTCTCCCATGGGAACCCGGTATTCATCCACCACCAGCAGGGGTTGATCCTTTCCGTTGAAGGGCGCACGGGCAAACGCGACGCCTTTGGGGTTTCCCGCGCCCAGCCGGTTGAGGCTCATCAGGAAGGCATAGGCAACCGTGGTAAACTCGTCTTCGGTGATGGATAGGCAGTGGTTGGAGACCGGGTAGAGGAGTCCGGGCTGAGCGTACTCCTTCCGGTAGGGCATTGGGTTTATCTTTTTTTCCTTTTCTTGGCTCTGCTCTTTATAGATAAGAGCAGGGTGCATGGCCCGCTGCTTCTCCAGCGCGATCTGCTCCGACACGGAAACGCCGCCGGAGTGGGTCAACCTGCCGATAAAGGTCTTCTTTCCCGCCTCGAGCCCGCCGAAGACCGAGCAGACAGGGCAGGTGTCCTTGCAGCAGGTGTCGGGAATGCCGCAGGAGAGTTTGTCCATCAGCAGTTTTCCGGTTGCATCGCTCCAGAGCAGACAGCGTCGCTCCACCCCCCGCCGCTTGGTGGGGCTGATGTAGCATTTTTCATAGTCTTTGCCGTCGATGCGGACCCGCACCTTTTCGATCATATTTACGTTGACCTCTTTCTCATTGCCGAAATAGAGTTCCTGCGGGGCCTCCAGGATCGTATAGATGTCATAGTGTTTGCGGGGTTTGTCCGTTTCGGGAAGACCGCTTGATACCTTTGCCTCTTCTTTATCCGCTTTTTTTGCCGCCATGATTATGACTCCTTTCCCTGTTTGTCCTGAGATCCGAGATGCTGGGGGAACATGCTCCAAAGAGCCAGTTTCACCTGATAGGCAAATGCCCGCCAGTCGGCTTCGCTTTCATAGGGCTTTTCCCCTTCGCTGACCAGTGCGCTGGTCACTCTTGCAATCTGCGACGGGCCGATGAAGATCTTTTCATCGTCATCCCTTGCCCATTTAAAGGCCTCCTGCTCATTGACGATCCGTTCCCCTTCGTTCTGAAGGGTCTTTACATCCTCCCCGGCCCATTTCAGGATATCGAGAGCCTTCTCGTAGAAAAAGCGGTTCCGGGGTCTTTTGCAGAAGATAAACTCAGTCGATCCGCTCTCTCGGGCTGCAGTATAGGCATATTGGATGGGCTTGTCGGCCTCTTCCAGCAGCTTTCCCACGGCCCTTTTCCTTTCACTGGGATCTTTGTGGCTCGATTGGACCCTATCTGCCAGCGGCAGCAGCAGTCCGGTGAATCCGGCAATTTTCGGGTAATCGGGAATCGGCATCTCCTCTTCCTCCTGTAAACGGGTTTCAAAATCCTTCCAGATTTCCTGGAGTCTGTTGATTCGCCAATCATAGATATAGCTGTATTGGATTAATTGGCTTGAAAACAGCACATAAAAAGCCTGAAATATCTTTTTTCTTGAAACGAGGCGTAGAAATTCTCCCATAGAGGTTAATAAATCATTCTTAGATTTACCGTACAAAAATTGGTATGAGATAAAATTATCCCATTCGAGCAAAGAAGAGACTATCCAGAGAGCCCAATTCGATAATTTAAACCTTTCCTCCCCTGGAAAGACTGAAATGTGGAATCCTTGGGCAAAAAGTTCCGGAGGAAATGTCGCGGCCATTTTCCATAAAGAATAGACATAAGCTCCCCAACTTTCTGGCAACATCTTATCTTTTTTGCCTTTTTCTGTGACATGAAGATTGATGAAACTTCCGGCATGAATATGCAAGGTATGGGCAACGAATTTTCTCAGCTCCATCTCAGCGCTTCTTTGATTTTTGTATTGGGGCATATCGAAGCGCACGGTCAGTGTTTCTTTGCATAGTTTAATTGGACAATAAAAAAGAATCGCGACACATCTCTTGCAGAAAGTATTATAATCCTCTTTTCCCCGTCCA
This sequence comes from Desulfobacteraceae bacterium, assembly GCA_011390135.1. Lineage (GTDB taxonomy): Bacteria > Desulfobacterota > Desulfobacteria > Desulfobacterales > JAABSP01 > JAABSP01. Next base: position 30,387 of record JAABSZ010000011.1, on the reverse strand, counting down.
GATTGAGGGCGTTCATCAGTATCCTTTAAAAATAGAGAGATTCTTTTATAGCCCTCTTTTTTAACAAGTATTTCTCCGCAGCCTAAACATCGGACGATCTTTTCTCCAATCCAAAAATCTCCACCCTTTGTATATGGAGCTGCAGCAGAATTATACATTGGAATCGTATCATAGCATTTGTTTTCTATGACATTTTCCAAATCTGAAATGGCATTTGGAATACTGTTCGATTTAAAATGTTTCTTTTTGTATTTTCCGAACTGATAATAATGGATCAGATATCTGGCTATATCTTCTGAGACAATTGGAATGCTTTTTGAGTTCCATGCACTCGATGGCATTTTAAAAAGTGATCTGTAGTTCAGAAAAACAGATAGAGACTGCCGGAGATGGGCTTTCGAAGCCAGTCGATCCCACAGGTTCGTCCATTCCGCCTCAACGGAAACCGAACTTTCCACCGGTTCGATCCGGATCAGCTCCCGGTCCGTTAGATACGCCCACACCCCCTTTCGGATCAGTGCATCGCAGAACAGGCTCCAGAGCCAGTCATGGCTCAAGGCCATCTGAAGCTCCCCGGGCCGGGCCGGCAGTTCCATCTCCCGCCGATGCCCCCTGACCGCTCCGTCCGAATCCAGGATTCCCCCATCCCCGGAAACGGTGAAGGGAGCCATTCCCCATTCATCCCCGTTCGGTTCATAGGAAAGCCTGCGCAGCATCCGCATCTTCCGCGTCGCATACAGAAAAGCCTTCAGCTCCGGCTGATAATCGGCCCGGTTTCGGGCCGAAACCAGCCCCTGCAGTTCATCATCCGTCAGCAGGATGACATGTTCCGGAACAAAAGCATCCATGAATGGCTCCTGTTTTGTTGGCATGTGGTTGTCAAAAACTTCGTGTCCCGCCTCAGCGATCCCCATAGCGTTCTCCCATCTTCTCCACCTCCTGTTTCGCCTCCTCCCGGAGCCAGTCCGGTTCAATGATCTCAGCACCCGTCCCCCAGAAGAGACTCCACCACATCACCTCCCGGGGATAGGCGATTTCAACGGTGAAGATGATCCCGCCGCCCTCCGGCTCCTCTGCGATCTGCTGGCTGTGATGCCAGAGAGATTCTTCGATATAGGGCCGGGTCCTTCGATCAAACCGTACCGCCACTCTTTCGGTCGTCTCCCCGGGAAACGCGGAAAAGGCATTCCTGTGGCGTCTGCCGAAATCATATTCTTTGGGAACCGTGAAGAGATATCGGGTAAACTCGACATTGTCGATCCGGTTGAGCCGGTACATCCGGATGCCTTTCTCCGTGTAGGAATATCCTTCCACATACAGAGCCCGGCGCCGGAAAAAGAGATGGTAAGGATCGAGGTCGTGGATCTCGGGCCCGGACAGATCGGGCTTCCGGTAGGTCAGCAGCACCCGGCGGCTCTCCGTCACCGCCTGCTGAAGCATATTCATCACCTCTCCGCTGCACCCGAAACCCTCTTTCAAAACGATGTCGTCGAACAGGGATTCCCGAAGCGGCTCCGGCAGACCCGCGGCAAGTTTTCTGGCTGCGGATAATCCCTTGTAGGTCAGGATATGATCCCCGGCAGCCGAGAGCTGGCGGAAGGCCATGATCAGAGAGAGCCGCTCGCTCAGGGTCAAATCCTCGGTCAGCAGGATGTCCCGGGTGATGACGAAGCGCCCCCGGGAATGGCTGTATTCGAATTCGAAACCCAGTTCTGCAAGAGCTGCCTTGTCTTTGTAGAACTGGGATCGGCTGATCCCCAGCTCCCGGGACAGCTTTCCCGCATTCTGCCGGGGCATGGATTTGATCTCGGTGATGATCCGGATGATCCGGTACATTCGATTTGCATATCGTATTGCCATGTGTACGTCATACACCTTTCGGCAGACCGGTTCAACTCCAAAAAAGAAGCCTGTCTACCAACGGGTGGACAGGCTCGGATTTCGGCAATAGCGATACTTTTTGTGATGGCAGAAAAATAGAATGGATACAGGGAGCCGGAACGGTGATCACGAGCTGCATGAGCATTTCCCTCTAATGGCTGATGGATTGGATATTGGTGGAAAAGGCCGGCCAGCTTCCGCGCGGCCGGCCCATCAAACCGCTGATAGGATCTATTATGAGAAGTTTTGTGATATGTCAAGCAAAATGTGCAGAAAGCAAGTCTCTCTGTTTTTTAAACCGGCTGACAGCTACTCGGGTCCACTGGAAGCGGAGCCTTGGAGAACTTAGCCTGGGCTAACCGGGCAGGCTAAGATCGGCATATTTTATTTTATCAGAAGCAATTGAGAATATTGCTATTACTGAACCAAGCGTCTGACCATTTTGCTATTTCTTTGATCTAAGAACCATACCTTCGGTTTCAACCTTCCACTCCGCCAGATTCCGTTTTTCTGTGCTGAAATCGATACCCATGAGAAAAAGCCTTTTCCGACTGCCTCTGTATGCGTCCGCATACCCCTTTTCCCTGATCTGTGCGATCCCCGCGGCTGCGCTCTGATTGCACTTGAATTCGATGAGGAAGATCCTGTCGGGCAGGGTCAGCACCAGATCGATGCGGCCCCGACAGTTGAGTACCTCGCTTCGGGCATCCATGCCGGATGCGGAGACCATCAGGTAGAAAATCGTATGAAAATAGGCTTCATCTCTTTTGGATTCGATGGCATAGGGGATGGATGCGAAGATGGCGGAGACCGTTTCGAAAAAGGAGTGAAAATCCTCCTTGCGAAGATGTTTTGAAAGATGCAGAAATCGGGATTTCTCCTCTCCGCTGATGCCTCCGGAATACGCGAACATCAGGTGTTTTAAAAAGGCGTTTTTCACCTCTCTATTCGGATAATCGAGACGGTAAAGGCCATCTTCGATTCCTTTTATCGTCACATAGCCGGTCTGAAACAGGATCGCCTCGGGGTTGAGATCATCCAGATCGAATGTGCTGAAGACCTGCTCATCTACGGCCATATTTTCGATTTCCGGAATGGGATATTCCCGCTCCCGCAGAAGGTTGACCAGAAAGGCCGGGGTTCCGGTTTCGAACCAATAGTGGTGAAAGGCTCTGTGATGCAGGGATTTGAGAACAGAGAAGGGATTGTAAACCGATTCCGAATTTGCGGAAAACCGATACCCGTTGTATTGCTGCCGGAGCCGTTGAATAATCTCTGTTTCGCTCATCTCGGTCTCTTCGGCAAACCGGCCGATGTGGGAGGAAAAATTCAAGATAAGCTCTTCTTCGGTGTAGCCCAGCATCTCTGAATAGAACCGGCTCATTGAGATGTCGTCCAGGTTGTTGAGTTCCGAAAAGAGAGAGACGCGGCTGAACTTGGATACGCCTGTCAGCAGAACGAAACGGAGGGCAGGTGCTACGGAAACGCCTTTCAGCACCCCGAAAAGCCGTTTCTGGATCTCACGGTTCTGTTTCGCGATCTCCAGAAACCTTTCCCCTCTTCCCAGATGATCGATAAGCGGCTTGTCATACTCATCCACAAGGATAACGACAGGTCTGCCGCTCTGACGGTGCAAACCGGTAATCAGTTCTCCGAACCGGGTTTCCATAAAAGGGGTCTTCAGAGAAAGGCCATGTTTTTCCGCGATTTGATCCATGTCCAGCAGAATGCCCTTCTCGAGACGTTTTGGAGTATCATGGGGAATCTCATTGAAATCCATGGTGATCACCGGATGGCTCTTCCACTCCCACTCCCCATGCTGTTCGATCCAGAGCCCCTTGAAGAGTTCCGCCTTTCCCTGAAAAAGACATTTCAATGTGGAGACCAGCAGGGATTTTCCGAAGCGGCGGGGCCGGGCAAGAAAATAGAACATCCCCTCATCGACCATCCGGAAGATGTGTTTGGTCTTGTCCACATAGAGATAACCGTTCTCCCGGATGGTCTCGAATACTTGAATGCCGATGGGTAGTCTGGGTAGTCTGGCCATGAATCGGCTCCCTTTGTTGCAGATTGACGGGTGGAGCAGCCGAACCCCATAAGGACAGGCCGCTCTTCATCCTGTAAGATATATCAGAGAAAACTGACGGTTCATAGCCATTTATCCTTTTTTCCGTTTGCATTTTCACCTGTTTCCCTCTATTTTCAAAAGGATGGATTTTTGATCGATCCGGCAATGGACGGAGGTTTATGAAAGAAGAGAGCGTAACAATCAATCGACGGGATTTGATGATCCAGGGCGACAGGATGAAAAGTGCGGTGAATCTATCCGGAGAGGAGATCTACCACAGCATCACCGAAAACATCCGGAAGGTGATGCGGGGCCATGATATGGCCATTCGGCGGCTGCTCGCGGCCTTTGCGGCCGGGGGACATGTTCTGCTGGAGGATTATCCGGGAACCGGCAAGACCACCCTGGCAAAGGCGCTGGCCCAATCCATCGACGCGATCTTCACCCGGGTGCAGTTCACCCCGGATCTGCTGCCGTCCGATATCATCGGCGTCTCCATCTTCGACCAGAACGAGCGGCAGTTCCGCTTTCACCGGGGCCCCGTCTTCACCAATGTCCTTCTGGCCGACGAGATCAACCGGGCCTCCCCGAGAACCCAGTCCGCGCTGCTGGAGGCCATGGGAGAGGCACAGGTGAGCGTGGATGGTACACTTCACCCATTGGAGGATCTCTTTTTCGTCATCGCAACCCAGAATCCGGTGGAGTCGAGGGGAACCTACCCCCTGCCCGAGGCGCAGATGGACCGGTTCGCGCTGCGGTTTCACCTCGGATATATTTCAACGGAGGATGAGATCGCAGTGATGTCGGATCAGCGCCGACGCCACCCCCTGGAGGATCTGAAGCCCTGCGTCTCCCTGGCCCATGTGCTGACCCTGAAGCGGCAGGTGGGAGAGGTGCGCATCAGCGAAGAATTGAAGCGGTATATCGTCGATATCGTCCAGGCCACCCGGATCGCATCGGGCGTGGAACTGGGCGCAAGCCCCCGGGCCTCGATCCAGCTCATGAAGACGGCACAGGCCCTGGCGCTCTTCGACGGCCTCTCCTTTGTGACGCCGGAGCATATCCAGGAGGTGGCTGTCTCCGTCATCGCACACCGGATGGTGATGGACCCCCAGGCCCGGTTTTCAGGACAGACCGCGCAGGGGGCCGTGGAGGAGATTATCCGCTCTATCCGGGTTCCCTCCTGAAATCCGTTTTTTTAAAGAGCGGAGGAGGAGCTTCGCGTCCCGGTCCTGCAAGGTACTTATCTTCCGTACCCGGTTCGGATAAAGCAGCCCCCATCGCCGGCCCCGCCACCGCCTCCGGCCGCGGGCGGGGGCGCGCCCACACCAAAGGAGTATTCGATCTCCCCGTCGGCCCTGGGTTCCCGGTCCATCATACCGCCATCCCGGAGATTGATGGTGACGGTTCTTCGATTGTTGCTGAAAAAGAGGGTATCGGTCTCATCGAGCCACTTTCCCCCGGCATATCGATACCAGGTGCGATCTTCCGACAAGACCTCTGGGAAATGAAGCGTGACGCAGGCCGTAGCCCCCGGAGAAAATGTCCGGATCTTCAGGTCGATCCGGCCATAGGGAAGCTCCTGGGGCGCGTCCTCCGGGTTTGCCGGGGTGAGAGATTTGAGTTCCGCGAGGGCTCCCTGGCACGCCACGGAGATGGCCATAACCGCATCGGTGCGGGTTTTAAAGGGAATGGCTCCTTCGGGAAATCCGGTGATGCCATTGTCCTGAACCACCACTTTCACGGCCGCGCTCTCCTGAAGCCCGCCATCATCTGTCACCCGGAGATCGAAAATCAGTTCTCGGCCCTCGGCATCCACAGAAGGGGCAACAAATGAAGATATCGCGCCGGCCGGGGCCGACAGTGTGACAGGAGGCCCTTTGCGCTGCGCCCATTTGAAAAGAAGGAGATCCCCGTCCGGATCACTGCTCTCCTTTCCGTCGAGGGAGAGGGTCTCCCCCTCCTGAACCGTGAGAATCTCCTCTTGGAGGATCGCGGTCGGGGGGATGTTGAAATCGCTCACGTTGACTATGACCCCATCAGAGGAGAGAAGCCCCATATGATCTGCGACCGTCAGTTCAAAGGCCGCTGAAAGTCCGTTTTTCCCCACAGATTCAGGGGCAGTGAAGGTTCCGATCTCCTCTTCAAAGGCGATTGTCCGGCCGATCCCCCTCCCCTGCCAGTTGTACCGGATGATCCCGTCGTCCGGGTCCGTCGATGCGGAGCCGTCCAAAATAACTTCCGCGCCCGGGTTTACGATGATGCTCTCCCCGGCCTCTGCAACGGGCGGGAGTCCGGAGCGGGTCACATTGACAATCGCGGTGTCGGTCGCTTCGAGTCCGCAGATGCTTTTGACGGTGACGCGGAAGAGCAGACCTGCCCCGTCAGCATCCGGGGCCGTAAAACTCGGCAGCGGCGTATCCGCATCCGACAGCGTCACCGCAGGCCCCCGGATCTGCTCCCACTGGTATTGGGCCACGGCCCCTTCAGCCGAATGGGAGTTGAGGCCGTTGAGTGCCACTCTGCCGGCCCCCGGAGCCACGGTCTGATCGGGCCCCGCATCAGGGATCAGCCGGGAGGGGCTGGAGCCCGGATCTTGGGGATCTCCGCCGCAGAGAAACTCCTCTATGTTTGTGAATCCGTCCATATCCGGGTCATCTTCCGCATCATCGAGGGTCGTATCGAGGCCATGTTCCAGCTCCCAGCGATCATCCATGCCATCGTTGTCCGCGTCGTTTGCCACCACAACTGCAAGATCAAAGGGATCGCTCTCTTTGTCTCCGTCGCTCACCCTCACCTTCACTGTCAGGGTTCCCAGAAATCCCGGGATCGGCTGGATCTGGTTTTCCCCGGTCAGGTCGTAATTCTCCCCGTCCAGAACCGTCAGAGAGAAGTCCTCCGGATAATCATTGTCCGGGTCATCCACGAGCAGATGAGAGAGCGAGATGGTTTTCGGGGTCTCCTCCGGAGTGTTGAGACGCTTCTGCCCCACGATCCCGGGCCGGTCATTGACCGGATCGATGCGCAGGTTCACCGCGAGCAGTGCGGCCGCTTTTCCGTCACTCACCCGGATTGTAAAGGCATCCGCGCCGCTGTAGTTCTCATTGGGCCTGTATTCGATATCCCGGCTCTCTCCTGTCCCTTCTAATTTTGCGGTTCCTTGGGCCGGTTCTTCGATAATGCTCCAGGTTAGCGGGTCATTATCCGGATCATGGGCATGGGCCTGGAGATTGAAAGGGGTTGGATCTCCGTCCTCATCCATATTCACGGTGATGGCCGAGACGGCCGATCCGCCCACACGGATCACCGGAGGACGGTTTTGGGGATCTTCTCCCGCATCCGGTTCATCCGTGCCATTTTGGGCCCCTGCCGGGGCTGCGGATAGGAGAAGGAGGAGAACTGACAGAAGGGCGCAGATCTTCCGAAAAGGGAAATGGTTCATTTGCTGTTTTCCTTACATCTTTAAAGGTCATCGGGTTTTATTCATGGAGCCGGATCATCGAGGTACTGGGGGCCGATTTTTTTGCAGGCCCGAGCGAATGTACCGGACATCCTCTTTTCAAAGAAAACAGAGACATCCTTGTTTTGTCAATATTTAGTTCTCCTTTAAGCAAAAAAAATTACCGGGAAAATAATTGTCGGCCCCGGCCCGGTTTCTTCCTGCCAAGAGCGGCTTTACAATTCAAGCTGTTGTTGATATAGAAGAATGGTAGAACGGAACCGTAAGGCGAAAAAAGCCGGGAGTCTTTTCGGCCTTTGGGCAGTGATGGCCGGAATCCGATTTGAAAACAGTTGCTTTGGATAATGATCTCCTTCGAACCCTTTCGGGCCGAGGCGAGATCCGAAAGGGATGGTATGGCTGGAAAGCTTCAGATTCCCCAGAAAGTCACGGCACTACTTGTTTACGGCCGGCCCCCGCTGGTCTTCGGCGGAATGCTCTGCGCACTGACCGTGATGTGGACCAAAAGCCCGGAACTCTACACCCTCGGCGTTACGCTGCTGATCATCTCCATGAGCTTCGACATGGTGGACGGATGGTTCGCGGCCCGCTTCACCCCTCATGCGACCCTGGCCCACCTTGCTGACAGGATCATGGACAAGGTGGTCTATGCGATGATCTTTCCGCTGGTCTCGGTGGGGATGATGTGGCGGCTTATGGCCATCACCCCGGGCTATCGGCGAATCGAGATGCTCCATGTCATCTTTGTGCTGATCCTGACGGTGGTTGTGCTTTTGAGAGACAACTTTGCCCATTTCATGCGGAGCAGGGCCGGTGCCAAAGGGCCCGAGCCGGAGCCGAGCGAGTTCACCCGGCTGCGGACCGCGGTCGCGGCCCCGGTGGGCCTACTTCTCTATGCCCGGGCCTTCTATGTGCCCGAGGGCCCCTCCTCCTTTACCTACTACTGGATCTCCTGGATGGGCAACATCCCCTTGCGGGGCCTCTTCTTCATAGAGATCCTCTTTCTTATCATCAATCTCGGCTCTCTTGCCGGATACTGCCGGAAGTATGGCGCGGCCTTTCTGGATGAACTCTGTCTGGGGGATGAACTGCTGCGGAGAAAGATCTTGTCGGTCTTTCCCAATGCCCTTACGGTGATGAATGCGGTGATGGGGATGCTGGCGGTCTTCTTTGCCTATCAGGGAAGGATTAGGGAGGCGTATCTGCTGCTGATGGGGGCCGCCACCTTTGACAAGCTCGACGGTGCGGTGGCCCGGAAGCTGGGGCTGACCGAGCCCCTGCCCGGAGAGGCAGGAGCCCCAAAAAGCCGGATCAATGTCGGGGCCATCATGGATGATATCGCAGACGGCATCAGCTTCTGCATCGTGCCGGCCTGGATCTTTTATATCGCGCTCTCTTGGGTGAGCGACATGGAAGGTCTCCGGTGGCTTCCCATCGGTCTCATCGCGATGGTCTATGCGGCCGCGGGCATTGCAAGGCTCATCTACTTCACCCTCGATACCTCCCCTATTCCCGGCTTTTTCAAGGGGCTGCCCACCCCGGCTGCCGCGCTGCTGGTGACGGCCCCGCTGATCATGCTGGGCCAGGCCGTCGAGGGGAATTTCCTGGGCTGGGTCCGGTTCTGGGCGCTCTTCACCATCTTTCTGATGATTATGACCTCGGCCCTGATGAACTTCTATCCTATCCGGTACCTCCATGCGGGCCGACTCATGAGCCGGAAGCCCTGGGTCGGCCGCATCTCCTTATTCGTGATCGTGGCCACGGTCTTCACGCCCTTTTTCGGCCACGTCTCACTCCTCTTACAGGCGATCTATCTCTTCTCCCCGTTCTTTACTAGACAGATACCCTCTTCTGTCGCCGCGAGCGAGTCAGCCTCTTCCGGAGAAGATCATAGGGAATCACCGTTATCGAAAGAAGAGTGATCCAGAGCCACTCCACCGGATAGAGGCCAACGGTGCGGAACATCTCCCCGCCTAAGTAGGTCATGAGGATCTGCACCCCGAAGATCAGCCCCACCACCTTGAGAAATCCCCGGTTCTCCAGGATGTGATCGAAAAGCCGGACATCATCGACCCGGACATTGAACTTGTTGAAGTTGTTGATAAAGACGAAGAAGCCGAAGAAGCCGGTCATAAAGGCCGCTTCGGAATGGAAGAGCCCCTGAATCGGATCCCATTTCAAAAAGATGATCGACAGGATCGTCATGAAGATCCCGTTGAAGAGGATCGATGACCACATGTACCGGTCGATGATCGCCTCCTCCCGCCGCTTGGGACGCTCCTCCATATGCTTTTTCAGGGGCGGCTCTCCGGAAAAGGCCAAAGCCGCCAGCGTATCCATGATCAGGTTGATCCAGAGAAGCTGGATCATGGTGAGCGGCAGCCGGAACCCGAAAAACGGCCCGAGAAATGCCACCAGGATCGCGGCCACGTTGACCGTTAGCTGAAAGGTGATGAACTTCTGGATGGAGCGGTAGATGGTCCGGCCGTAGTGGACCGCGTTCGCGATCGAATCGACGTTGTCGTCTAAGATAACGATCTCCGATGCCTCCTTGGCCACCTCGCTGCCGCTGCCCATTGCAAAGCCGACGTCGCAGTTGGTAAGGGCCGGCGCGTCATTGACGCCGTCGCCCGTCATTCCCACCACATACCCCTGCTCCTGGGCCACCTTTACCAGACGCCGCTTGTCCTGGGGCAGGCATCTCGCGATCACCTTCAGGGTCGGCAGGATGTTTTTGAGATCCTCGTCCGACAGATCGGCCATATCCGAAGAACTCATCACCGTGTCGGTCTCCCCGGTGAGCAGGCCCGCATCCCTCGCGATGGCTCTTGCGGTTCCCAGCTTGTCGCCGGTGAGCATCACCACCCGGACCCCGGCTCCCCGCAGGGTCTCGATCGCGCCCTTTGACTCCTCCCGCAGCTCATCTCTGATCGAGACGAAGCCGATGAGCGAAAGCCCCGAAGGAAGGCTCTCTTCCAGAGTCAGGTTCTCTTCGGTGGCCGCGACCGCGATCACCCGGTACCCTTCGTCGGCCATCGCGTCCAGGCGGGTCTCCAGCACGGAGCAGCCCTCTTTGGAGAGGGGCCGGATCTCGGCATTCTCATCGTAGTAGCGGGTGCATTGGGAGAGAATCCTTTCAGGCGCGCCTTTGTAGAGGGTCAAAGTGCTTTTGTCTTCCAATTCGATCTCCGATGCCGAGAACTTCCGGATGGAGTTGAACCGGATCTGGCGGATCACCTCCGCGCGGCTCCTTGTATCATCCAGCTTCCGATCCTCTTTTAGATCATCGGGAAGGATAAACTGGAAGAGGGCCTTTTCGGTCATGTTGCCGCCCACGAGACAGGCTTCCAGATTCTCTGCCGAAGGATCGAAGACGCAGGAGGTGTTCTTCCGCACCGAGAGATCGAGCAGGTTCTGCAGGGGGCCCGGAATGGAGGAGAAGCTCGGATAGGTGTTGAAATCGACTTCCGATTTCTCGCCGGGAGTTGCCTCGGCCGCGGTGATGAATCCAACGGCCTCGAGCCTGCCCCTGGTGATGGTTCCGGTCTTGTCGCAGAATAGGATGTTGAGGCTTCCCGCGGTCTCGATCCCCAAGAGCTGGCGCACCAGAACATTGGCGTTCAGCAGCTTTCTCATGTTCTGGGAGAGGACGATCGCGATCATCATGGGCAGCCCCTCGGGGACCGCGACCACGATGATGATCACAGCCAGGATGGCCGCGGTGGTGATATCGTAGATGACTACCTGCCACTGGGAGAGGTAGGCCATGATCTGCGCGCCGTCAAAGCTGTTGTCCATTAAGACGACCTTGAAGATAAAGGCGACCGCGATAAAGGATGCCCCGATATAGCCGAAGGTGGAGATCCCCTGAGCCAGCTTGGAGAGCTTCACCCGCAATGGCCCCACCCGCTCCTCGGGCTTCAGGGACTGGGCCAACTGGCCGAAGTGGGTGTTGTCGCCCACCCTTTCCACCAGCAGGATCGCCTCCCCGTCCTCCACCGTGGTTCCCCGGAAGAGGTAGCCGCTCTCATCCAGGGCCGGGGGCTCGGTCATGTTCTCGTCCGGATATTTGCTCACCGGCTCCGGCTCTCCGGTGAACATGGCCTGGTGGGCCATCAGATCCCCGTCCACGATCCTGCCGTCGGCCGGGATCTTGTCGCCGGCCTGGAGGAGTACATGGTCTCCCACAACGATTTCGTCGATGGGAACCGTGGTCACATGGCCGTCTCTGAAGACATTTACGCTGATCTTCGAGGCCTCCTCCTGGAGGAGTTGAAAGGTCTTTTCGTTTTTGTACTCCGAATAGGTGGAGACCAGAGTGGCCAGGGCCACCGCGGCCGCAATTCCGACGCCTTCATACCAGTGAGCGAATCCCGTCACCGCGAGCAGGGTGATGATGGCCAGCGCCACCAGCAGGATCACGATCATCGGGTCCTTGAAGTTTTCGTTGAGCTTGTCCCAGAAGGTCTCTGTCTCGGGCGGCGCCAGCGCATTGGAGCCGAGCTTCTCTCTTGACGCCGCCACTTCCTCGGCCGAGAGGCCATCATACCGGTACTGCATGTAAAATCCCTCCTCTATTCGTTTGATATGGGTCGTTTGATATAGGTCGTTTCATATAGGTCGGTCTATATGGGTTTACCGGTTTTCGCTTTTCAGCTCTTTTGCCGCTTCTGCCACCGGTGCGGGGCAGAGTAGGGTGATGGATTCGTTTAAAGTGAACACCATGCTCCTCGGGGTCATGATCTCCTTATACATGGCGGATTCGACGCAGGAATCCGAGGCTTTTCGGAGTCCTGCCGAGATGGTACGGCAGAAAAGCCTCCAGCAGCCCCAGCCCCTCTTTGATGGAAAGGGGGGAGAAGCGGAGCCGGGATGCCCGATTCAGATCGCCGGCCGCGGTCCAGAGGAGCTGTTTGATGGTTCCTTTGCAGAGATAGACCGCTCTTTTGGCCCCGGCCGCACATCCGGAGCACAATATCGCGCCTCTGGGAATATCGAACGCGAGGCGCTCTCCGTCGATGCGGACCATTTCGGTGCCGCACCCGCTGCACCGGACCAGATCGGGGCAGAAACCGGCAAGATCGGCAAATCGCATCTGAAAGAGAATGCTCAAAGCCGTTGGGGGCATTCGATCCCCCTCCAGCCCCTCCAGGGCATAGAGCAGCAGGTCGTAAACCGCCTCCACCGGCTTTCCCTCCTGAACCCATCCGTCGATCACCTCGGTCCAATAGCTTGCATAGGCCGTCTTCTCGAGATCCTCCCGGATCTTCGAAAGCGGATGGACCAGCGCGGCCTCCTTCAGGATCGGCAATCGGCCCCTGCCGGCCTGACAGACAATGGTAAGCCCGTAGAAGGGCTCCAGGATGCCGCCGAACCTTTTGACGCTGTTCTTTCCGCCCTTTGCGATGGCCGATATCTTCCCCCTCTCCCGGGTGAGAAAGGAGAGAATGAGATCCCGCTCTCCGTAGTCGATCCGGCGCAGGAGGATCGCGTTTTCGGTGAAGCTGGGGCGCTGAAAGGTCATAGGGCCAGCAGCAGGGTGGAGATCTGGAAGTAGGCGAAGACGCTGACTATGTCGATGGAGGTGGTGACAAAGGGGCCTGTTGCCACCGCGGGGTCGATGCGGATCCGGGCAAAGAGCATCGGGACCATCGAGCCGACCAGTGCGGCCACCGACATGGAGCAGAGGACCGCAAGGCCAACCGAGATCGCCATCGCGGCCATGCTGTAGCGGAGCTGAGCCACCGCGCCGATGAGAATCCCGTAGAAGACCCCGAGGATCAGACCCACCGAGAGTTCCTTGTAGATCACCCGCCAGATCTCCCGGACATGGATCACCCCGGTGGCCAGCCCCCGCACCACGATGGTCGAGGACTGAGTTCCGATGTTGCCCCCCATGCCCATGATAACCGGGATGAATGCGGCCAGATACGCGTACTCTTTCAGGCTCTGTTCAAAGTGGCCCACGATGAAGACTGCCGCGATCCCGCCCAGGCAACTGGCAAAGAGCCACGGCAGGCGGATCTTGGTGCTCTTGAAGACCGATTTGGTCTCCACGAACTCCCCTCCCGCGCCGGCCATCCGGAGGATATCCTCGGTGGCCTCCTCCCGGAGGATGTCGATCACATCATCTACGGTGACGATCCCGACCAGCTTGTTCATGGAGTCGACTACCGGCACCGCCAGGATGTCGTAACGGGCAACGATCCGGGCCACCTCCTCCTGGTCCATGTCGGTGGTGACGGAGAAGACGTCCGTTGACATGAACTCTTTGAGGGGCGTCTCCGGAGAGACCACCACCAACTGGCGCAGGGAGATGACCCCCACCAGCTTCCCGTACTCGTTGACCACATAGAGGTAGAAGGGCATCTCCACCTCCGCGAAGTCCTGCTGGATCGATCTGATCGCGTCCCCGGCCGTCATCTCCTCTTTGAGCGCGATGAAATCGGGGACCATGATCCCGCCGGCCGTCTCGTCATCATACCGGAGAAGCCCCTCGATCCGGTCGGAGCCCTCCTTCTTCATCTTCTCCAGGATCGCGCCGGCCTTCTCCTCGGGAAGCTGGCCGATGAGGTCTGCGACATCGTCTGTTGCCATCTCTTCCAGGACTTCCACCACCTCGTCCAGGTCGATCCCCTCGATCAGTTCGGCAAAGGTGTCCTCGTCCAGCTCGCTGAAGAGGGTTCCCTTCTTCTCGATGTCCTTGATCATCCCGAAGATCTTGAGCTGGTTGGAGAGCGTCAGGGAGGGAAATACGATGGAGAGGTCGGCCGCGTGGGTCTTGTTGACGATCTTCCGCAGATGGCTGACCGCGTTCCGCCGGATGAGGCGACGGATGCTGTCGCTTAGTACCTTGTGCCTGTCGCTGAACATGAAGGGGCCTCCTGACTGCTGGCTTCTTGCTACTGGATGATCCGGATGTGGGAGCGGCTTCTCAGGCTCTTCAGCCATTCATCGAATTTTTCGTTCACGATCTCCTGAAAGAGCTTCTCCTGGATCTCCTCTTTGACTTCCTCGAATGGGGTGCCGCCGGCCTCTATGATCTCCTCCACATAGAATATCTGATACCCGAGATCCGATTCGATGATGCCTGTATGCTCCCCTTCCGAAAGCAGCGTCACGGCCTCCCGCACGCTTTGTGCCAGATCCGAGAGAGCAAAGGTTCCCAGATCGCCCCCTTCAGCGGCAAGGCTTTCGGAATACTGCCGGGCCAGGGCCTCGAACTCCTCCCCGGCCTCCAGCTTCTCCAGAACGGCTTTGGCCTTGTTCCGCTTCAGTTCCCGCAGCATCTCCTCCGCATCCTCGGGAACCATCAAGATAATGTTCCGGAGATGGTACTGCTGCTCTCTCCCGTATTCTACGGGATGAGTTTCATAGTATTCCCGCACATCCTCGTCCGTGATGATGATCTTGGAGCGGACCTCGATGTTGACCAGCCGGGTTCTCATGATCTGCTCCTCGATTCGCTTTCGATATCCCTCGAGGGTGAACCCCTCCCGGGTCAGGGCCTCCCGGAGCTGCTCATCGGTGAGATAGCGGGCCTGCTTGATCTGTTCGATGGCCGCGTCGATCTCCTCTTTGGCCACGGAGATATTGTTGGCCTTGACCTGCTGATCTGTCAGCTTCTGGTCTATGAGCCGGTCCAGGACATCCTTCCGGAGCTTGAAGAGCGCCTCCCGCTTCTGTTCTGCGGGATAGGCCGAGTTTCGGATCTGTTCGACAAAGGGCGCGATGGCCCCTTCCAGCTCCGAAAGGAGGATGATCTCGTCATTGATCTCGGCAACGATCCGGTCCACAAGCTCCGCGCCAAGTGCGCTGCCTTTGGGCAGGACCGGAAGCAGGAATCCGATGATCCCTAGTAAGCATATCATTTTTTTCCATTTATACAACATCTCATTCACTTCCATTTTCCGTCCGTTTGCGGTTGTCGGGCGCGGGAAGGCGGATGAGGGCATCCACCCCGCGCCGGTCCATGCGGATCGGATAGCGCCGGCGCAGCTCCCCGATCCATCGGGGATAGGCCTGGCTCCGTTCCGCGGGCTCGATCCCTTTCAGCTCCTGCTCCACGACCCTTTCCATGATCATCCGCTCTTTCAGCTCCTCGCGCCACGCGGAAAAGGGGATTGCGGCCTTCAGAAGCACCCTGTCCAGCGCGCCTGTGGAATACCCCTTGAGCACCTTTTTCACGGCCCGATCCAGCTCCGGATCGGAGACCGCCAGCCCCAGTTCGGCCCCGCGCGCTAAAATCAGCATCCGCTCCACCATCTGGCCCAGATGCTCCTGCCGGGCCTGAACCAGCGCGACAGGCTGCCACCCGATGTCCGGCGGGTAGGCAGTCAGGGCCAGGTCGAAGCTCTGTTCGAACCGGGTTCTGGTCATCCGCTCTCCCCCCACTTGGATCAGCGCCGGGGGCCCTTCCCTTTTCTCTTCTGTGCCGCACCCTCCCCAGAAGAGGGAAAAGAGGAGAAGGAGGGCGACTATTTTTTGCCCGGCGTTATCGGAAAAAGAGCTTCCGTTTCGGTTCATAAACTTCCATTTCCTCATAAATCAACGACTTCAGCCGTTAACACGTTGGCCGATTTCTTTCAAGATGTTTTTGGCCTGCGCCAGGGGACTCGGGGCCCCGGTCTTCCCCTTTTTTCCCTTTCCGGAGCCGATTTCCGAATCGGTTCCGGAATGGGTCAGGTCTGCCCGGAAGCTCTGATCCGGAGAGATGGAATACTTTCCACCGTTGCCGGTCACCATGTCGATAATGCCGTAGGGGTTCTTCTGATGGGCCTCGGAAAAGTAAAGCTGCAGTTGATTCTCCGTCAGATCGAGCCGCCGCACCCCGGCCCGGATCGCCATGACCCGGAGCATTATCTTGAGCAGCAGATTTCCGGCCTCGGGGGGCAGCGCGCCGAACCGGTCCTTCAGTTCGGCCTTGTAATCTGCGATCTCCTTGAGATCGGTCATCCGGGCCAGTTTCCGGTAAGCCCAGAGACGCTGGTCGATATCCGGGATATAGGACTCGGGCAGATAGGCCGAGAAATAGATTCGGATCTCCGGCTCCAGATCCTCCTGGATCGGCTCTCCCTTGGCCTCCGCGATCGCGCTCTCCATCAGCTTTAAAAACATGTCGTAACCCACGGCCGCGATGTGTCCTGACTGGGACGCGCCCAGAAGAGTCCCCCCGCCCCGGATCTTCAGGTCGCTCATCGCTATCTGAAAGCCGGAACCGAGGTCGCTGTGCTCCATCAGGACTTTGAGGCGCTTCTGCGCTGTCTTGCTCAAAGTCGTCTCGGACGGGATGAAGAGGTACGCGTATGCCTGCTCTTCGGAGCGGCCCACCCGGCCCCGGAGCTGGTATATCTGGGCAAGGCCCAGCCGGTCCGCGCGATTGATCAGAATGGTGTTGGCCGACGGGATATCCAGGCCCGACTCTATGATGGTGGTGGTCACCAGCAGGTCGATCTCCCCCCGGATGAACTTGAGCATCACCTTTTCCAGCCCGTCCTCGTCCATCTGGCCGTGCGCGATGTCGAGGCGGACTTCGGGAATCAGCGTCTTGATGTGCGCGGCCATCGCCTCGATGGTGGCCACATTGTTGTGGACGAAAAAGCTCTGCCCGCCCCTTCTCAGCTCCCGCCGGACTGCATCGGAGATCAGCCGGTCCTCCAGCTCGCAGACATAGGTGACGATGGCCCGCCGGTCCTCCGGAGGTGTCGAGATGATGCTGATGTCCCGGATGCCTGTCAGAGACATGTGCAGGGTTCTCGGGATGGGGGTGGCTGTCAGGGTAAGCACATCCACATTCTTGCGGATCTCCTTGAGTCGCTCCTTGTGGCGGACTCCGAAGCGCTGCTCCTCGTCGAGGACCATCAGCCCCAGATCCTTGAACCCGATATCCTTCTGCAGCAGCCGGTGGGTTCCTATGACGATATCGACCTTCCCCTCGCCCATAGCCGAGATCACGGCCCTCTGATCCTTGGGAGAGCGGAACCGGCTCAGCCGTTCCACCACGATGGGATAGTCGGCAAATCGCTCGGCAAAGGTGCTGAAATGCTGTTCTGCAAGCACCGTGGTGGGAACGAGAACCGCGACCTGCTTTCCGCCCATCACCGCAACAAACGCGGCCCGCATGGCCACCTCGGTCTTCCCGTACCCTACATCTCCGCAGACGAGCCGGTCCATGGGCCGCTCCGAAGCCATGTCGGCAAGCACCGCCTCGATGGCCTTCTGCTGGTCCCCGGTCTCCTCGTAGGGGAATTCTTCCTCAAAGCTCTTCAGCTCTGAATCGCTGATTTCAAATTCAACCCCCTTCTCGACCCGCCTGGCCGCATAGAGCTTCAGCAGGTCTCCTGCGATCCGCTCCACCGACTTCTTCACCTTCTCTTTTGTCCGCTCCCAGCTCTTGCCGCCGAGCTTCTCCAGATCCGGCTCGAAATCGCCCATTCCCATATATTTGGATAGCATCCGCATCCGGTCCACGGGCAGGTAGAGCTTGTCATTGTCCCGGTATGCGATCTGGAGAAAGTCGTCGGCCCTGCTGTCCAACTCCAGCCTGGTCAGCCCCTCGTAGCGGCCGATGCCGTGGTCCGCATGGACCACCAGATCCGATTCTTTCAGATCATCCAGATCGGTCAGCCCCTGATCGGCCTTTTGGCCAGACGTCGATTTCCGGCGCCGCTTTTTGGCCCGGTTCCGTTCCCCGAAGATCTCCATTTCGGTGATGACGGCAAGCCCCTCATCCTCCCAGACAAAACCGGCCGACAGGGAATCGGGCAGCACCATCACCCGGCCCCTTCCCTTTTTGATATCGCTGTAGTGTTCGGCAACACCGGGATGAAAGCCGTAGGGTTCCAGCAGGGTCCTGACCCGATCCGCGAGCCGGCCCCCTGCGATCGTCACCGCATAATTCTCCTCCCGATGGTTCCGAATCCACTCCAGCAGAGGCTGGATCGGGCTCTCTCCCTCTTTGCGGCTTTTTAGGGCCATTCTGGTTTCGGTGTTGTCGCAGACCGAAAAGGGAAAGGATACCGGGGGCTGTTCTGCGGGCCGGGTCAGGGGGATGCCGCCCATATAGAGGGGATGGCTTTGCTCTATATGCGCCAGCGCCTCCTCCCAGGTGAGGTAGAGATCCTCGGGCCGCGCGCAGATCCGCTCTTCCTCCAGTGCGATCCTGTGCCCCTCCTCCAGACGTTCCCAAAGAGCATCGGCCTCCCGGGCCGTCTCCTGTGGCTCTAAAAGCAGCACGAGCCCCTCGGGATGCAGATAGTTCATCAGGGTATCCGGGGCCGGATAGATTAGGGGCAGGAGTCCTTCGATGCCGGGAAAATGACCCTCCTCCCGGATCTTTGCCACCAGATCCCGTGCCCCGGCCGCGGGAATCCCCTGGGTGTGGGCATACCGCTGAATCCGATCCACGATCCCATCGAGCCTGTCCCGTTCGATCATCGTCTCCCGGGCCGGAAGCACCACGGCCTCCTTTGTCTCCCTCAGTGTCCGCTGGGTTTGCGGAGAGAAGAAGCGGATCGAATCTACCGTGTCTCCGAACAGTTCCAGCCGCAGGGGCTCCGGATAGAGCGGGGCAAAGATATCGATCACCCCGCCCCGCACCGAAAAGTCCCCATACTCCTCGGCCATCGCGGCCCGGGTGTATCCGTTGAAGACGAGCCTTCGGATCAGATCGTCCCGGTCGATCTCCTCTCCGGCCAGAAGGAGATCCGGGGAGCGGCTCAACTCCGCTTTGGGAATCACCCGGCGCAGCACTCCCTCTGCATCGGTGATGGTGATGGATGGCCGGTCTCCCTCGATCATCTTGTAGAGCGCTCCCACCCGCCTGGCCGCGGTCTCGTTGTGGTAGAAGACCTGCTGGGACGGAGCCGCATGGTAGGAGGGGAAAAAGAGTGACCTTCCATCGGACGCGGCTTTGGGTTCCAAAAAGAAGAGCAGATCCGCTTCAAAGCCCCGGGCCGCCTTTTCCGTGGGGGCCACGATCAGCATCGGAATCCGCAGTTCACGGTAGATCCGGCTGGCCCCATAGGCCATCTGTGCCCCGTTTACCCCACTGCCCCAGAGGGCATCTTTTCTGCCCTTTATCGATCCGATCAGGGCATCGAGCGATTTTTTCTCTTGATTTTCTTTCATAAAATGTTTAATAACTCTGGTTACGAAGTGAGCCGACGTAGCTCAGCCGGTAGAGCAGCTGATTCGTAATCAGCAGGCCAGCGGTTCGAATCCGCTCGTCGGCTCCAAATCCCCCTACTATATTTCCAATCTCCGATTTAATCAAGGACGGCTTTTGAAAAATCGAACCGGCCCCCTTCTCCTCTTCAAGATTCTCCCATTCTCAGACAACGATCTTCGAATGCCTCTGTCGTAAAGCCCAACCATCTGCCCCGAGTGCGGCTGTCCATAACCGCTTGACAACCATTCCTGTTGCGTATATGGTCAGATCAGGACCTGTAGTGTCTTTTTTAACAATAATAGGATGGTTTGGTTGTTTTTTGTGTACTTCAAAGATCGTCATGTTTTGGAGATGAAAAGACTTGTTTAAATTATACAAGGATAGGAAATCATGCAGGCCATTAGAGAGATAAAAAACCTTTCAAAAGAAGAGAAGCTGAGAGTTATGGAAGCCATATGGGAAGACTTGTCGAGAGAAGATGAAGGCATTGAATCCCCGCAATGGCATGATAAAGTACTCCAGGAAACCGAACGCAAATTTCGCTCAGGTGAAGATGAAATGGTAGATTGGCAAACAGCCAAAAAGCAACTCCGGAGCCGATTTGAATGAAAATCAAGATTCTTCCTGCCGCGATGGATGACTTGTCCGATGGCCGCCTGTTTTATGAAAAACAAGGTGAAGGGCTGGGAGAATACTTCTTTGATTCCCTGTTTTCCGACATCGATTCCTTAATTCTTTATGCCGGAATCCACCCTATCGTTTTCGGCTATCATCGGATGCTGTCAAAGAGATTTCCTTACGCAATCTATTATAATGTCAAGGAAAACGATATAATCGTCGTATGGAGAATTCTGGACTTGCGGCGTGATCCCAAAAAAAACCGCCAGTCATTAAATATATAACGGTAAAATGAGTAAGTTTATTAAAACAATAATTTTAATAGCCTTTATCTTGTTATCTCACAGTTCTTTTCTGCTGAGTGATACTCTAAAACTCAAAAACGGAAAGAGTATTGATTGTGACTCAATATGGCAAGAGAACAGCATTATAAAATGCCGCCGCTTCGGACATGTTAATGTTGGTTATCCAAAAAACATTGTTGAAAGAATAATTACAGCCAAAGCCAAGACGTATAATCAGCAATTTCAGAACAATAAATCATTAGGTACACAGAATACCAAAACCCATCAAACAGAAATTATTCATATATCCATTAATCCCAACAATTTCCATCCCGTTCAGATGAAGGTTGCAGCCAGCAACATTCCTTTTACTACTCCATTATCGAATAAAAAACCTGGCCAAATTATTCAAGAACCTGTATATCATGGTTACGAACAATTATATGGGGTTTTGAAACTTGGAAACAGGAAGAATAACATTTTTCCATTTGTGTTTGATATCTTTGAATCTGAAAAAATGCTGCTATATCTTGATTTAAACAGAAACGGAAATCTAACAGATGATGGAAGATTGGAAAACACAGGGACCGGTCGCTTTGCAACTCGGATTCACATTCCTTGGAAAGATCTGATAGAAAACTGCCCATATAGCGGGAATTATGTCATTTGGTTTTATACCAATGAAGCAGGCTGGAACCGGGGCAGGCTGTTTTCTCACTATAGCCGCACTCAACTTGAAGGCACAGTTTATATCAAAGGTGTTCCTCATAAAGCTTACCTTGTTGACAAAGAATACAATGATGCTAATCTCGCCAATGACGGTATTTGTCTTGATGTGGACAGGAATGGTGTGATCGGTGACAATGAAAAATATCTGCATCATGCTGAAGTCGATAACAACACATATATTTTTGAAATCAAATGGTAATTTCCCGTTTCCGGGAGAATAAAAAATGGTGCAAATCCAAGATATACAAGAATTAAAAATCTGGAAGACCTATTGCAAGGTCTATGAAAACCGCATTAGCTTTGAATTGCCTGAAGATTCGGACGTCGAGGAAGTTGAAATCATCATAATACCGAGGAAAAAGGTTTCAGGAAAGAATTTGGACAGAGAGGATTGGAAAAAGGATTTTCTTGCGATTTCACAATGGGAGATTTCCGCAGATGAATTCAAAAAGGAACTTTGAACTCATTCCTGACACTCTTTTGCCAGAATCAGGCTAATTGGTTGATTTTGTTTGGATAAAAAATGGACACTCAAATCAGCCCGAAACCCGCATGGATATTGGATTTTGTATGTCCATTTTCCAAAACAGTGTCAGGAGTAAGTTGAAACTAATTTATGGAATAAAAGAATACAGATTATGGACAATGCTCTTTTAGAAAAAGTCTTGGAGATGCCGCCCAATCAAAGAGTGGCATTTGCGGAATTGATTCTTGCCAGTATTGATTATGAAGAAGAAGAGATACGGCAAACATGGATAGAAGAGGTTGAAGCTCGCATGAAAGCCGTTAAAGAAGGAATGGCCAAATTGCTCGATTACGAAGCACTTTATGAGCATTCTGCCAAAAACTAAACCCATTCACCATTGAATTATGGAACCATCATTTCCCCAGCCCCCGATCAATGCGACCGAACAGATTTTCGAATCGGTCTTCTCGCAGTTTCATCAGATATTCATCCGGGACCGCCTCGACGATACCGAGCATATCCGGAACATCAAAACAGTCCTTTCCGGTATCGACGAACATTGCAAGGCACAGGAGAAAGTGGCCATCAGCATCGAGTGCCAGTCCCTTAAACAGCGCCTCTACCGCTTTTCCAAATCCCTCTGGATGGAGAAGATCCGCGCTGACCGGCAGGAGGATCGGAAAAAAGAGGGGGCACATGAGGAGGAGGATTCGGAGGAGGAAGATTATTTCGACTATTACTTCGATTATATCTACAACCACGGGGTCTATCCCCGCTGATCCCTGATCGGCCTCCCTGCTTTATAAAACCTCTGCCAAAGCATCCGCGATGGCCTGCCCCAGAAGGGGCGGAACCGCATTGCCGATCTGCTTTGTAATCTGGGTCCTGCTGCCGAAGAATTCGAAATCGTCGTCAAAGGATTGCAGCCTCGCGCCCTCCCTCGGCGTAAGTGCCCTGTCTGCAACCGGATGAATGCATCGGTTGGAGGCCGGATGAACGAAATTGACCGTAATGGTCACGGCCGGTTCGTCCGGGGCCAAACGGCTGTAGCAACTGCTGAATCCGCTGGTGATCAGACTCTTGGGGATACAGTCGATATTCTTTCCCGAGTGCTTTATGATCGCAAGCATCTTCTTTGAATGCCGGGTGGCCGAATGCAGCTTCAGCTTTTCGGCACTCTTTCTCCGGTCTCTCTGGTACGGATGCAAAGGTTCCTGCATGTATTCCTCAGCCGCTTCACCGGAGCCGATCCGGGGCAGATCGCCGATCGCCTCCATCAGGGTAACGGCAGGAATCCATTCTTTTCCGACGGAAAGATCATCTTTGCCGGGCCCAAGCACCTTGTCCCGGTTTTTATGGCCGATAGTCGCGCCTTTATAATAGTGTGTCGGCACAGGGAATCGAATGGCTCCGCCTCTCTCGGAACCGATCAGAATCAGGCGTTCTCTTTTCTGGGGAACGCCGAAATGGGCCGCATTGACCAGCTTCCAGTCGGTCTCATATCCGATCCGATGAAAACATTCCTGCATCGTTTCAATGGTCCGCCCTTTCTTGTGGGTCGCCAGGCCCACCACATTTTCGATGACGAATACCTTTGGCCGAAAGTAGTTTACAAATGAGGCGTATTCTTCGAACAGGCTGTTTCTCGGATCATCCTCCTTTGAAGAGCGAAAGGGTCGAATCGATGAAAACCCCTGACAGGGGGGACTGCCGATCAGAACATCGACTCCTCCCTTTTGGATTCCGGTAATGGCCTCGACTTCCTGACGCCTGACCCGCCTGATATCTCCGTTTAGACAAACGCCATTTTTATGATTGCGCCTGAATGTCTCGACAGAAGAGGAGAGCAGATCAAGTCCGAAGATCACTTCAAAACAGCCTTTTCTACAGTTTTCAAAGCCCTTTGAAAAACCGCCGGTGCCGCAAAACAGATCGAAAACCTTCATTGGAACCTCGTTCGTTTCTATGTCCGGTGGAGACTATAGTCTCATAGACTTTTCCTGTCAACTGAAATATAAGGAAAAGATTTCAAAGGATGGGACAGGGGATGGCAAAGGATACCGGGATCACGAATGCATTTATTGAACTCATCAAAAAACTAAGAGAAGAGAAGAGGCTGACCATAGAGCAGCTTGCCGATCTCGCGGGGGTGCATCGGACCACCATCGGGCTGCTGGAGCGAAAGGAACGGACCCCGACGCTGCAGGTTGCCTCACAAATCGCCGATGCCCTGGAATTGCCTTTGAGCGAGTTGATTCAGGAGTCTGAGCTGATCCATGCCGGCAGGGCAGATACGGAACAACTGGCAGCGCACCATGTAAAGCGGATGCCGGAATTGAAACATATTCGAAATGAGAACCGGCTGATCCGGATCACAGGAATCGATGCCAAGGTTCTGATCGCAGCCATTGCCGCCTGCTATCATACACTGGATGCAATCGACGAGCAATTGATCAGCAAGGGAACCGCTCCTGTGGCCAATTTGGTGGAACCGGCAAATCTATCTTCAATGGTCGGAAATCTGATCGGCGCGGGTATCGCGGACAGCTCCAACGGACTTTACGCAAGAAACAGGCCCCATGCTCATCCGGATCTGCTGCCGCTGAAGCGGCCGGCTGTCGATCTGGAGTTGAAAATCGCTCTGGAGACCAATAAGCCCAAAGGCCATTTACCCAAGCCCGGCGCTTATATGACCTTCCGATATGTATTGGCGGATCGGCAGGGGCGCTTCAAACGGGGAAAGGAGTACAGGGGCGATACAGTGTGGCTCTGGGAAGTCAAAGTCGGGCAGTTGCAGGAAGCCGATTTCTCATGCAGCAATACCCTCGGGGATTCGGGAAAAACAGCCGTCATTAAAACTAGGGTTCACAACAAGATGGATCTGGTCTATTATGTCCCTGAGCATTTGCCGTATGCGCATAGACCCGACGGAACATACGTCGGCTATAATTAAAAGCATACTCTTACTGCCGATGGTATCTTCTGTGGAGAGAGGCAGAAGGGATGCAAAGATTTAATAGGGAAAGGACAGTGAAAGAGAAAATGCGAGCTATCATTACCGGCGTGGGCCACTATGTCCCGGAAAAGCGGCTGACCAATCAGGAACTGGAGAGGATGGTCGATACCAATGACGAGTGGATCACCACCCGAACAGGCATAAAGGAGCGGCGGATTCTGGATAAGGAAAAAGGCGTCTCCTACATGGCGATCCGGGCCGCGGAGATGGCCCTCTTTCGCGCGGATGTTTCCGCATCGGAACTGGAGCTGATCCTGCTGGCCACCATCACCCCGGATATGCCGGTGCCTGCGTCCGCGGCCATTATCCAGAAAGAGCTGGGTGCGGAGAAGTCCTGGGGGTTTGACATCAACGGCGGATGCGCGGGTTTCCTCTGCGCGATAGCCACCGGAGCCCAGTTCATCGAAAACGGCAGACATCAGAAGGTGCTGGTGATCGGCGCGGACAAGATGAGCGCGATCCTCGATTACGAAGACCGGAACACCTGCGTTCTCTTTGGCGACGGGGCCGGCGCGGTGCTTTTAGAGGCCGCCCCGGATGGGGAAAAGGGGGGGATCGACGATTTCGACATGCATCTGGACGGGACAGGGGCCAAATCTTTGTTCATGGAGGCCGGCGGCAGCCTCCATCCGGCAACCCACGAGACCGTTGAGAGACGGATGCACTATGTGTACCAGGATGGCCGGAATGTCTTCAAAAATGCGATCAAAGGCATGTCCGAAGTATCGGCCCGGCTGATGGAAAAGCACGGTCTGAAGGGCGAAGATATGGGATTGCTCATCCCCCACCAGGCCAATCTCCGGATTATCGACAGCATCTCCAGAAAGCTGGGGCTTACGCCGGAGCAGGTGATGGTCAACATCGAAAAGTACGGCAACACAACGGCCGGCACCATCCCCATCGCGATGTCCGAAGCATGGGAGGACGGACGGATGAAGAAGGGGGATCGGATCATACTTTCGGCATTCGGCGCGGGTTTTACCTGGGGAAGTCTGCTGCTCACCTGGGCACTCGAGGGCAAATCGCCCCGGACCTAGCCATGAATGAGAAAGGCCCTTACAGGTCGATCTCGTAGGTCTTCATCTTGCTCAGCAGTGAGGGGTGGCTGATCTGCAGCAGTTCCGTGGCCCGGGTCCGGTTCCCGCCGGTCTCCATCAGTGCCCGGGTGATCAGCTTCTTCTCCACGATCCGCTGGGCCTCTTTCAGGGAAAACCCGGTAAAGGCCTCGCTCGGCAGCCCAACGGAAGCGGGCCCGATCAATTCTTCGGGAAAGCTCTCGGGGGTGAGAAGATCCCCGTCGGTCAGCACCATGGCCCGCTCGATCATATTCTCCAGCTCCCGGACGTTGCCGGGCCACCGGTGCTTGAGGAGCAGCGCCATTCCCTCGGGGGTGATCCCCCGGATGTTCCGGCCCAGCTCCTTGTTGAACCGCTCGATAAAGTGCTGGGTCAGCAGGGGAATGTCCTCTTTCCGCTCCCGCAGGGGCGGGATCTTGATGGTGAGAACATTGAGACGATAATATAGATCCTGGCGGAACCGGCCTTCACCGGCCTCCTCCTCCAGATTCTTTGCCGTGGCCGCGATCACCCGGACATCCACAGTCTTGGATTTGGAATCCCCAACAGGCCGGATCTCGCTGTCCTGAAGCACCCGAAGCAGCTTCACCTGCAGGGAAAGTGGCAGCTCCCCCACCTCATCCAGAAAGATGGTTCCGGTATGGGCCTCTTCAAACAATCCCTTCCGGCTCTTCTCCGCGCCTGTAAATGCCCCTTTTTTGTGGCCGAAGAACTCGCTCTCCAGAAGATTTTCCGGAATCCCGCCGCAGTTGACCGGAATCAGCGGACACTTGGCCCGCTCGCTGTTGAAGTGGATGCCCCGGGCCACCAGCTCCTTGCCGGTTCCGGACTCGCCGGTGATGAGTACCGTTGTGCCGTAGGGGGCCACCTTCCGGGAGAGCTTGAAAATCGTCTGCATCGACTTGCTTTTGGCGATCATGGTCCCGAACCGGTAGCTCTCCTCGATCGTCTCGATCCGGCGCTTCAGGCGCAGGTTCTCCTTTTTGAGCCGCTCCCGCTCCTCGGCCTTGCAGAGCGCCAGCAGGATCTCGTCCGACTTGAAGGGCTTGGATACATAGTCGTAGGCTCCCAGTTTCATGGCTTCGATCGCGGTGTCGATGCTTCCGTAGGCCGACATCACGATCACCGTGGATTCGGTCAGATGCTCTTTGCCGGCCTTTAAAAACTCCATCCCGTCCATCTTGGGCATCCGGATGTCGCAGAGGATGTAATCATAGGGGGTTTCGGCCGATGCCAGCAGCTTCAGGGCCTCGTCTCCGTCCGATGCGGTCTCCACCCCATATCCCGATTTCTTCAGCAGCATCGACAGCATATGGCGCATGTTGGCCTCGTCGTCGATCACCAGAAGCCGCTTTTCCCGCTCCGGCTCTTGGGCCGGGCGCGGTTCCGGTTCCCGATCCTCCCGGTTCAGGTCCTGCCCTGGGTCCTGTTCTTTGCTCTCTTCGGTCATATGGTTTTGCGCCTCTATGGGTTCATCATTTTAAAATCTTTTGCACAATGTCAATTATATCAGGGTCAATTATATCAGGAATCTGATGGACCGTACAGTGGAAGATGGATGATCATCGATGTCCCCTGCTCTGGTTCGCTGACGGCCATCAGTTTCCCCTTCATCTTCTCGATGATGGCAAAGGAGGTGGAAAGCCCCAGCCCGGTTCCTTTGCCCGGGTCCTTTGTGGTGTAGAAGGGGTCGAAGATGTCGCCCATATGCGCCGCATCGATGCCGGCGCCATTGTCCCTGAAGAGGATTTTCAGCATGGCTCTCCTCTCCTTTTCACCTGCGCCCTCTTCTTCCAAAATCACCTCACTTCGTATCTCGATTCGCCCTTCTGAAACTTCAGCGGCTGCAATGGCATCAACTGCATTTAAAATCAGGTTCAAAAATACCTGCCTGAGCTGCCCCGGGTCCCCATAGACCTTGTCATCTTCAGCATTCAGGCGGAGAATGAATTCGATCTCAGCCATCATGGGCCGGATCTTCAGAAACTCCAGCAGATCCTCGATGATCTCATGTACCGCCACCCGATGGGCATCCCCGTCTGAAGATCGGGAGAAATCGAGGAGTTGCCGGATGATCTTGTGGATCCGGCCGATCTCGGCCTCGGTCCGCTCCACCGATTCCTTTCGCTCCTCCTCTGTGATATCCTCTCTTTTGAGCAGATCGAGATATCCCATCACAATCGCGATGGGATTGCCGATCTCATGCGCGATCCCGGCCGAGAGCCTGCCCACGGAAGCGAGCTTTTCGGCCCGGATGATCTCCTGCTGGGCCCGCTTCAGCTCCGCATTGGACCGCTCCAGGGATCGAACCGTGGCCTGCAGCTCCTGCTTGTCGGCCGAGATCCTCGCGAGCATCCGGTTGAAGGTGTCGCTCAACTGCCGGAACTCGTTATCCTTTTTCCCGGCAAAGAGGCTGAACTCCTCGAACTCCCGATAATCTTCGGTCCTGTCCAGCAGTTGATGCACCGGCTTGACCGTCACACTGGAGAGGCGCTGCATGCCGAAAAAGGTCAAAAAGATGGTATTGATCGCGATGTAGATAAAAAGGATGAACTGGGTCTGGCGCAGGGTTTTGTAGATGTCGTGGAATCGCATCACCACCCCGGTGCCGGCCAGAATCGCGTTCTTCTTCCGGATCGGCGCGGAGAGTACCATCCCCTCCTGCTGATGCCAGAAAACGGCCCAGGTTGTGCCGAAAAAAGTGGCGACCTCCTCCCCGGTTTCGATGGCCTGCCGGATCTGGGGGTATATCTGTTCCTGATCCCCCGCGCAGTCCCCCACAACATATATCTGCCGGCGGTTGCCCCCTAAAATGATCATGCAGTCCACCCCGGACTCCTTGAACATCCTATCGAAGCTCTCCTCTAAAATGGTGTTGAGGGTAATCTCCTCGGAATGGGGCAGAAAGATGAGGCTGTTCTCCACCGCACTCAGAAAAAGGCGGGCCTCGGAGACCTGGGACCGGATCAGAATCCGGCTCACCGATGTGATCATCACCAGATCGATCAGGATCATTCCGGTGACGAGGATGAGCACCAGGATGACCGCGATGTTGGTCTTTAGTCCGCGCAGAAGCAAATTCGATTCAGGGTCTATTCGGGTTGGGAAAAAATGGATAATGATCTGCAATCGGTACAGTGAAATCGGCCGATGCTTCCATCAGATGCCGGGGTTCGGCTGAAGAACTTTTATACCATACCTGTCCCGGGAAGGCAATGAAACGCGTCACCAAACCCATTCGAGAATCATGAAATCTTGATTTTATTTCATTTTCGGCTATAATAACTGAAAAGTAATTGTCTGTAACCCCTTATCGTTCACCCTTTACACGTCAAACCATCACCACAGGAGGAGACCTATGCAAAGCGGAAAGCGGATTTTCAATCTGGCAATCATTGCCGTACTGATGCTGGTTCTTTCCACACCGGCCCTCTCGGCCGACAAGAAGATCGTCTTCGGAGACATGAGCTGGGACAGCGCCCGGGTTCACAACCGGATCGCAGCCTTTATCATCGAGCAGATGGGATATGAGAGCGAGTTCATCCCCGGCGGAACCCCGATCATGCTCCAGGCGCTGATGAAGGGCGATATCGATGTGGATATGGAGTCCTGGACCCAGAACGTGCAGGAACTGTATGACAAAGGGATTTCAGAAGGCACGATCCTGGATCTTGGCCCCAACTATCCCGACTCCTGGCAGGGGTGGCTGGTTCCGACCTATATGATCGAGGGCGACAAGGAGCGGGGGATCGAGCCCATGGCCCCGGACCTGAAGAGCGTCTTTGATATGCCAAAATACTGGGAACTCTTCAAAGATCCCGAAGATCCTTCCAAGGGGCGCTTCTACAACGCGATCGCGGGATGGTCCGTCACCGGGATCAACGAGAAGAAGTTCAAGGCATACGGCCTGGACAAGACCTACAACGACTTCATCCCCGGTTCAGATGCGGCCCTTTCCGGCTCTATGGTCGCGGCCTACCGCAAGGGAAACCCCTGGTTCGGCTATTATTGGGGGCCCACATGGGTGCTGGGAAAGCTCGACATGACCCCGCTGGAGGAGCCGCCCTACGACGAAGAGGTCTGGGAGAAGAGCAAAGCCTGCGCCTTCCCCTCGGTGGAGGTCAACATCCTGGTCAATTCCAAGCTGCCGGAGCGGGCCCCCGATGTGGTCGAGTTCTTCCGGCGGTACGAGACCACCATGAAGCTGAACAACAAGTTTCTGGTCTATATGAAGGATGAGAGTGCAGATGCGCATGAGACCGCGATCTGGTTTCTGAAAAACTACGAAGATGTCTGGACAAAATGGGTCGATGCGGATCTGGCAGAGAAGGTCAAGGCTGCGCTGCCCAAGTAGGAAGGGTTCCGCTTTTTTGGAAATGAGATGCCCCGGCCCTTGTGCCGGGGCTGCTTTTTCAAGGCACTGATCAGAAAGAGTCAGAAAGGGCCAGATAGGGCCAGAAAGAGCCAGAAAGAGTCAGAAAGAGATCGAATGTTTTGCCGACCCTTTGATCCGACCCTTTGATCCGATCCTTTGATCCGATCCTTTGATCCGATCCTTTGATCCGACCCTTTTGATCCGACCCTTTTGATCCGACTGGATAAACCCGAACCCGGAGGAAA
>JAABSZ010000112.1:0-13464 GCA_011390135.1 Desulfobacteraceae bacterium | reverse complement strand
CGGGTAGAAGTGGATCAGCATCAGGTTTTTGGCATTGGCCTTTGCCGTGATCTCTCCGGCAAGGGAGGGGGTGAGATGCCCCTCGACCTTTAGCCCGTCCGGATGGGCGCACTCGCAGATGAGCAGATCCGCATCTTTTGCCAGCAGAGAGAGATTCTCATTTTTGTCCGTATCCCCGGAGTAGACTGCAGACCGGCCGGTGTTGTCAGAGATACGGTATCCGAGGCTCTGCGCGGTATGACGCATGGGAAGGGTCTTCACCGAAAAGCCCTCGAACGCGGCCCGATCCTCGGCTCCGTTGTCCATCTCCAGGATCTTCAACAGCTCCTCCTCCCACTCGATCCACTCCCCGTAAACCTTCCTAAGCCCGTCATAGAAATCGACAAACCCCTTTCCCCCGACAATTGTCAGCGGCGTTCTGCGCCCCCGGCTCCATCCTGCATATTTGGTGGAGAAGAGAAAGGAGACCAGCTCTCCGGTATGATCCGGATGGAGGTGGCTGAAGAAGAGGTAGTCGATCTCCGTGATCGTATGGCCGGCCTCCAGCAGCCGTCGAATGGTTCCCGCGCCGCAGTCGAAGAGCAGCTTCGCCTCCCCGGTCTCCATCAGCACCGAACAGGAGCTGCGCTGCAGGCTGGGCACACAGGTTCCGGACCCGAGAACCGTTACCGATATCATGATTCATCCTCCTCAGATTCATTCTCCGATTCCTTTTTTTCGGCCGACTGCCCCCGCTTGGGACTCTTCTCGATCTGGTCGATGACCCACTGCGCGGTGCGGCGGGTGTCGGCCGTATCCAGGGAGGAGGGGAGGCTCTCCAGGGTAATCTCTGCCCTGGCCATGCTCTTGTGTCCCCCGGCCGATCCAATCTGCTCGAAGGTCTGCTTGGCCTTCTTTCCCGCGTTCTTCCGGATGCCGTCATTGCGGAAGATCACCACCAGTTTATCTTCGTAAACCCCCGATATAATGCTCCATTTCACCGGATTGACCCGCATGAAGAAGTCCGCGATAAGCACGCAGATATCCGGGTTGGTCACACTCCCCAGATGGACAAAGGCCCTCCCCTTCCTCATGCAGAGGTTCTGAAGGGCATACCGGAAATACCTTAGAAAATCAAGGCGCAAGTCCGCAAGTTCGATTTTTCGGGCCAGATGGATGTTGGCATGGCGGAAGAGAAACTGGAAGGCTTTGACATCCTCGATCAGGGCCTGGCGCTCGAAGTCGCTGGTGTCGGTCTTGATCCCGATGAAAAGGCCCGTTGCCAGCTTTGCTGAGGGCTTGATCTTCGCGGCCCGCAGGTATTCGGTCATCATGCTTGCGGTCGCACCGTATTCGGGCCGGATGTCCACAAATGGGGCCTTGACCGGCTCGGATACCGGGTGATGGTCGATCACCACATCGAATTTGAAGGGTTTGAAGGCCTCGCTGTGGCCCGGTTGAGAATCGACCACCACGAACTTGTCGAATTTCTTCGGGTCGATCTCATCCGTATGGATCAGAGAGACCCGCAGCAGCCGGGTCATCGCTATATTGTCGGGCCGTTTGATCGCGTTGAAATGGGACAGGGTAACGCCTGCGGCCTTGCGCCAGAGGAGGCGTTTGACGGCCATTGCGCTTCCAATGGCGTCCGGATCCGCATTGATCACGACCAGCACCTGATCCGTTTTCGAAAACTGGTTGTAAAAACGGCGCAGCCGTTCGCTGCCGGAGAGTTTCATCTTCATTTTTCCCATTTTGAAATGTTGATGATAAAAAACATCCCCTTACTTTAGGATTGCCTGAAAAGAATTGCAACCCGAAAAAGTATCTTCTTGACAGGGAGGCAACTCATTTGATACGGATACTCTCTTGATTATGGGAATGAGAAAGGAAGATGAGCTTTTATAAAAAGAATCGAGACTGGACCGAACATTTAACCATTGTAATGCAGCTCGGCCTGACTATGGCCGGAAGCATCATCTTCTGCTTTGCCGTCGGATGGTATATCGATAAATGGCTGGGTACCCGGGGGATCTTTGTAACGATCTTCATCCTGCTTGGGGTTATCGGCGGCGGCAATGTCGCATACCGGCAGATTATGGAGATCACCCGGCAGAAAGAACCGGAGCAGGGTGAGTCTGCCCCGGGTGAGGAGGATAAGGAGAAGAGAGATGGAAACCCTTAAACAGACACGGAACCGATACTGCTCTGCGGCCATGACCGCGGCCATTGTCATCGGACTCGGGCTGATCATCGCAGACATGCGGCCCATGGGCAAGGGCCTGATCCTGGGCACACTCTTTTCTGTTTTCAATTTCATCCTCATGGCCCAGACCCTGCCCATGAGGATGGCGCCTACAAAAGGTAAAACCCTTTTTTACTCCCTCTTCTCCATTTTT
Organism: Desulfobacteraceae bacterium; assembly: GCA_011390135.1. Taxonomy (GTDB): domain Bacteria; phylum Desulfobacterota; class Desulfobacteria; order Desulfobacterales; family JAABSP01; genus JAABSP01. The sequence continues at coordinate 11,086 of JAABSZ010000112.1, read as the reverse complement.
TTCCGTTTTTCTCTCATGGCCGTCCCTCTGATCATAGCCCTAAAGGTCGAAAATTTTGCCCTGATCGGTGTTTTGATCGGCCTTGTGGCAATTCAGATCATGATTCTTGCCGACCATGTGTTGAGCTTATTCATATCAACTCGTACAGGACAGGTTTAGGAAAAACGCTATGGAAGATCTCGGTAGGATATCTCAGTTGGTCATTCCCATCATGGGCCATGACATGGTCTTCAACCTCAATGTCATCATCATGACATGGATCGTCATGGGCCTCCTCGTATTCTTCGGCATCATGGCCTCCCGAAAGCGGAACGTGCTGCCCAATCCGGTCCAGGTGGTCGGCGAGCTTCTCGTGTCGAATCTATACGGGCTCACCGAAGATGCCTTGAACAAAGAGCGGAGCAAGAGCTACTCCCCGCTGATTACCGCACTCTTCATGTTCCTGCTTCTCTCCAACTGGGTAGGGATGATCCCCCACATGCATGAGCCCACAAAGGATTTGAACACGCCGCTGAGCCTTGGGTTGATGGGTTTTGTAATCGCGCATTATGCGGGCATCAGAGCAAAGGGATTCAAAAAGTATGCCAAAGCATATTTCGAGCCGATATTCTTCATGGCGCCCTTGAATATTATCGGAGAAGTGTCGAAAGTGATTTCGATTGCCTTTCGTCTGTTCGGTAATATAATGGGAGGATCCATTATCATACTTGTGGTTTCGCACCTGGTCTTCAGCCTGGTGCTGCCCCCGTTTTTGAACGCCTTTTTCGTTATATTCATCGGTGCAATACAGGCCTTTGTTTTTACAATGCTCACCCTGGTTTACATTGCAGTACAGGTTAATTGACTATGGCAATCGAAATCGAATCTTGGGTAAAAGTGGCGGCATTTTCCGGAGCCGGGCTCTCGATGGGGCTTGGGGCCATTGGTGCCGCAATCGGTGAAGGTTTTGCCGCTGCAAAAGCGAATGCGGCCATTTCCCGGAATCCGGGCATATCCGGTGACATTTTCAAACTGATGCTTGTAGGGCAGGCTGTAGCCGAAACCGCAGCCATATTCTCGCTGGTAATCGGCATAATTCTCCTTTTCTCCAACTATTCAACAGCCTCTATCATCTCGATGGCCGCACTTTTCGGGGCCGGTTTATGTATGGGCTTCGGAGCGATCGGCTCCGGTGTCGGGTCCGGTTATCCGGCAGGTGAGGCGTGCGAAGGCGTTGCCCGTCAGCCTGAAATGAGAGGACGCCTTACGACCAATATGCTGATCGGTTCGGCCGTCAGCCAGACCCCTGCCATTTTCTCAATGGTGGTGGCCTTCATGCTGATGTTTCTCAACTTTTCCGGCGCACCCCTGCATCCGACTTCGGCAGCCCTGCTCGGAGCCGGCCTCGCCACGGGGCTCGCATCCATCGGATCCGGCCTCGGCAGCGGACTTGCTGCCGGCGCGAGCTGTGAGGGATCGGCCAGGCAACCGCTCAATGTCGGCAATATAACTGTTATAATGCTGGTGGGACAGGCCGTATCTCAGACACCATCGATTTTCGGTCTTCTGATCAGCTTTGTGCTCATGTTCAAGGCGTATCCATCCTCGGAATTGCTGGGTGCATCGATGGCTTTGCTCTCCGCGGGACTGTGTACCGGTTTCGGCGGCATCGGTCCCGGTGTCGGCAACGGTATGACTGCACAAAGTGCCGTTACATGGGTGGCTCGAAATGTTCGGCAGGAATCTGTGCTGATGCGAACCATGCTGGTAGGTCAGGCGGTTTCCCAATCGACTGCCATTTATGCTATGGTGATATCGCTGGCACTTATTTTTCTGATATGAAATCTGGGTTCAATCAATAAACTGGAGGTAGTTATGGCAATTGAAGGTATCGACCTTATCAAGGCTGCATCCTATCTGGGCGCCGGCTTGGCAATGGGGCTGGGCGCAATCGGCCCCGGACTGGGGGAAGGAATGGTCGGGGCCAAAGCGTGCGAGGCTATCGGCAAAAATCCCGGAGAAGCCGGCCTCCTGACCCGGACCATGCTTGTGGGGCAGGCGGTTTCTGAATCGACCGGCATCTATTCTCTTGTAATCGCTCTGCTGCTTCTCTTTGTCGTATAGTCTGTTATTCTAAAAAAGGCTTGACAGAATGGGCAGAGACTCTCGAACAGGAGGCGGTTACGCAATCTGCCTCGTTAAACCAATAATCTGGCAAACTGGAGGTAATTATGGCAATTGAAGGTATCGACTTGATCAAGGCCGCATCCTATCTGGGGGCCGGCTTGGCAATGGGATTGGGCGCAATCGGCCCGGGACTGGGGGAAGGAATGGTCGGGGCCAAAGCGTGCGAGGCTATCGGCAAAAATCCCGGAGAGGCCGGTCTCCTGACCCGGACCATGCTCGTGGGGCAGGCGGTTTCTGAATCGACCGGCATCTACTCCCTTGTAATCGCTCTGTTGCTTCTCTTTGTCGTATAATAATATTTCCCAAGAGCCCTAACGAAACGGAAACCGCTATGGAAATCGTCAGCAACATTGCTCTTATCAGCATCAATGAGACCATGATCGTCCAACTGGTCTCCTTTCTGATCTTTCTGTTTATCATCAATCGGGTGATGTTTCGTCCTTTGAGAGGGGTGATGGGGGAGAGAGAGCAGTTTGTGGAAGGCATCAAATCTGAGATCTCCGATGCCGAGTCCGAGATGGAGAAGATCAACTCCCTTCTGAAAAAGCAGGAATCCGCCACCCGGCAGCAGGCTTTTGATATGCGTAAGGAGCTTGAAGACGCGGGAAGTCAGCAGGCCTCGGTCATATTTGCCGCGGCCAGAAAAGAGGTGATGGATTTGAAGGAGCGGACCGAAGAGGAGATCGAAGTACAGATCAGCGAGGCCAGAAAGAAGCTGAAGGAAGAATCTGAGGCCCTGGCCCTTCGGATTATGGAAAAGATTCTTGAACGGAGAATACCCCATGAAACACATCCGTAGAAGCATCCGCCTGCTCGGCCCCTCGGCTCTGATAATCGGAGGACTTGCCTTTCCGGCCTGGGCAGCCGAAGACACGGGAAACTGGCGGGGGACGTATGACCTGATCATGATGTGGGTCAACTTCGGTATTCTCGCCTTTATCATCGTCAAGTTCGGCAGAAAGCCCCTGATGGATTTTCTCTACAGCCAGAGGGCCCAAGTGGCAGAGGAGATCGGCCGTCTGGAAGAAGAGAAGAGCCGGATGACGGACAAGATCAACAAAACCTTCAAAATCCTGGATGAAAGCGACGCGCACTTTGAAAAGATCAAGGAGCGGATCGTTGAAGAAGGGGAGAAGCGGAAGCAGGAGATCATCGATGAGGCCAACGAGCAGAGCCGGATGATCATCGAAATGTCCAAACAGAAGGTCGGAAACAAGATCTATCGGGCCCGGGAGAACTTCCGGGCCGAACTGGTCGATTTGGCCATGGAACTGGCCATGAAGCGCATCCCCGGCGAGATCACCCAAGAGGACAACGAACGCTTGATCGAGGAGTACATCTCCGCGGCCGGTTAGGTCACGCGTTTTTTTAAAGACATCTTTTTTCGGACAGAAAGAAAAAACCCGACTTTTTTGAAAAAAGCCGGGTTTTTTCGTTCGGGTGGGCGAAGATCTCTCCTGCCCCTTTCAGGATATCCATCATTCTGCCATGTTTCCTTATCTCTTTTTTTCTTTGGATTTTTCTGGTAAGGTATATCTGATGTATAGATAAGACAAATGGCGGAATATCTTTTGGGTGAAATTGAGGTTAAACAACGAAGAGTAACAAATGGTAACTCTTGAAATCAAATCGGATGTCGAAAACATTGAACCTTTGATCAGATCGGCAATTGAGGCAGGGATTAAAAGGTTGGAGATCAGCCTGAAAAAGACGGAAAAAGTGATCAGAGGATTTGAAGAAAAGTATAAAATATCTTCCGATATCTTTATCAGAGAATACTCGGCCGAAGATATGGAAGGCGGCGATGACGAATATATCAGTTGGATGGGGGAGATCAAGATCCGGGAAAAGTTGAATGAGGAACTGGATAAGCTAAAGCAGATCGAATATGTTGCTGAATGAATATGTGGAGAAAGTAACGGGAACGATCAGCGAATATGCAAAAACAGGTCTGATTCTTTCCTCTGATCTGACAACCGACTTCAGAACGGAGCAAATCGGTCTGAAGACGAGGTTTAGGGATATTTCTTCCGCGTTGATGGGAATTTCCTTTCCGCTGAAATCGAAAAAAAACTCTTCAGACGAATCCGCCGGTATGGAAAATTTATCCCAACACTGGCTCTTGATATATTTGAACGATTCCTCCGCATTCATCCTGTATTTCACGACCAGATACAGCGATCCGTCCATTGTCGATTCGTCAGGAGTGATATTTCTGGCAGCAATTGTGAGTTCTTTGATGCCCATCTTGACCGGATCGATGATCGGTGTTCCGGTAATCGCTGCTTCCAGTTTGCCCCGGAAGAAATGATTGATGAGGCCGGCCGCATAACCGACAGTTTTCGGAATGAGCCGTTTGGCATAGGCTTCGTGAACCTGTTCGTCCAGCTTGTAGCACAGGCTTCCCACCACCTTGCGGGTTTCAGGATCGATCCTGTTGCCTCTCTCATCTACCGCCTTCCATGCGTAGCTGTATTTGGCGAAGGGTTCGTCCTCGAATAATTCTCCGTCTTGTACTTTGGGCAAAAATCTGACTTCGTCAGGAGTACCATCTTCTGCGGTGATGAATTTTGTTCTTTCCAGCTCCATGCCCGTACACTCCTCTCTGGGAAAGGGAAAGAACTTCTTGTCCTCATTGTCGAAATGATTCGTGAATTTGGCATGCTCGCTCAGATAATTGGCGCTCGTGTATTCGGCCAGCCCCCCCTGCATGATATTCTGATCAAATGTCGTGTCATCGATGTGATAGATTTCCTGATCCCAGTAATCCTGCGGTCTGCCGAATTCAACCGGAACGACTTCGGACCCGCAAAGGGCGCTGACATAGTTCCGTCCCTCTTTCTGTTCGAGGTCGATTTTTTGTTCCACCCAGAATTCATACAGATTTCCGGCGCCGGGTACGTCAAGTAAGACATCGCCCCACCCTTCATATTTGTCATCATTCAGAAATAATACAGGCAAAAAAAACTTCTTAAACGTACCTTCTGATATCTTCGTATAGTCCAGATGTCCTTTCATGTCGTTCCTTACATGGGCCGGAACGCTCATGTCCTCGAGAAGATGGAGAACCCTGCCGAGGCTTTCGAACAGCATTGCATACCTGGTATCGACAACTTTTTCAGGGGTGTATCTGTCGGGGGTCAACGCTTCGAAATAGGTATATTTGGCTTTTCGATAGGAATAATCATTGCAGGTTTCATTCCTGAAATTGTCTCCCGGATCACAGATGTATTCACTCCCGCCATTATCGTCGTAGCCTGCCGCCCAGTTCTTGTTGGGAAAGCCGGTGAAGGGTATCGGAACTGGAAAGAACGGTCTGATCCATCCGGCTCCTCCCAACAGCCATATCAACTCATACAACCCTTCGTTTCGTATCGGATTGTAAAAATGGTTTTTTGCGCGGGATCCGACATCTTCGAATTCGCTGCCATCGGCAAGCCATTGAAGAATGGATTTCGTTCTGCCCCGTTTACTCATTTCTATATAATTATTATTGGTAAGTACTTGTTGTTTACTGGTAAATCCCATGCGCTTAATATATTCTTCAAGGTGTGATTTGTTGACAGCCTCCTCTGTTAGCATAGGATGTGTTAGTTTGTCAGAATAGGCTATGGCTAAACTGTTGAAGCTTATCATGGAATAAGTCATAGCAAATAAAACAAATGATAAAGTTTTTATCATTTTTTATCCTTTCAATTAAAATTATTTCACTTCACATTCGTAAAATGTAGTATAAAACAGTCCAGAACTTCCGAATGCTCCCCAATGAGATATAATTCTATTATAAAAACTCATATGCTCATCAAACGAAAGCTTTTCCGGCCGTTTTTCGAGCCTGACAACCCTGTTCTCTTTGTCAAACCCTTCCCACAGCCCGACGCCGTATTTGTAATACCGGTTCCAGCAGACATAGCCGCACTTGTAAACCGACAGGTGGGGGTTGTCCGACGCGAAGACATGCCAGTCCCAGAAATCATCGATCCAGACCCTTCCCAGATGGTCCGAAACGGTTTCCACGACTCTTCTTGCGACCGGGATTCCGCTGCCCCCTCCGCCGAGGCCCCCTGCGGACATCGAACCCCACCAGACCGCGAGTGCGACCGCGCCTTCCACGGGCTCGCCGGTTTCCGCATCCACGATGACCGCAGTCGGTTCGGGTTCCGCACCCCCGGTTCCCGGGAGTCCGGCGCAGGAGAAAGCTGACAGCAGCAGGAATGCCGCAAAAACGAACGCTGGTTGTCCTTTTTTCATACCGGTTCCTTTCTTTCCGCGTTAAAAGCTCTCGATGTACCAGAGGCCGCCGATCCCTTTTGAAAAGCGGATGCAGCAGGTGATACAGCGCATTAGTGACGGGCTGGCCGGTTGCACTGTCAGGAATAGGATGGGGGCGCAAGGCAGGACCTCCGCCGGCACAGGAGGCCATGAATAATGAACGGATTCGATGGGCTTGGGCGGATCAGATCGGTCCGCAGGTAGGAGGCGTTGAACCACTGAGAGAAGCCGCCGGGTACGTCTCACGCCCGCCCGGAGGTGTGAGAGGGGGAAACCGTGAGGAATCCCCCTGCTCGATCATCCGGATCAGCCATGAAATGTGCGTTCACGGCAAACGGCTGTTTATGCCGCCTCGCTCTCCGCCTCCCCGCGGGTCGTTCTGAAGACCATCTTCTCATCACCGCCAAGATCCGCAATGATATGGCTGCGGTCCGGGATCTCCCCTTTCAGGATCTCCATGGAGAGCGGGTTTTCCAGGTACTTCTGGATGGCCCGCTTCAACGGACGCGCCCCATACACCCGGTCATACCCCTTTTCCGCGATAAATCCCTTGGCCGCCTCGGTCAGCTCGATGGTGATGTTCATCTTCGAAAGCCGCTCCCGGAGCCGGTCCATCTGGATCTCCACGATCTGTCCGATCTGATCCGGGTCCAGGTTCCCGAAGAGGATGATCTCGTCGATCCGGTTCAGAAATTCGGGCTTGAAGGTACTCCGCAGCGCATCGTTCACCCGTTCCGCCATCTCTTCCTTGCGGGAGGCGTCCATCTCCTGAATCCACTGGCTGCCCACATTGGAGGTCATGATGATGATGGTGTTCTTGAAATCGACGGTCCTGCCGTGGCCGTCGGTCATCCGCCCGTCATCCAGAATCTGCAGCAGGACGTTGAAGACATCGGCATGGGCCTTTTCGATCTCGTCGAAGAGGATCACCGAATAGGGCTGGCGCCTGACCGCCTCGGTCAGGTAGCCGCCCTCCTCATACCCCACATATCCCGGAGGCGCGCCGATGAGCCGGGCCACCGAGTGCTTCTCCATGAACTCGGACATGTCGATGCGGATCATCGCGTTCTCGGTGTCGAACATGAACTCGGCCAGCGCCTTGCCCAGCTCGGTCTTGCCCACGCCCGTGGGGCCCATGAAGATGAACGATCCGATGGGCCGGTTCGGGTCCTGGAGTCCGGATCTGGCCCGGCGCACCGCGTTGGCCACCGCGTCGATGGCCTCCCGCTGTCCGATGACCCGCCGCTCCAGCCTGGATTCGGTCTCCACCAGCTTGGCCCGCTCCCCCTCCATGACCTTGCTCACGGGGATGTTGGTCCACCGGGAGATGACTTCCGCGATGTCGGCTTCATCCACCTCCTCCTTGAGCATCTTGCTCTCCTTCTGCAGATCCGTCAGACGCTCGTGGGCCTCCTGGAGCTTTCGCGCGAGTTCCGTGGTCTTTCCGTACCGGAGTTCTGCCACCCGCTCGAGGTTCCCCTCCCGCTCGGCCTTCTGCTGCTCCACGCCGACCTGCTCCTGCTCCTCCTTGATCTTCCGGATCTCCTCGATGAGCGACTTCTCGTTCTGCCACCGCGCCTTTTTTTCGCGGATGGTGTCATTCAGGTCCGCCAGCTCAGCCTCGATCTTCTTCAGCCGTTCTTTTGAAGCTGCATCCTTCTCTTTTTTGAGGGCCTGCCGCTCGATCTCGAGCTGGGTGATCTTCCGCTGCACCTCGTCGATCTCGGCCGGCATGGAGTCGATCTCGATACGGAGCTTGGACGCGCACTCGTCGATCAGGTCGATGGCCTTGTCCGGCAGAAACCGGTCCGTGATGTACCGGTCCGACAGATTGGCTGCCGCGATGATGGCCGAGTCGGTGATCCGCACCCCGTGATGGACCTCGTACTTCTCCTTGAGCCCCCGCAGGATCGAGATGGTATCCTCCACATTCGGCTCCCGGGTCATCACCGGCTGGAACCGCCGCTCCAGGGCAGCATCCTTTTCAATGTATTTCCGGTACTCCTTGATGGTGGTCGCACCTACGCACCGCAGGGTTCCCCGTGCCAGGGCCGGCTTGAGCATGTTGGATGCATCGACCGCGCCCTCGGCCGCGCCCGCGCCCACCAGGGTGTGGAGTTCGTCGATGAAGAGGATGATATCCCCCTCGGCCTTTTCGACCTCCTTCAGCACGGCCTTGAGCCGGTCCTCGAACTCGCCCCGGTATTTGGCCCCGGCAATGAGCGAGCCCATGTCCAGAGAGACCAGACGCCGGTTCTTCAGGCTCTCGGGAACATCGCCCTCGATGATCCGCTGGGCCAACCCCTCCACGATTGCGGTCTTGCCCACGCCGGGCTCGCCGATGAGTACCGGGTTGTTCTTAGTCCGCCGGGAAAGCACCTGAACGATCCGCCGGATCTCGTCATCCCGGCCGATGACCGGGTCGAGCTTGCCCCTTCTGGCCAGATCAGTCAGATCCCGACTGAATTTGTCCAGGGCCTGGTACTTCTCCTCGGGGTTCGGGTCAGTGATCCGCTGGTTTCCCCGGATGTCCAAAAGCACCTTTAATACGCCGTCTCTGGTGATCCCCTTTCCCTTCAGGATCTTTGCGGCCTCGCCGCCCTTCTCCTCGATAAGGGCCAGAAAGATATGTTCGATGCTCACATACTCGTCCTTCATGGCCGATGCCTCGGAAAAGGCAGCGTTCAAGACGCCCTTTGTCCGCTGGGAAAAGTAGACATCCATCCCGCCGCTCACCTTTGGCAGCCGCTCCAGGGCCGCCTGGGCCGAACGGAGTACCTCGTCCGGCGAAGCCCCCAGTTTTCTCAGGATCGACCGCGCCACCCCCTCCGACTCCGACAGAATGGAGACGAGCAGATGCTCCGGTTCGATCTGCTGCTGGTTTCCCCCTGTGGCCAGACTCTGGGCATTTGCGACCAGTTCCTGGGATTTGATGGTGAACTTATCGAAACGCATAAAATGCCTCCTGTCTTTATATAATGGTTGCAAAAATTTTGGGCGATTCTGATTAAGTATCCAGACTTATTTAAGATAACAATAAACAAAGGCCGGGGGTTGTCAATCCTTGGGCATGGGGAAAAAATTATAAAAAATTACAAGGAAAGGGGGTTGACGGATCGAGAGGGATGGGTTATATTTACACCGTTATCGACGCGATCTTTATCATAACTTCTTTACGCATTTCCGTACTGGGGGCGAAACGGCTTCGACGGAGGCAAAGAAGCATCGACTGCATACCGAGGTTCTGCTGCTCGTAAAACGGCGGAAAATAAACTTAATCGCAGACGATTACGATTACGCATTGGCCGCTTAATTGCGGCTGACGTTCCGGCGGACTCTCCTCCCGTGGAATCGCCGGAGCGACGACTTAGCGGGATAGCAGATCATGGATTGCCGGTTGCCCGATCTGCGAAACTTTAGACTGGCTGGCGGTTGTCGGTATCCTGCCTGAAGGAGACCGCAACTGCGAGAATTAAAATTCAGGATAAGTATGTAGATGTCGCTGTGGAATGTCTTCGGACGCGGGTTCGACTCCCGCCGCCTCCACCATCCCCAAAAAAAATCCAAAAAAATTTCTGTATCCTTCCCTATCCCACACCGATGAGGATGCCTGCGGATTGGTGCATCCTTTGGCCCCTATCCCACGCAATCTTCCATGTTTCCTCATCTCTTTTATTCTGGTAAGGTATATCTGCTGTATGGATAAAACCAAAATGAAATTGCAGGCATCCTTGAACATCATTTTTCAATATGGCAAGGAGAAATATTATGAAAGCATATGAATGCTATGCAGATATAGCCGCGGATGGAAAGTTGTCGATTCCATCAGAAATCTTCGAAAGATTGACAAAGCAATCCAAAATCCGATTGATGATTCTGGTCGAGGAAGAAGACTCTGAATGGGATGAGTTTGCCATGAAACAATTTCTGGACGGCTATTCAGAGGAAGACGCCTTGTATGACGATTTATAAATTCGGCCAAATCGTGTTGATCGGATTTCCGCATACGAATCTGCGCAATATATCCAAAAGACCTGCCATTGTGCTGTATGACGCTGGAGATCGTGACATTCTTGTTGCAAGGATTACTACGCAGAAATATTTAACGGAGTCGGATTATACAATTCAAAGCTGGAGAAAATGCGGCTTGATTGCGGAGTCATGTATTCGGCTTGGGAAAATGGCTACAATCGAAAAGCGATATATTTTAAAGGATATAGGCATACTGCTCGAAGCAGAGGCCCAAGCGTTGAAAGCAATCTTGAAGAGGGTATTCGATTTTTAGATGAGAAGGAGAAGATCAGCGGATATACTGCTTCAGCACAGCATCGTAGGTCCCGTTCTCCTTTATCCGATCAAACGCCTGTCGGAGTTTTTCCACAAGAGCCGGATCGGTCTTCCTGTTGATGGCGAAATGGTAGTCGCTTACCCCGGCCTGGGTAACGTCGAAGACCTTTTCCATATCCTCCAGGCTGTGCCCCTCCTTCTGAAGATTGTAGGAGAAGACCATTTCGTTGTTCGGAATCAGATCGAAGCGGTTTCCGTATAATTTCCGGATATTCAGGGTCTCATCCACAGCTTTTTCCAGGTTCTCCTCCGGAATGCCGATCTTCAGCAGCTCGGTTACGGAGGCATACCCCCGGACAAC
>JAABSZ010000111.1:0-13488 GCA_011390135.1 Desulfobacteraceae bacterium | reverse complement strand
CGGGATAAAAAAGAGCCCTGTTGATTTGATGAATGCGGGCAGCAGATCCCGGCGCTCGTTCAGATTCACCTCCTGCAGTACCGCAGAACCATTGTCGCGGCTCCAGTTGAGAATTACCAGACCATCCATGGGCCCGTCAAGGAGAAAGCGTCCTTTGCCGAAGCACTCGTCGATGATCGCATCGTACTTGTGCTCCACATCCCAGAGCTTCTCCTTCGGCATTTCGGAAAACCGGCGCCGCTCTTCTTCCGTCATGATTCCCGTGAGGTTCGGGTTGTTGAGCGCGGTGCCGGGATTGATCCTCGGCATCTTGGCCACGCCGTACATGGAAAGACCATTCCCGTTCTTCTGCACCATGAGCCGGTCGTTGCTGACGAAAACCGCGCCTTTGTTCATCAGTTGCAGGGCAAGGGTCGATTTGCCCGCGCCCGAAAACCCGGCCAGCCCCAATCCCTTTCCATCGATCATCACCCCGGCCGCATGGCCCAGCAGAGCGCCCCTGCAGAGCTTCCACTGGATGAACCGGTTGTTGACGAAGTTGACCACCTGGTTGAGGTTCTCCAGGCAGGGACCGATGGCCGCATGTACGCTGGGGCCGAAGATGAAGACCATCCCAGTCAAACGCTTCCGGACGATCCGGCCGCGGCCGGGCAGATCGAGGAATTCCTCTTTGATCTTCGTCTTTCCCGGATCAGGCTGTTTGATGGTGAATTCGGCCGGAAATTCGGGGGTCGGGGCCTCGTGTACGGTGATCTGGATATCCTCTCTCTTTTCCGGCCCCTTTTCCGGTTCCGGGTCCAGAAAAGGGCCGAAGTATTCAGAAAGCGCGTCGGAAATCGCTTTGTCATTGGCTTGGACCCCGATCCGGCAGTCGCCGAAGCGGAGAGACAGGGGATGGGTTGCCGGATACTGGGAACGAATCCGTGCGCCCATCTCCTGGGGTGTCGCGATCTTGTATCTCATGATACGATCCTTTCCATCACATATTCCACATAGGCATGGGCCGGGTCGATGTCGCTGGTCGAGACGATGCCCCGGAACCCGCCGAATGCAGAAACTTCGAAGATTACGGGCCCTTCTGCGGTTTCAGCCAGATCCACCCCCGTGAAATCGAGGCCGAAGAGGTCCTGGGCCCGCTTTGCCAGCGCGATGATCTCCGGAGACGGTGTGTGGGGTTCATATTTTCCCCCCGCGCGGATGGTCGTGTTCCAGGAGTCTCCGTTTTTCAGCCGCGCGTAGGTGGTCAGGTATTTCCCGCCCATAAACGCGATCCCCAGATCCTTTCCCGGCAGGTCGATCTTCTGCTGGATGTATAAAAGGGAGTGTTCGGCCTTGTAATCCCGGATCTTTTCCCCGGCATCCGGGCCCTTCTCGATGAGGGTCATTCCCCGTGCCTTGGTGCTGTAGAGGGGTTTGAATATCGCGATTCCGTACCGGTTGACTGCCTGCATGGCCTCGTCCACATCTTCGGTCACGGTGGTCGGCGGCATGGGGATCCCCGCAAGCTGAAGGGTAGCGGTGCAACTGAGCCTGTCCAGCATCCGCATGATCTTTTCGGGTCGGGAGAAGATCGGCATGCCCCCTTCGTTGAGATAGCGGAGGATCTCCAGCCGGTCCAGCAGGTCCGGGGAGTAGCGGGCGCCGACCTTTTTGACGATCAGCGCATCGAGCCGGTTCAGTTCGACCCCCTGGCACATCACCCGGCCCGATGGCAGGTCCAAAGCCATCTTCCCGGGCTCGATGAGCAGCCGGTATCCGGTCTTTTTTTCCACTGCGTCCGCGAGCATTTCCGAAGACCATCCTCCGATGGTTCCGACGACACCGATTTTTGCCATATTCATCTTTCCTTTGATTTTCGTTCGATCATGAAACGAAGAGTCTGTCAGGTAACTTTTTTCAATGCCGGTCTTATTTCAATGCCGGTCTTATTTCAATAATAGAACACCTGCTCCGGCAGCCTGAAATCGGCCCAGGGCCGCCCCGCGTGGGCCGCGAGCCGCTCCATCAGAAAATGTGAGCGCAGGGCCATCTCCTTTGCAAACCCGTAGTTGAGTTCGAACCGGGTGGAGGTGAAAAAGGAGCGGGCCAGGGCCAAAGCCATCCGGGCTTCGTAGGTCTCGTCGCCCTGTTTTTGCGCAAACCCGGAAAATTGGGAATGGAAGTGTGTGATCACCCGGTTGAGCCGCCTTCGGATCCGCCGGTCGAAGATCGGCAGCCGGAAGTTGGAGATGAGAAATACCGATGCATCCTGCACATAGTCCGCATCCCGGGATCGGTAGAGGTCGATGTAGTTGACCTTCTGGTTGTCGTGGTTGTAAACGATGTTGTTGACGTTGAAATCGCCGTGGATGAAGATCGTAAAGGGGGCCGGGATCTCCTTTTCGATCCCCCGGCAGATTTCGATCAGTTCTTTGGAGGAGCGCAGAGAGAGGGCATTGATGCTGCAACTGCGCCGGAAAAACCGGGAATGGACTCTGGCGATGGCCTCGATCCGCTGGCCCAACTGCTTCATATAGTCGGTGGGGCAGGGGCATTCGCGGCGGGTGATCTCCCAGATGTGGCTCAGGGTCTGTTCGAAGACGAAGATGACGTTTTTCAGGATGTCGTCGGCTTCGGTGAGGATGATCTGCTCCAGGGTGCAGCCGGAGAGGAATTCCACCAGCATGGAAGCGGTCTCGTCCTTCTCCTGGTATCCGAAGATCCGGGGCGCAAGGCCCGGATAGATCTCATGCCAGTGTCGGATGTTGTCCTGTTCAAGCTGAATCTTCTTTTTCACCCCCTCTTTGAAGATCCCCTCGTTCTTCTCTTTGCCCGGATTTTTGCTGTCCACCTTGCCGATCCGGCAGCCGGATCGGGAGCCCCAGATGGAGTGGAAGTCGATGTCGGAAAAGGTGCCGTCGAAGCCGGATTCGGAGAGGGTCTGCCGGAGGGCCTGGAACTGGCGGATCTTGATCCGGTCCCCAATGATCGCGAAAATCAGTGCCTCGCCGATGTTGAGCAGGGAATCCCCCATCCGCTCCAGGTACCGGAAGATGAAGAGTACGGTGATGAGATCGCCGATGTGCCGCTCTCCGGCCTTCATCTCCGCCATGATCCGGTCGAACTGCTCTTTGTACATATGATCGAGCGCATATTCGATCTTGCAGATGTCGAGTGCGCCGGAGAGGTTCCGGCTCTTGAGTACCGGCGCGATCTGGGCCAGCCCTTTTTCGATCTCGATGAACATGGGCGCGTAGTCGTAGTCGTGGATGAATGAGCAGTCCGTCAGGAAATGGGTCTGCCGGGCCGTATTGACGCAGTAGTCCGCGATCCGCTCGAGATTGACGCAGATCACATGGAGGGCCCGAACCGTCTGTGCCTCCTTATGATCCTTGGTCCCGCCGCTGTGAATCCGGGAAAAGCAGAGGTCCTCCACGGTGCTCTTCAGGTTGTCCACATAGTCGTCCTTGGACGCGATCTTTGCCAGCAGATCTTCGTTGAAGTCGTTGAGAAGTCCGCAAGTCAGCTTCACCTGCTCCTGGGTTTCGGTGACGAGAAACCAGGTGGTTTCCATGATGTTATTGATAGGCATAAAAGACTTTTTCAGGTCTGGATGGTGATGCGGGCGTCTTCCTTTTCCTTTTCATCCGACTCCCGCCAGGACACCTTGATGGTTAGTTTGCTCTTATCGCCCTTTTTCCGGGCTTTGATGGAGAGTTGCAGCAAATCGTTGGGCAGCAGGGATATCTCCTTCTTCTCGGTGGTCAGTTGAATCCGGCCATTTTCAAAGCCCTCCTGCAGGGCCGTCAGGTACTCGCTGATGCTCTTGTGGGTTTCGATCGATTCATGTTCGAAGCGTTCGGTGTCCGACATCTTTTTTTGCTCCTTTGTCTTTTTTTGCTCCTTTGGGGGACTTTTGAAGCGTTCCGGGGTCAGTCGAGCCGGCTCTTATATGCTTCGATCACCCGCTTCCGGGTGAAGTCGGCCTTGATCAGGGTCTTGCGGATGCTCAGATCCTCCCATGCCGGCTGCACTCCGATTTCCCTTGCGGCCTTTTCCGGGTTCTGCTCGGCAGGTTCTTTCACCTTTTCGCCCATGTGGGTATCGTCGCCCATGAACATCAGCAGTTCCCGCTTCGATTCAACCCGGTTCCGGTTCTTCTCCTTCAAAACCGAGATGAGAAATCCGGTATATTTCAGGGACTGGGGGTTCCAGACCTCATAGCCGTCCACGTCGTATTCGGCCAGCAATATGGGCCAGAACTGCTCCGGGTGGGGAATCACGATGCCGGCGCCTAGGGAGCGGGCCTCCTCGATGATCTCCTGGGTGCGGTAGAAGTACTGGAACGGAAAATCGGATTTGACGATCTTTTTCACCGCGGTCAGAAAGGTCTGGGCTCTTTGGATGAGTGAATCCCCGTATTCGGCCCGCAGCGCGTCGAAGTAGTTTCTCAAAATCTTGTTCTTTATGACCTGCGGGGGAAGGGTATCCATGTGCCGGTCCAGCAGGGTCTCGATCTTCTTTACATAGATCCGGACAAAGCGGATCAGCCCGGTGTTGGCCCCGGTCTGAGCGGCCGCGTCGGAGAGGCGCTCCTCTATCGGGTATGTTATCGTCCGGATGAATTCAAAGAGCTGGGAGGATCGGTATTTGAAGGTATGGGCCAGCATCTCCCGGAAGATGGGGGCATCTGCGACCCGATCCTCCCGGAAATGGAGGAGAAGCTGCACCTTCTGGTTGAACTCCCTTGAATAGCAGTCCACCTCCACCCCGGCATATCCTCCATAGGTCATGATCTCGTTGTGCTGGGTAGGGATGATCAGCGATTCGCTCCGGTGGGGAAAGACGGTTTCGATCCGCTGTTCAATGAGGTTCATGGGCACGAACTCGGGGTGCCAGTGGACCGCCAGCACATTCTCCTGCCTCGGGTATATCTGCTGCGGCACGCTGATCCGTTCGGCCTGTTCCGGGGTCAGATCCGTTGAAATGACCCGGAAAAACCGCTTCTCATCGGCCTCGGTGATCTCCTCCGGAACCTCTTTGGGGACCATGGGGATGCATTCCGCACCCGCCCTTTCCAATACATCCTCTTCCTCCGGCTTTCTCATTTCAAAATCCTGTCTTCTATCTGATTTGTACCGGCTGTTTGTACCGGCTATTTGTACCGGTCATGGCAGTCGCTCTTCAGTCTGTCAAGCTCGTCGGCCGCATCCCGGCACGCGGAAAGATCGCCGGCCTGAAATGCCCTTCCAAATCTTTCACATGCTACATTATAGGCTTCGTAGTACTCGTCGCCGTATCCTTTACAGGAGAGCATCAGTGCGGAATCGGCCAGAAAAGTCTGGACAGTGTCGGCCGGCGGCAGCTTTCCGTCAAAGAGGGTCTCTCTGATCTTTTTGAAGGGCTTTTTCATCCGCTTTTTCAGATCTTTGTATTTCAGCTTGCCCTTTTTCCTGTCTCTGCCCAAAGCCCCCCCTCATATACCTTTACATGATTTTCAGTAAGGCAGAGAATCGATATCTTCTCCGGGCTCTTTTTGGCAATCTTCTTCTGCCGGGCCATGATGTTGCTGATCTCTTCGGTGGTATAGCGGCTATTCCGGCCCGCAGGAAGTTCCAGGATCACCGCGCTCACCGTCAGGAGAGGAAATGTCTGTTGCTCTCCCTCCCGGTTCTCCGCGGTGATAGAGCCTTTTCGGATCGCTTCAGGATCGTAAAAACTTTCCACATCCACTTGAAACTGCCGCGCGATTCGAAGAACATCCTTCAAGACCCGCTCGACAGGGAGGCCGTGAACCCCCATGAAGAAGTCGTCGCCGCCGATGTGGCCGGCAAAACGATTCGGAAACTGGGTCCGGGTCTTGAGCATATCGGCAAAGAGCAGAATCACCCGGTCACCCTGGCGAAACCCGTACTTGTCGTTGTAGGGCTTGAAGTTGTCGAAGTCGAAGTAGATGAAGGCATACCCCGATTCCAGATCATTTATGGCATGGGATACATACTCGTGGATCAGGGTGTTTCCCGGCAGCTTGGAGAGAGGGTTCTGGTCCCGGGCGATCGCGATGTTCTTCTCGTTTAAAACCTTCAGCAGGGAATGGGCGCTCAGAAATCCCCGATACTTCAGGTTCTCGACAATGAGAATCCCTTCCAGCTTCTCATTTTGCGAATAGATCTCCAGGATCTTTTCGGCCGGCGTGTTGATGTCGGCGATCGGATACCGGCTGATGAAGCGGCTGACGGTTTTGCCAAAGGCCGGGTTCTGCAGCAGTGCGGTTCCGTAGTGGGAATAGACATACTGCTTCAGGCTGTCTTCGCAGATCACCCCCATCGGCTCTTTCATATCGTTGACCACGGGCAGAAACGTAACCCTCTGATCGCTGCGGAACCGTTTGAAGATGTCGAAGATATTGCAGTTGCACTCCACCGGTTCGATATCCTCGATCTCCATATCGATGAGCCGCTTGTCTTCGGAGCTGCCATTTCGCCGGTCTTTTTCCCCGAGTTCTTCGATGGCTTTGTACCGGTGGTGCAGGCAGGAGATATCGATCTCCGGATGGGCCACGAAATACCCCTGAATCAGATCACAGCCGATGTCCCGGCAACTGAGGAACTCCTGACGGGTCTCGACCCCTTCTGCAATCACCACCGATCCCATGAGGTGAGCGATGTTGACGATGCTGGTGACAAAGAGGCGCTTGTTCGGATCTTTGGAGATGTCGCTGATGAAGAAGCGGTCGATCTTGATGAAGTCGGGCTTTGCATAATAGAGAAGCTTCAGACCGGCGAATCCGGTTCCGTAGTCGTCCACCGCGATCTTGAACCCCTGGGACCGATAGACATCCAGGGTCCGGAGCGCCTCTCCGGGATCATGGATCTCATGCTTTTCCGAAATCTCGAAGCAGAGCGCGTTCCTGGGCAGACCATACCGGGAAAGCAGCTCGATGGTATTGCCGGAGCGGTAGTTCTCGGAATCGAGGACCCGGTTGTCGAGGTTGAAGAAGAGCTTGATCTGCCGGTTCCACCCGAGAAGGGAGAGCTTTTTCAATGCCTTTTCCCGCAGCATCAGATCGACCCGGTAGAGCAGACGATCTTCAAATGCCTTGTCAAAGAAGGCGCCGATGGAATCAAAGCCCGCTGCCTCATAGTTGCGCAGCAGGGCTTCAAGACCGTAGCAGAATCCTGTATGGATATTGACGATGGGCTGGAATGCGTATTCGATGCAGGAGATCCTTTGGAGCCACTTCTCGTCCAATGGGGTCATGGGCATCGCAGGGGGAAGATCGCTTTGGACCGAAGAGGGTGCGATCGAAACAGAGTTCAAGGAGATCAAGAGGCTTTTTTCTCTTCTTCGATGATCCAGGCGGCGATTTTACCGCGGATCTGCTCCCGGATCTCTCTCACCTTTTCCAGCTTCTCCGCATCGGTTCCGGTCAGTTGGGAAGGGTCCGGAAAGGGCCAGTGGAGCCGGTTCGTCACCCCGGGAAAGATGGGACACTGGCCTTCGGAAGATTCGTCGCAGACCGTAATCACGGTATCGTAGAGACGGCCCTCTTTGAAGAAATCGAAGACACTGTTGGTCTTTTTGCCGCTCAGGTCGTGGCCGACCTCCTTCATGGCCGCAACCACCAGCGGGTTGATCTCCGTCGGCTTGAGGCCCGCGCTCTCGACAAGATAGCGATCTTTTCCCAATTCCTTTAAAAATGCCTCGGCCATCTGGCTTCTGGCGCTGTTGTGGATGCAGATAAAAAGAACCCGCTGTACCGTTTCCATGATCAGCCTCCGATCTCTTTGCTGTGGCGGACGATTTCGCCTTCGATCATATAGACCACCTCTTCCGCGATATTGGTGGAGTGGTCCCCGATCCTCTCCAGATGTCTCGATATCTGGAACATGTTGAGCAGATACCCGATATGATCCGGATGCTCCCGCATGGCCGCCTTTATCCGGTCATAGGCGTCCCGGTGAATTTCATCCACCTCGTCGTCCAGCAGGCAGACTTTGTAGGCAGCATCCGTATCCAGGTTGACCAGACTGTCCAGGCTGGTGCGGAGCATGTTGACGACCTTTTGGATCATCTCTTTGTAATCATATTTGAACTCGATACCCTCCTTCCGCTTGGCGATGATGATCACCCGGCGTGCGATATTGACAGATTCGTCCGCGATCCGCTCCAGATCGTTGTTGATCTTGATGGTCGATACCAGAAACCGCAGGTCAGCCGCCACGGGCTGATGAAGTGCCAGGATCTTCAGGCACTCCTCCTCCACCTCGATCTCCATATCGTCGATCTCGTAGTCCCGTTTGATGATCTGGTTGGCATCGAAGATATCGGTATTTTGGATGATCTTTTCGATGGCGTGAACCCGCTCCTCCACCAGGGCCCCCAAGGACAGGATCTGCTTTTTGATCTTTTCCAGTTCTTTTTGTAAACGTACAGGCATGGGTCACCTCGATCATCAGCCGAATCGGCCGGTGATGTAATCTTCGGTCTGTTTCAACCGGGGTCTTGTAAAAAGGGTGTCGGTATCGCCCACCTCGATCAGTTTTCCAATATAGAAGAAGGCTGTCTTGTCCGATACCCGAGCTGCCTGCTGCATGCTGTGGGTCACGATGATGATCGTGTACTGCTGCTTCAGCTCATGGATCAGCTCTTCGATCTTCTGAGTCGCGATCGGGTCCAGGGCCGAGGCCGGCTCATCCATCAGCACCACCTCCGGCTCCACAGCCAGAGCCCGCGCGATGCAGAGCCGCTGCTGCTGGCCTCCTGAAAGCCCTAAAGCCGATTCCTGGAGTCGATCCTTGACTTCATCCCAGAGGGCCGCCTGCTGAATGCTCTCTGTCACCCGCTTTTCGATCTCCGATTTGTCACGGATGCCGTTGACCCTAAGGCCGTAGGCCACATTTTCGAAGATGGTTTTGGGAAACGGGTTGGGCTTTTGAAAGACCATTCCCACCCGCCGGCGAAGGGAGACCACATCCCAGGAGGTGTTGTAGATATCCTCCCCCTCCAGCAGGATCTTTCCCTCCACGCGGCTGATGGGGATAAGATCGTTCATCCGGTTGAGGCATCTTATATAGGTGCTCTTGCCGCACCCCGAAGGGCCGATGAGTGCTGTCACCTGTTTTTTCCCGAACTGCAGCGAAACATCGTGCAGGGCTTTGAAGTCCCCGTAATAGAAGTCGAGATGTTCCGATGCCATCTTGATGTTATTGTCGCTCATTATGGTTATCTACCTTCAGCAATTACTTTAATTTCTTCCGAAGTCTGGAGCGCCAGACGATCGCGATGAGATTCATTCCCAGCACCAGCGAAATCAGCACCAGCGCGGTGCCGTACTGCAGGGGACGGGTAGCTTCGATCTCGGTGCCGGCCGTTGCCAGAACATAGATATGGTAGGGCAGGGCCATGATCTCGTCGAAGATCGAGTCGGGCAGCTTCGGAGTATAGAAGACCGCGGCCGTGAACATGATGGGAGCTGTCTCTCCTGCGGCCCGGCTGATTCCGAGAATCGATCCGGTCAGAATCCCGGGCAGCGCGGCCGGCACCACCACCCGGTAGATTGTCTGCCACTTGGTCGCACCCAGCCCTAAAGATGCCTCCCGATAGGTATCGGGAACCGACTTCAGCGCCTCTTCGGTCGCGCCGATGATCACCGGCAGGCTCATCGCGGCCAAAGTCAGTGCGCCGGCCAGGATACTCACCCCCATCTTCAGATAGATGACGAAGAAGGCCAGGCCGAAGAGGCCGAAGACCACCGAAGGGACCCCGGCAAGATTGTTGATTCCGAGCCGGATGATCCGGATCACTTTGCCGGGCCGGGCATATTCGTTCAGATAGATGGCCGATGCCACGCCGATGGGCAGAGCCACTATAATCGCGCCGACGCTCAAGTATAACGTGCCGATGATGCAGGGAAGAATTCCCCCCTGTGTCATGGATGCCCGGGGCGGCTGGGTGAGAAATTCCCAGGAGATCGCGCTGATGCCGTTTTTCACCATGAAAAAGACGATGATGAAAAGGGCAAGTCCGTTGATGATCGCGGCCCCTCGAAAGAAGAAGAAGATCATCCGCTGTTTTGCGGCTCTCCGGGTCTGCAGGCGTGTTGCGGCCTCCTGAATTCCGTATCGGGCATGGACCCTCTTCTCCGGGGCCGCCTTTCCTGTGGCTTTTTGTTCCTTTTCCGGATATTCGTCTTGATATTCGTCTTGGGTAATGTCCATTTTCGATTTCCTCATTGGGTACTCCGTTACAGCGAAGCCTCTCCTACCTGCCGGTACCGGTTCGAGATGAAATCCGCGATCACATTGAAGAAGAGCGTGAAGAGAAAAAGAACGATGCCGGTGGCAAAGAGGGCATAATAGTGTTCTCCGCGGAACGGGGCCTCGGCCATTTCAGCCGCGATGCTCGCGGGCATGGGCCGGACCGGATCGAAGATGGATCCCGGGATCATCGCGGCACCCCCGGCCACCATCAGCACCACCATAGTCTCTCCGATGGCCCGGGACATCCCCAAAATCACCGCTGTGCTGATGCCGGAGATGGAAGCCGGCAGCACCACCCGGATGATGGTCTCCCACTGGGTCGCGCCAAGGGCCAAAGAGCCCTCCCGGAGCGCATTGGGAACGCTGTAGATCGCATCTTCGGAGATGCTGCAGATAGTGGGAATCGACATGAAAGCCAGCATCAGCGAGGCATTGAAGAGATTCAAACCAGTGGGCATGCCGAAGATATCCTGCAGAAAAGGCGCCACCACCACCATCCCGAAAAAGCCGATCACCACCGAAGGCAGCGCGGCCAGAAGCTCCACCATAGGCTTGACGATCTCGGCCACCCGCTTCGAGGCCAGCTCCGCGAGATAGACCGCGGTCATCACTCCCAGTGGGATCGCCATGACCGCGGAGACTCCCGTGACGGAAATGGATGCGATGATCAGCGGAAAGATCCCGAAATCGGGCGGATCAGAGGTGGGATACCAGTATTTCCCAAAGAGGAAATTTTTGACCGAAACCTCTTTGAAGATCGGCAGACCCTCCATGAAGAGAAAGATCATGATCATCCCAAGGACCGCGACCGAAGCGGTCGCGATGATGAAAAACAGGGATTTCATGGTCTTTTCGGCCTTTTTTCGTCTATTGCCTGTCATAAAATGATCACCTCGATTTTTCATCGCGGCACAGGGGCGGCTTATCCATAACCTCCCCTGTACCCGGATGGTCGCTTACTTTTCAGATGCGATTAGTAGAGCGGAACGAATCCGATCTTTTCAACGAACTTCTGTCCCTTGTCCGGATGGAGCAGATAGTTGAGGAAATCCACGGTCTTTCCCTCGGGCCATCCCGTAGTGAACATGAACAGAGGACGGCTGATCGGGAAGGTTCCGTTCAGGGTAGTCTCCTTGGAGCCTACGACGCCGCCCACGGTGACAGCCTTCACATCATCGTTGATGTAGCCCAGACCGATGTAGCCGACCGCGTTGTCGTTCTTGGCCACAGCCTGAGCCACCGCGCCGTTGGAGGCCTGAAGCAGCGCGCCCGGGAAGACCCGGCCCTTGTTCATGACCTTGCTCTCCCAGACCTCATAGGTTCCGGAGGAGGTATCTCTTGAGATCACGACGATCGTCTTGTCGGGGCCGCCGATCTCCTTCCAGTTCTTGGTCTTGCCCTCGTAGATGGCCTTGAGCTGCTCCAGGGTGAGATCATTTACCGAATTGGAAGGATGCACCACCGGAATGATCGCATCGTAGGCCACCCGGAACGGAACCGGATATGCGCCCTTTTCCAGCGCCAGTTTGACCTCCTTGCCCTTGATGAATCTCGAAGAGTTGCCGATATCGGTGGTGCCGTCGATGATCGCCTTGATGCCGTTGCCGGAGCCGCCGCCCGAGATGGAGATATTGACATTCGGATTCTCCTTCATGTAGGCTTCCGAAACCTCCTGGGCAATGGGCAGCACCGTGGTCGAGCCCTTGATCACCAGATCTTCTGCGCCGGCAACACCGCCTGCCAGCATCATCACCGCTGCAACTCCCGCAATCACCAGATTCCTGATTTTCATGATTCTACCTTCCTCCTTTAAATAAATGTTTACGTTCGACAGATCCAAACTTGAAAAGGATTATACACTGCCTTTGTTAGATTTTGATGAGGCCGGTGTTAGAATTTGGTTAAATCGAACCGGCCCCTTTTCAAAATCCCCGGCCCCTTTTCAAAATCCAAGGCGTATATATAAACCTTGAATGTTAGGATTCTGTTAGGAGAAGGTTAGAATTTTGTGAAATCTGTGCATCAGCGTGGAAAATATTGAATTATCAGGAAGTTATTTTCTTCGGTAGAAGCATGACCTTGAAGTTGACATCTCTTTGAGATTGGCATCGATAAGCCGCTCCCATTGCCCCACCAGGTACAACGGCAGGGAGAGCAGCGTGAATTCGATGTGATCGGCCATATCTTTCCGTCGGACATGGGCATTGAACCGCCCGACCGAGGGTTTGTCCATATTGAACCGCAGCCCGAAATCGGTCTTCTTTTCATGGAAAAAGAGATGCAGCGACTTGAGGCTCCCGGTCTTCCCGGCCTTGACTTCAACAGGAATGATCCGGTTGTCACAGGCCAGCAGGTAATCGATCTCTGCATTGGCGTTCTTCGCCTCCCTGGCCCAATAGTACAGGCGGCTGTCTTCGAACTCGTATCCCGTGTTCAGCAGCTCCTGGCCAATGAACTGTTCGGCCAGGCCCCCTTCATTGACGGTGATCAGCTCATCGATGTCGATCAGTTTCAGGCCGCTGATATTGTTGACCAGACCGATGTCCAGAAAGATCGTTTTGAACGAATGGACCACGGCCTCCGCATCCAGGGGAACGCCGTTGGCCCGGCTCTGACAGACGAGATGGATGACCCGGCTCAGGGCCAGTTGCTCAAACGCCTGCTTCAGCACATCAGAGCGGGCATCCCGGTCCACCCGGACATATTTCACTTTGCTGCCGAGGTTCCGGGGGACGAAGTGCATCGCCTTTCTCAAAAAATCGTGCTGGTTTCGGGAGCCGTATTTGGCAAAGTCATTCTCCATCGTCGTCAGAATGGCATTTTGAATTCTCTGGACATCGATCAGCCGCTTGCGGGTCAGGTATGATTGGGCCGCTTCGGGCATTCCGCCCACGAAAAAGAAGGTCCTCAGCCATTGGGACAGTTTTTGATGGATCGCATCATCCATCTCTTCCCCGATGGTGAAGTTTTGGATGTAATCGAGCAGTCGGGGCTGTGCGGCCAGAAGAAATTCCTCGAAGGAGAGCGGCTGCAGGTAGAGGAATTCAATCCTGCCGACCGGCATGGAATACCCGAAATCCCGCAGTGTGAAATCAAGAAGCGACCCAGCGGCCGCCACATGGAGCCCCGGCTTTTTTTCATGGAAGTAGCGCAGTGCCGCGATGGCTTCGGGACAGGCCTGGATTTCATCGAGGAACAGGAGGGCCGCGCCCTCGGTGATCTCCTGGTCATAATAGAGGGAAAGACC
>JAABSZ010000110.1:0-13497 GCA_011390135.1 Desulfobacteraceae bacterium | reverse complement strand
GTCCGGGTATCGATGAGGCCGTCGAAACCATGCTCCTGGTAACGCTTACGCCAGCGAAGGATGGTTGTGCGATCCATCTCGGCATTCAACTGCCTTGCGGCCTCGCGTTCAGTTAGGTCTTCGGATTTGCTGTCCAATGCCCGGATCAGTTCGAGCCGACGCCTCGCCTGGGCCAGCCGCTTTTCACGAACAGAAGGAGACAATCGCTGCCAGATGCCGGCAACTTTATCATTCTTCGGCTCATAGCTCATTTTCTCTTGGGACATCGGGGCACCGCCGTTGGCTGAGGTTTGGTTCAGAAAATACGACGACTACAGACTGACAGAGCTATCTATAAGGGAATCAGTGGGTAATGTCAACAACCTTGTTGAAGAGAACCGGAAGTCCTGTCAGATACCTTCAGGGCAACTGCATTGTACAATCGTTCCTGTTCATGTGCCTGCAGGTTACAGATCACGTTGTAACGGAAGGAAATCACCGCGACGGCCTTCAATATCCTTGTAAATGCAGGGCGTTCATCATCGAAAAAACGAGCATGGCAGGCCATCAGCATGGCCAGAGGTTGTCGGACATTGAACAGGAGAAGCTCTGCCAGTGCCCGTTTCTCTTCACCCCTCCAGAGGTTGTCGGATGGATCGAGGAGCGCTGCATAAACCGCGGCCGACTGATCCAAATGACGCAGGAGAGTGAATGCAGCGTCACGGGTATCAATTCGCCGCCGAATGGTTTTGAAAAGCTCTGACTTGCGAACCAGTTTTCTCCGACTGTTCCAGAAGACCCGGAGAAATTCCGGAAAACTTTCACTCCCCAGCAAACCGACGATTCGCTCCCATCGATCTTCTACAGACTCCAATTCGGACTCATGGGTTTCTGCGGAACTGATGACCGAAAACAGATAATTCTTCAGAAGGTCGGTCGAGGAGAGCCGGACACCTCGGGAGTTCAAGGTCTCGAAGACTTTATAGGCATTCAATTCATCCGTCACGGTAATCAAGGTGAAAAACAGCTTATCCACCAGACCGTCGATAAATGCAGCCAGATTCCGGCCGCCCTGATCCTCGCTTCCGCAACGGTCTTTGATCCGTTCCCTGAACCAGCCGAATCCTTTTCGAAGCAGGTGTTCGGATGGGTTCAGCCCCCGCTGCGGCAATTTTTCAAGGGGAACCAGATATGTTTGATAGAAACGATTGTTATGGCGGTTCAATTCCAGTTTGGATCTCGGAACCAGACTCACCGGGTCCAGATATCCGATATAGCTGTTCAGCAGTTGCTCTTTCCGCCGGTTATTGTTTTCCGGATCGATCCCGGATCGGATCAGGTCCTGAAGATGGGAGAGCCCTGCCAGGATCATTACGCTGATGGTGGTGAGACGCTGTTGCCCGTCGATGATGCCGAATTCCCTGCTGTCAGAAGACTGCAGCACCAGATACCCCATATAATGGACCGCTTCGCCATCCGGTTCAAACAGACCGGTGATATCCTGCCACAGGTCATCCCATTCATCCTCGGTCCAGGAATAATCCCGCTGAAAGGGCGGCACCCGATAACGGAGGCCGTTTCCCATCAACTGGCGGAAAGTTGAATTGGCTGTATTGAAATTCATGGTTGCCATGATTTTGACAAGACAAGAATAGTTGTCGTAGGGATACCGTATACTTGGCAGAGGGCTTGCTCTCTGCAAAATGCACCAGACTCTCCTGTCGCGCGAACAAATGCGCTCAGCGGGGCCGGAAAACCCGCACCCGCCGGGACTGAATGGTTATCATTTTTGATACATTCTACCAGCCCTCATCAACTCATTCTATAGGCAAGGCTCGGACTCGTATCCGATCCCTGCCAATCACAATTATGCTGCCTTGTTCCAGGTATTCACGAATATTCGGAAGATTGGTCAGCAATAACTCAGCCTGCTCCCGGGGTCGATGTTCAAAACCGCCTCTGAATAAAATGACAGAAGGCCCTGTCCGCTGCCACCGGGCTAAAATGGTTCCAAAATCTGTGTCAGCGGAAACGATGATGCGATTCTCTTCGGCTGCCCGTTGAAATATCACGGAATCAGTTGCCGATTCGAGATCAATCTCTCGAACATGAACAGCATCATAGTCTGCCTCGCGCAGTTTCCGAGCCACCAAAGGAGATAACGCATTGTCTATGAGAAACCTCATGCTACCTTTATCAAAGGCAGTACCCGTTCTCTGACAGCTTCGGCTGCGAATCGCAGGGACTCGGCAATATCCTCATATTCAAGATCAGGATATGATTTGAGAATCTCTTGAAAATCCATTCCGTCCGCCACCATCCCCACAACTGTTGCTACAGGAATACGCATTCCCCGTATACAGGGAACGCCTCCCATCTGATCCGAATTGATCGTTATGCGGCTAAATTTCATAATTATATAAAACCTTCAGTGTTACTCAGTTTATTGCTGCCGGAAATAGACCAAAGAAAGCTGCTTGTATCAATCAATACCCGCATTATAGATAATCTTGGAAGTCTTCCGGAGTTTCATCAAAATCATCTGCCATTTTTATTAAACCTCTGGCACTTCCAAATTGACGTTTTTTCTTATGCTTTCTTTGATCACATTCTATAAAATGATCTCTCTCCACATACATTTCGTCAATATTTAAATCGCTTTCTTCAATCTTTGTAAATTTATCAGTTATACAATCTAAAAAATCGGTGGGTTCAGACTCTTTTGTTTCCAAATCAACTATGATAACTTTTACACGGTGTTGATGAAGATTTTTCATCTCTTCGGGTAAAACGATTATACCCTGTTCGTTTATTTCGGATTCAATTTGATATATTTTCATTTTTCCTCACCATTCTTTTTGTCTTCATCAGAAATCAGTCGCCAACCGATTATAAACATTCTCCGCCAGCCGATCCGATATCCGTTTAATCGCCTCCCGCCGGTTATATTCCGTGGTCAGTTTATCCTCGGAAACCGGATACTCCTCCTGGGAGGAGATCCCCTCTTCGGCCCATAGCACCTTTCCGTTCCGGTCCCGCAGCACCAGGGACATCGAGACCTCCACCCGCCGCTCCAGGGCCACCTGATACCCCTTGTGGGAGATGGTCTTGAAGCTGACCCGGTCGATCTCTCCGGTCAGCACCGCGCCGGCACTTTCCGCATCCCTCAGTCGCATAGCCCCATTCCGGGTGAACTCGTAGATCAGATCATCGGTGAAGATCGTCTCGATGCCGGTCTCACCGGTCCGGTTCTGGAGGATCGGCACATGGAGGGTTTGGATGCCGAAGGGCGCGTCCTCCCCGGAAAACCGGTATCCGCAGCCGGACCCAAGGAACAGCAACAGGCAGAGCAGCGCCCCAATCTTTTGAAAAATGACTCGACGCTCCATCATACCACTATATTGACGAGCTTCTTCTTCACCACGATCACCTTTTTGATCGGCTTGCCCTCGATGAACTTGAGTGCGTTCTCGTCGGCCAGAGCCCGCTCCTTTATTTCCGCATCATCGACATCTGCCGGAATGGTAAACCGCGCCCGGAGCTTCCCGTTGACCTGCACCACAATCAGCAGCTCGTCTTTGACCAGCGCGGACTCGTCATGTGTCGGCCAGGGCGCGAGCAGCACACTGTGGTGGTGGCCCAACGTCTGCCACAGCTCCTCGGCAAAATGGGGAACCATGGGGGAGAGCAGCAGCACAACGGTCTCCATCCCAAAGCGCATGCACCCTGCCCTGCCGCGGACATCCTTGCCCGGCTCGATTCCCTGCATCTCGTTGACCAGCTCCATCACTCCGCTGATGGCCGTGTTGAAATGGAACCGCTCCTCGATGTCGGTTGAAACCCGCTTGATGGTCTCGTGGCTCTTCCGGTAGATCCCGGACATCTCCTCATCCAGATCCTTAGGGTCAAATCCCGGGGCCCCCTTGATGAGATCGCACCAGTTGAAAAAGAGGCGCCAGACCCGATTGAGAAACCGAAAGCCTCCCTCCACCCCCTGCTCGCTCCACTCCAGATCCCGCTCGGGCGGGGCCGCGAAGAGGCAGAAGAGGCGGGTGGTGTCCGCGCCGTACTGGTCCAGCAGGATGTTCGGGTCGATGACGTTCTTTTTCGATTTGGACATCTTCTCAACCCGGCCCACCGCAACCGGTTTGCCGCACCGGACGCAGGTCCGCTCCTCGCCGGCCCCTTGAACCTCGTCCGGGAAGAGAAACTTGTGATCCGGGCAGGCCATGGTCTCCTTGCAGACCATCCCCTGGGTCAGCAGCCGGGTAAAGGGCTCTTTGTATTTTACCAGCCCCAGATCGTTGAGCACCCGGGTGAAGTACCTGGAATAGAGCAGGTGGAGAATGGCATGCTCCACGCCGCCGATGTACTGGTCCACCGGCATCCAGTAGTCCGCGGCCTCTTTTTTGAACATCCCCTCCTCGAACCGGGGGCTGCAGTACCGCTCGAAGTACCAGGAGGACTCCACAAAGGTGTCCATCGTGTCGGTCTCCCGACGGGCCGGTTTTCCGCACTGGGGACATTCTGTACGGGTGAAGCTCTCCATCGACGCCAGGGGAGATTTTCCGCCTTCCAGCAGATCCGCATCCTCGGGCAGAAGGATGGGCAGATCCTCCTCCCGGGCCCCCACAATGCCGCACTCATCGCAGTGAACCATGGGAATGGGCGCGCCCCAGTACCGCTGCCGGGAGATCCCCCAGTCCCGGAGCCGGTAGTTGACCGTCTTCTCCCCCAGGTCGTTTTTCTTCAGGTAGTCCGCGATGGCCTCCTTGGCATCTTCATTGGACATCCCCTCGAACTCCCCGGAATTGACCATGATCCCCGGCTCTGCATAGGCTTGCGTCATGCTCTTTCCATCGAGCTTCTCCCCGGGGGGCTGCACCACCACTATGATCGGCAGGTCATATTTTTTGGCAAAATCGAAATCCCGCTGGTCATGGGCCGGCACCGACATGACCGCGCCAGTGCCGTACTCCATCAGCGCGAAGTTGGCCGTATAAATGGGCATCCGCGCCTTTGTCATGGGGTTGATGCAGTAGGCTCCGGTAAAGACACCCTCCTTCTCGTACTTTTCCAATCCTCTGGTGGAGCGGTCCTGCAGCCCCATCCGGTCGATGAACTCAGAAACGGCCTTCTCCTGACCGGTCCCCCGGGCCAGCTCCGGAACCAGGGGATGCTCGGGCGCAAGACACATGAAGGTGGCCCCAAAGAGCGTATCCTGCCGGGTGGTGAAGACGGTGATGGCATCCTCGTACCCCACCGGGGCCTGTTCCAGGGGAAACCGGATCTTCGCGCCGATGCTCTTGCCGATCCAGTTCTTCTGCATGGTGGTCACCTTTTCGGGCCACCCGGGCAGTTGATCGCAGTGTTGCAGCAGGTCTTCGGCATAGTCGGTGATCCGGAAGAACCACTGTCGGAGCTTCTTCTGGCGCACCTGCTCCCCGCACCGCCAGCAGAGGCCCGCCTCCACCTGCTCGTTGGCCAGCACGGTCTGACAGGACTCGCACCAGTTGACATAGGACTCCTTGCGGTAGGCCATCCCCTTTTCATACATCTTCAAAAATAGCCACTGCTCCCACCGGTAGTATTCGGGCCGGCAGGTGGCCAGCTCCCGCTCCCAGTCGTAGGAGAAGCCCATTTTTTTGAGCTGCCCCCGCATGTAGTCGATGTTCTCGTATGTCCATACGGCCGGATGGGAGTCGTTTTGGATGGCCGCGTTCTCGGCCGGCATCCCGAACGCGTCCCAGCCCATCGGGTGGAGGACGTTGAAGCCCCGCATCTTCTTGTACCGGGCCACCACATCCCCGATGGTGTAGTTCCGCACATGGCCCATGTGGATCTTGCCGGAGGGGTAGGGGAACATCTCCAGAAGATAGTATTTCTCCTTTTCGGGGTCTTCGCTCACCGCAAACAGCCTTGTCTCATCCCAGAACCCCTGCCATTTCGGCTCAACAGATTTGGGATCGTATCGTTCTTCCATATTTTTTACCTCCGAAACCGGTTTACAATTTTGCTTTATTTCTCCTCCCGTGCCATAATATATTATAATGGCAGGAAGTGAAAGGATATCCCTTTCTCTGCCGGATTTCAAGAACCGGATTGTAAGAAAAGGTTTGACTTGTCTCTAAGGATTTCATATTAAAGCAAAAGCTATATAAAAGAGATGGACCACGACAATTTTAGCCAAGGAGTGTTTTAAAACAAGGGTATGAGCAGCAAGATCCTAATCAATGCCGTCGATCCGGAAGAGTGCCGGATCGCGAAGGTCAATGACGGCAAACTCGAAGAATTTCACATCGATACGGCTGCCAAAGAGATCACCCACGGCAACATCTACAAGGGGATCATCACCCGGGTGGAGCCCGGCCTCCAGAGCGTATTCGTAGATTACGGCGCAGAGCGCCACGGTTTTCTCCAGAAGAACGAGATCCACAGCGACTATTTCCAGGACAACCCCTCGGGTGACAAATCGTTGAAAAACATCGTCCGAAAGGGCCAGGAGCTGCTGGTGCAGGTCACCAAGGACCCGATCATGAAAAAGGGGGCCATGCTCACCACCTTCATCTCCCTTCCCGGAAGATACCTGGTGCTGATGCCCGGCAGCAAGAGCCGGGGGATCTCCCGGAAGATCGAGGACGAAACCGAAAGAAAGCGTCTCAAGGAAATACTGGGAAAGCTCAAGCTCCCGGACGGCTTCGGCGTCATCGTCCGCACCGCAGGGGTCAGTGCGACCAAGACCGTGCTGGACAAGGATCTCAAGTATCTGATGCGCCTCTGGACCAACATCAATGAAAAGGGGATCAAAGAGAACGCGCCGACCATCCTCTACAAGGAGAGGAACCTCGTGGTCAGATCGATCCGGGATCATTTCACATCGGATGTCGATGAGATCCTGATCGATGATCCCGCGGTCCACCAGGAGGTTCGGGACTTCATGCAGATCGTCTCCCCGACCCACACCAAGGTGGTCAAACTCCACAAGGGCGCAAAGCCGATCTTTACCAAATTCCAGCTCGAGGACCAGATCGGCTCCATCTTTGAAAAGCGGGTGAGCCTCAAATCGGGCGGCTCCATCGTCATCGACCAGACCGAGGCCCTGGTGGCCATCGACGTCAACTCGGGAAAGGCGATCCACAATCGCTCGGTCGAGCAGACCGCGTACCAGGCCAACCTCGAGGCCGCAGAGGAGGTCGCGCGCCAGCTCCGGCTCCGGGATCTCGGGGGCCTCATCGTCATCGACTTCATCGACATGAAGGACAGCAAGCACAAGGCCGAGGTGGAGAAGAACTTAAAGGCGCACGTCAAGATCGACAAGGCCCGCACCCGGGTGGGACGGATCTCCCGATTCGGCCTTATGGAGATGTCCCGGCAGCGGATCCGCCCCTCCATCGAATACGGCAGCCACATCCCCTGCCGCTTCTGCCAGGGAAAAGGGCTGATGCCCTCCACCGAGACGTTGGGACTGAGCGCGGTGCGCCGGCTCCACCTGGAGAGCCTGAAGGACGGGATTAACACGGTGAAAGTGACCGTTCCCATTGACGTGGCCGACTATCTGTTGAACAAAAAGCGGCGGGAGATCCTGGACATCGAAGTCCGCCGGGAGATCAGCATCCGGATCGAGGGAGACCGGCACATGCTCCCCAAACAGTGCGAGATCGACTGTGAGTGATGGCTCCAAAAGAGAAAAGAGAGGGCCGCCGTAGGAAAAAAGCCGGTTCCGGATGGGGCCGGTTTCTGCTGCTGCTCTTTCTGCTGGCCGCGGCCGGCGGCGGATACCTGTGGCTGCAGGAGGAAGGCCGATTTTCAGATCGGTTCCGGGAGACGATTCCGCCGGAGATGCCCCTGATCACGGAAAAAGGGGAGGAAAAGCCTCCGGCTGATGGAACCGCGGAAAACCTCCTGCCCCGGCCCGTGATCGACTTCGGAGAGATCGGGATAGACTCTCCGACCGATGCGCTGACCGCTGACCGGAAGGCGCGGTTCGGCGTGGAGGAGAGCCTCGACATGATCGTCCGGGGGGATGAGGCCATCCGGCTGGGGGAGACGACCATCCCGATGGCCGAGATCCTCGATAAGATCCGGATTCAGCGCAAAGCGATCGGAGAGGAGGATCTGCAGAGGCCGGGATTTGGGGCCGGGGTGGAGAAAGAGGTGGTGGCCCGAAAGATCGAAGCGGCAAAAGAGCAGTATCAGAAAATCGCGGATCGGTTTGAGGCCCCCAAAACAGCAGGAGAAGGGACCGAAGAAGAGCTGCCCCCCTCCTCCGGCCCTGTTCCGGAGCAGTTCTTTGCCCTGGAGATGGGGCTTGCGCGCGCAGAGGATCTGAAGAAGACAAAAGAACGGATCAAAAAAGGCCGGGAGCTGCTGGAGGCATCCGATCTTCATGATGCCCTCGAAGCGGATATCGAGGGGTTGGAAGCGGAGAAGAGTGCGGTAACCGCGCGCCTTGAAAAGAGACCGCCCCCGGCCCCATCCCTATCTGAAGAAGAGGCGCTTTCTGCCCGGATCGCGGAGGGGAGATCCCTGGCCAAAAAACTCGGGTCCGAACTGAAAGATCCGGAGAGGGTTCTTCAGCAGGAGGAGATCCGGGAACTACAGCAGATTCATGCGGCCCTGGAGCCCCTGATGGAAGAGGAGCGGAAACGGCGGGCCATCATCGACAGACTCCATGAGAAGCGGGAAGGGCTCTCCAACTTCGGCGATCTTTCCAGAGCCAAAGAGATGCTCGATGAGATTGCAGGGTTGAAGTATGAAAAGGAGCAGTCTGAAGACCGGCTCAAAAGGTTGCTTGCCCAAGTTGCCCCCCTGCTGCCGCCGTCCCATGCGCCGGACGGACCCTGGATCACCGACGACCGGTATTATGCATCGAGTGATTCGTCCGATGATCCTTTTTTAAAGCGGCTGTCCCAGGCAGTGGATGAATATGAAGCCGTTACGTCGAAGCTGTCGGACCCTGATACCCCAAAGGCGTTGAAAGATTACCGGGAAAAGGCTCAGGGATACATCGCACTGCAGAAGAGCCTGGATGATCTTACCGCAGCAGCAGAGATCGAAGCGGAGATCGAAAAACGGCAGGGATGGATGGAATGGCCCGAGGAGGAGATCCGAAGCGCGCTTCAAAAGGAGATGGATGGACTCTCCCTTCAGCAGCGGGATCTGGAATATGACCTCAGGGAAATCTTTACTGCCGATGAATCGCCGGAGATATACGGCATTCATGTGGTCCGCTCAGGTGACAACATCTGGGACATCCATTTCGATTTTCTGCGGGAGTATTTGTATCACCGGGAAATTCACCTCTCCCCGGCCGCGGACGAGCCGATCCTCGGAAGGAGCACCGGCGTGGGCAAGATCCTGAAGTTCTCCGAAAACATGGTCTTCATCTACAATGTCCGGGAGAAGAGGCTTGTGCGGGATATCAACCTGATTCACCCCCGCAGCAAGATCGTGGTCTTCAATATGAGAGAGGCGCTGTCCATGCTGAGCCAGATCGACTATGAGAACATCGACCGGATCTACTTTGACGGAGAGACCCTCTGGATTCCCGGAGCCGAAGGGTAATCGCCAATCTTTAAAAAAAAGGGCTGATTCATGGACTTAAATCTCGATGATCCGTTGCTGCTCGCCATCATTATCATCATCATCCTCATTGCCGTGCTCAGCATCGCGCTGGTCCGAGGCAGCAACAGTTCCGGCGAACTGCAGCAGAAATCCGGAAGCCGGAATACAACGACGCCGCTTATCGTTGTCATCATCATCTTCTTTATCCTGCTGATCATCGTCCTCTTCCGGGAGCGGCAGAGCGATCTTTCACAGATGAGAAAGGTGCAGGATATCCTGACCTCCGAGATACAGGAGATTGTCAAAAGGGTGGTGGAGACGGTTTCAAAGGATATCAAGAACCAGCTTCCGGAAGCTTCAGAAGATGGGGAGAGCTTTGTGATGGCCGATCTTCCCCCAGGGCCCAAGAGTCTGGAGGCGATTCGAGTCACACCCCCGGGAAGCCGACAGGCCAGATGGAATCAGTTCATCATCGAGACGGTTAATCAGGAGATGGCGCTTCAGATCGAAGAGCTGGAAAAAAGGCTTGATAAAAAGATCGATGCCAAAGGGGTTTCATCCGCGCAGGTCAATGAATTGCGAGGCCAGATCAGCAGCATGAGAAAAAGCCTTGAAAGGGGAACGGAGCGCCTCCAGATCCAGATCACCCAGCTCGAAAAAGAGGTGGAGAAGGTTAAAGTATCCGATAATTCCGGAAATTCGAACAATTCATCCAACTCCCCGGGGCAGGCCCGCTACCCGAGCGCATGGGAGAACAGCTCCGAATCGCCCATTACTGGCCCCATGCCCATCTGTAGCGGCGAAGGAGCTGTAGCCAAGATCCAGAACCCGCATATGCTCATCCGTCTGAAGCGGATGGGCCGGTATCCCACATCCGTGGACTTTCTTCTCACCTTTCCCAATGGCCGGACCCTCAACCTGGAAAAGCTGACCCCGGGAACCGGAAAAGCATTTGAGTCGGACAATCAGAAGCCCTATTTCTTCCAGGTTCTCAGCATCGACAACAGATGCGCGATGGTGAGCATCTCTTCGAGAAATGTTGAATGATGGGCAGGATTTAGGGTTCCGATGGATCTCATCCTCTCATGACCCCCACCGATACGATCTGGATTGCCGGGGCCGGCGGATTTGCGGCCGGTCTGATCGTCGCGGGGCTCCTCTCCTGGCTCTGGTGCCGGAGTATCTTTACAAGGGAATCGGCCTCGTTTGCCCGGCAGATGTCCCAAACCCAGGCCGAAATCGAAGAGAAGCGTGAGCAGCTTTCAGTTGCAGAAAACCGACAAGCGGCCCTGCAAGAGGAGATCTGGGACCAGAAACTCGATATCGCGCGGCTGGAGGAGGCCCGGAACCGGGATGCGGAGAAACTGGCATGGGTGGAGAGGGCCCGGGAGGAGATGCGGGACGCGTTTGACGCGCTGGCCGGAAGAACCCTGCAGAGCCAGTCCGATCTTTTTCTGCAGCAGGCCAATGAAAGGTTTGGCGGTCTTCTGGATCAGGTCCGGGGGGACTGGCGGACCCAGAAGAGCGAGATGCAGCATCTGATGGACCCGGTGCAAAAGAATCTGACCGCGCTGGACCGACACATCCGGGATCTGGAGGGAAAACGGGAGAGCGCGTATGAAGGATTGCGGGAACAGCTCCGGAACCTCTCCGCGACGCATTCAGAGCTGCAGGCCACGACCATCACCCTGAGCCAGGCATTGAAATCCCCCACGGTGCGGGGCAGATGGGGAGAGATGCAGCTCCGGCGGGTGGTGGAGATGGCCGGAATGGTCCGCCATGTCTCCTTTTCCGAGCAGCAGCAGGTGGGCCCAAACGGAGCCCGGCCAGACATGGTGATCCATCTGCCCCATGCGGGAGCCTTGCCGGTGGATGCGAAAGTTCCGCTGGATGCCTACATGGAGGCCATGTCCGCGACCGATGAGCCTACCCGGGCGGCCAAAATGAACCAGCATGTCAAGGCTGTCAAGGAACGGGTGCGGGAGTTGAGCCAGAAAAAATACTGGGAGCAGTTCAAGGACGCTCCCGATTTCGTGATCATGTTCATCCCCAACGAGGCCTGCCTCGGGGCCGCTTTCGACACCGCACCGGATCTTCTGGAGTATGCCATCAACCATCAGGTGCTCATGACCACCCCCGTGACCCTTCTGGCCATGCTCAAGACCGTGGCCATCGGCTGGCAGCAGTACCGGATCACCGAAAACATCCGGCAGATCGCATCCGAAGGCCAGGAACTCTGCCAGCGCCTGGAGACCTTCATGAACCATATGGGGGGCCTCGGAAAAGACTTGAACAGAGCCGTGGAAACCTATAATAAGACGGTGGGGTCACTGGAGCGCCGTCTGCTTCCATTTGCACGGCGTTTTCAGGAGATGGGGCTGGTCGATGCCGCGCCCGAAGCGCCGGAGCCCATCGAAGCCCGGCCCCGGGATGCCGGGGGATCAGTATGAGGAGGAAAAGACGATGCCTGAAAGTTTAGCACTAAAAAATATCAGAATGGATAAAACAGCCTTTTCAGTAGGCAGCATTGATGATGAGTCTGATGAAAAACAGTACTGGTCATCAAAATCTCCTGTGGAACGGTTTTACACGGTTGAATTAATGAGGCAAATGCTTTATGGATATGATCCGCTTACCGCAAGACTTCAAAGATTTTTTGAAATTGCTGAACTTCCATGAAGTCGAATATTTGCTGATAGGGGGATTTGCTGTAGCTTATCACGGATATCCGAGGGCAACCGGAGATATGGATATCTGGATTGCAGTTTCTCCTGAAAATGCGGAAAAGATGGTCACTGTATTGAAAGAATTCGGTTTTGATGCCCCGAGTCTGAATCTAGCGTTGTTTTTGAAGAAAAGACAAGTGGTAAGAATGGGGATGCCTCCTATCAGAATTGAGGTTCTGACCGACATATCAGGGGTGAATTTTGATGAATGCTATAAAGAACGAGTTACCGCTTTCATAGATGAAATAAAAGTGAATATCATCAGTTCGAAGCATCTTAAAAAGAATAAGAAAGCAAGCGGCAGAACAAAAGATCTGCATGATCTTGAATATTTACCTTAATAATAACAATTAAAAATCATTATGAAAAATAGAATAGAGACAGATCCGGTGATCTTCCGAACCGAATATATACGCAAACAAGTGCTGACTGTGCTGTTGAAGGGGCAAAGGCTATGGATGCATCGGGCTCTGCTTTCCGGGAAATGATTTAATGGACGGCGCCCTGATCTTCAACATCACCATCGTTCTGCTGGTACTGCTTGTCATCACCATGCTGGCAAGCATCTTTCCAGGGGGAGCGGTTCGGATCGACAAAGGGATCAAATGACTGAAGTGGCTTTTATATTGCAAAATGTTCTTTCACAGCAATAGAAAAAGGGATGGGCAAACAAATGAAAAGAAATTTTACACTTGAATACTGGATAGATGATGAATGGTATGTCGGAAGGTTGAAAGAGGTACCGGCCGTTTTCAGCCAAGGCGAAACATTGGAAGAATTAGAGGAAAACATTCAAGATGCCTTTCAGTTAATGACGGAGGAAGATTCCCAGAAATTGATTCATCCGGGTGCGCAAACGAAAGAGATTTTGCTTGAGGTTGCATGAAAAGAGGCAATTTGATAAAAAAACAACTTGGGATCGGATAAAATGGACGGCGCCCTGATCTTCAACATCACCATCGTTCTGCTGGTCCTGCTTTTCATCACCATGCTGGCAAGCATCTTTCCGGCCTGGAGACTCTGGTTCGAAGCGGTTGCCGCAGGTGCTGTCGTCAATCCCTATCGCATCCCCATCATGCGGATGCGCAACATCGATCCGAAGCTGATCCTTGAAAACCAGATCCGGGCCGCAAACTCCGGGGTGCGCATCCCCAGCTACAAGCTGGAGGAGTATCATCTGGCCGGCGCGGATGTCAAAATCCTGGTGGAGGCAAAGATCAAGGCTTAC
>JAABSZ010000109.1:0-13527 GCA_011390135.1 Desulfobacteraceae bacterium | reverse complement strand
TAGCTGAACCCCGGCCGCGTCGCACTCTTCCACCCGGCTCAGGTCGAGCCGGATCTTCTCGTTTTGGCTAAAACTCTCCAGAAGCGTCATCCGAAGATCGGCCACCTCGTAGATGGAGAGTTCCCTCTCTATGGTCAGTAAGATTCCGTTCTCTATGGCTGTCCTGGTCATGTTCATCAATCTTGTTCCTTTTGGTGTTTTCTTCCGCGCCCCGGGTTCCCGCAAGCGCGGCAAGGCCGGAGACCATCTCGTCGATCTCCACGGCCTGCTTTTCCATATCTTCGGAGACATAGGCGAAGTTCTGGGCATCCTCGGCATTGGCCCGGGTCAGTTCGTCAATGGCCGAGACCGCCTTGTTGATCCCGTCGATGCCCTGGAACTGCTCGTCCGAGGCCGCGGCTATCTCGGAGACCAGCTCGCTTACCCTGGTCACATTCTCCGTCACCTGCCGATACCGCTGCTGGGTCTTGGCCACCAGATCGACGCCTTCGCCGATCCGCCGGACCGTCTTGTCAATCGCTTGGGCAGTCTCCTTCGCGGCCTCCCCGGATCGGAGAGCAAGATTTCTCACCTCTGTTGCCACCACAGCGAATCCCGCGCCCGAGTCCCCGGCCCGGGCCGCCTCCACGGCCGCGTTCAGCGACAGCAGATTGGTCTGAAACGCGATCTCGTCTATGCTCCGCACCACTTTGGAGGTCTCCCGGCTCACCTGTGTGATCTCGTCCATGAAGCCCTCCATCTCGGCCATGGACTGATCGAGCAGGCCCACCATCTCTCTCGTCTCCCGCATCCGCAGGTCCGCCTCCCGCGCGTTGTTCGAGTTCTGGCGGGTCATGGCCTCCATCTGCTCCAGGGAGGCGGCCACCTCCTGCAGGGAGACGGCCTGCTGGTCGGCCCCGTCTGAAAAGCGTCTGCCGGCCTCGGATATCTTTCCGGCCGAGTCTGTCAGCCGGCCCGCGTTCCGGGTCAGGCCCCCGATGACCGCTTTGATGGGCCCGCTGATCCGCCGGGCAAAGAGCCATACCAGCAGCAGTGCGATCAGGCCCACGGCCGCGCCGACCCCTGCCTGCTGAAGGATATCGGCGCTTCCCCTTTTCTTGAGGGTTTCCTGCATCTGGCGCACCTCCGCAAGAACGGCCGAGGTCGGCAGTTGAATCATGACCGCCCAGGTCATTCCGGTATCGCCGATCTGCATCGGAACTGTGACATCCATGGTCTCGCCGTCCAGATCCACCTCGATCTCCTCGCCGATCTCCACCTCCGATTCCGCCAGTTCCGACAGGTCTTCGGCCCAGTCCTCCTCGATCCATTTCCGGATGTGCTTTCCGATGAGTCCTTCATGATCGCTGGCGGCCGCGATCAGGCCGTTTCGGCTGATCACGGCAATGCTCCCCACACCGTTGAAGAGATCCGCATCGGCCCGCCGCGCAATTTCCTGCATGAAATCGAGCCTCAGATCGGCCCCCACAACACCGTAGAAGGTCTCTCGGTTCATGATCGGAACCGCCAGGGTCGCCATCCAGAAGGTTTTTCCCTGGATCGGATAGGGGTAGGGGTCGATGATCGAAGCCCTCCCCCGCTCCTTTGGCAGAAGATAGAATTCCCCCTTCCGCAAGCCGTTTTCAAAGGTTTCGGTGCTCTCGTAGCCGATGACAGGCTCGAGCAGAATCTCTCCGTCGGGGCTCCGGCCCCAATACGAAACCAGCCGGCCCGTCTCGTCATGGCCCGGGGTATTGGCATAGAGTTCATCCAGCCCGTCCAGCGCGTTCGGCTCCCAGACCGTTCCTATGCCGGCAAGGTGCGGGTTCTTCTCCAGAACGCTTTGCAGAATCCGGACTATCCGTTCCCGGTCGATCTGGAGGCCCATCTCCGGATTCTTGATCCCGGAAAAGAGATCCGCCAGTGTCCTCGATGTTGTCAGTGAGGATTCCAGTGCCGATTCGATATCGAAGGACATCGCATCGGCCCGCTCTATCAGCACGGATCGCGCCGCCTTATGCGCGGCTTGGGTGGCCAGATCGCTGACAAAATCTTCGGTTT
Source organism: Desulfobacteraceae bacterium (assembly GCA_011390135.1). Lineage (GTDB taxonomy): Bacteria > Desulfobacterota > Desulfobacteria > Desulfobacterales > JAABSP01 > JAABSP01. Next base: position 11,487 of record JAABSZ010000109.1, on the reverse strand, counting down.
TTCGGGTCGAGTAGATGCCGTAGATCACCGCGGCTCCCACAGAGGCGGTCAGGCAGAGGCCGAAGATAAAGACGAGGCGCATCTGAAGGGATCTGAAGATCATCTCTATTACCTCCTTTATGGCTTTTGGAGCGGCTGCAGCGCGTCCACGAGAGGGCCGGTATGCAGAAATGTCTTAGGATCGATCGGCTTTTTCAGCATCCCGTTTTCCGACAGGAACCGATCCAGGTTCTCTACATAAGCGGAAAGCCCCCCGGGAATCCGGTTTCTTTCCACCAGGGCCTCCCGGTCATGGATCTTCACCGCAGCGAGCATCTCCTTGAGGTCCGCTTCGCTGTATGGCGTGTGATTTTTAAAGGTGCGGGTGTTGAGGATCTCCATGTATTCCTTCCAGTTGGCAGGGTCTTTGCACCATTCCACCGCACGGGTCCATCCCCTTAGAATCGACTGCAGATCGGCTTCCGGGATCTTTTCCAGTGTCTCTTCCAGCGCCATCATCCCCTCGGGCATGCATCCTTTGTAATCGGCAGAGGTGGCAACGACTCTTCCCTTTCCCTGCCGCACGGCCTGCATGGCCCAGGGGTCGAAGCAGAGGATCGCATCGAGCGCGCCATCGATGAAGCGGTTCGACAGTACCTTCGGCTCCATCTCCACGACCTGCAGATCGGCCAGCTTCAGTCCGGCATCGGTTAAATACTGGTGAAAAAAGTAGAGGATCGGCGGGTTTTTGATATAGACCCCCGCGAACCGGCCTTTCAGTTCGGAAGGGTCGAGGTTCTGGCGGAGGATGATCTTGTCTCCGCCGTCGGACCAGTTCGTCTCCGCGATGATCCGCACCGGAAGCCCCTCCATATATAGATCGGCAGCCGTTCCGATCATCTCGAAGGAGATGTGGACGAGTCTTTTTTTGAACAGGCTGATCAGCTCCTGGGGATTGGTGAGGGTGAAGACCCGGACATCAACGCCCTCATCCTTCCAGAATCCTTTGGCGTCGGCCACGTTGGAGGGGGACCAGCCGGCCCAGGCCGCGTTGGCGATCTTGTAGGTTTCGGCACCGGAGATGCCGGGTGTCAAAAGAATGACGGCAATTACAATCAAAGCAAGTCGTTTCATCTTTCCCCCTTCTCTTCAGGTTGGTGGGTGAGACTGCCCCCGCGGGGCAGGGCGGATTCCGAGAGATAAAGAATTTATTTACCACTAGGATCGAGGGGCTGTCAAAAGGAAAGGGAAGAGAGGGGGAGAAAAAGGAACGGCGCGGGCAGCCGATCTATTCGGGAATCGTTCGGTTGACGTTCTCCAGGTCATAGGTTCTGAAGATCAGCTTCTCCTTTTCCATCCGGGCTTCGGGATAGGGAACCCGACGCGTCTCTTGGGCCTGGGATATCGCTTCGGCCTTTGCAGGAATCGCGTCCATTCCGTATCCTATCTTCTTCCCGGTCACCGTATCCAGCAGAATCGCATCACTCCCGTCCGAAGCTACGGCAAGGGGGATCTGGCTCTTCTCCAGAAGACGGGCCGCGGAGACCACTTCCCTCTCCCGGGAGCCGAGTGAGCCGGCCGCGCACTTGATGAGCATCCACCGCTCTCCCGCGGCCCGAACCGCCAGGTCGATCTTGGAGCGATAAGGTGTCCCATTCACTGTCAGCTCGATCGGGATGTCGATTTCGATATCTCTCTTGTCATACCCCTTCTCCTCCACCAGATAGCGCTCTACGGCCTGGCGGTTCTCTTCTGCACCGATTCTGGGGATCTCCTTTCCAGTGGCATAGTCTTGGATCATTATAAAGGGTTTCTGCACGTCTTTCATCTTTTAATCTCCCATCTCCTCCTGGTCCCAGTCGGAAAGGTCGTCATCCTCATCTGCCCAATCCGAATCGGTTTCGTCTTGGTCTTCGTCTTTGTCTTCGTATGGTATATCTTCGTCTTCTTCGGGAATCCGACCGGCCTGGATCGCGGCCGCTTGGATCAGTGCGCTGATGTCGATCCGCGGCGCGTCGATCCAGAGGCTCTCCAGATCGTAGAGTTCCCGCACCGACTCGTAGAAGACATGGATCACCACCTCGCCGTAGTCGATCAGCACCCAGTGCCCCTCCCGCATTCCTTCAACGCTCAAGGGGCTTCTTCCCTCTTCCTTCAGCTCTCTTCGAATGTGTTCGGCAATGGCCGTCACCTGCCGGTTGGATCGGCCGCTGCAGATGATAAAGGTGTCCGCTACGGATGTGAGCGATTCCACATCGAGGGCTACCAGCCTCTGGGCCTTTCTGCCCAGGGCCGCTTTGAGATATACCTCGACCGGCAGCGGGCCTTTTGGTTCTGTCATCGATAAAGTCCTTTTTGCTTGATATATTCTTCAACTTTTCGGGGCAGCAGAAAAGCGGTTGATCGCCCCATTTTTACTAGTTCCCGGATCTGCGTGGCCGAGATGTCCATCAGTGTGGATTCAAGAAGATGAACCTGCGGCTTTTCCGGATGGATATAGGTTCTGTTTTCGCTCTCCAGCCGGTATTGATCTGATATCCGTTCCCGAAGCACCGATCCCACGGCCTTCACCATCTGCGCCTGTTTGGGCCCGGGGCGGGCCATGACGATGAAGGGAACCGCTTCCATAAGATGCTTATAATGTTTCCAGGTGTCAATCTCCAGAAAGGCATCCAGCCCCACCAGGAAATAGAGGCGGGTATCCCGGGGCAGTCCGGATTTGAAATGGCCGATGGTGTCGATGGTGTAGGAGGGGCCTTCCCGCTTCAGCTCCACGTCGCTGACTTCGAATTCCGTGCGGTTTGCGGCAGCAAGCTCGGTCATGGCCAGACGGTCCTGAGGGTCTGCTGCCCATGCCTTGTGGGGCGGAACCGATGAGGGGATCAGCAGGATTTTTTCAAGATCGTATGCTTCCAGAGCCTCCAGCGCGGGCCGCAGATGTCCGTAGTGGATCGGATTGAAGGTTCCGCCGAGAAGGCCGATCGATTTCATGTGCCCTTTTTCTCTATGTCCGAACCTGTCCGTCTCCGAGTACAATGAACTTGGTGGTGGTCAGCTCCTCTACGCCCATGGGGCCGAAGGCGTGGAGCTTGGAGGTGCTTATGCCGATCTCCGCACCCAGTCCGAGCTGGCCCCCGTCATTGAAGCGGGTGGAGGCGTTGACCAGCACCACCGAGGAATCGACCTCCCGCAGGAACCGGTGGGCACGGGTATAGTCTTTGGTCACGATGGCCTCGGTATGCGCGGAGCCGTATTTTCCGATGTGTTCGATGGCCTCCTCCATGTCGGAGACCACTTTGACGGCTAAAATCATGTCCAGGTATTCGGCGGGCCAGTCCGCATCGGTCGCGCCCGCGGCCGCGGGCAGGATCTTCCGGGTCCCGGGGCATCCCCGAAGCTCCACTCCGGCCTTGCCGAACCGCTCGGCCATGACCGGCAGAAAGTCTTCTGCGATCTTCTCATGGACCAGCAGGGTCTCCAGGGCATTGCAGACCCCGGGGCGCTGGACTTTGGAGTTGAACGCGATATCCGCGGCCATCTCGATGTCCGCATCCGCATCCACATAGACGTGGCAGACGCCCTTGTAGTGCTTGAGCACCGGGATTCTGGAATGCTCCACCACAAAGCGGATCAGACTCTCGCCGCCCCGGGGGATGATCAGGTCGATATACTCCTCCTGGGCCAGCAGCGCGGTAACGGCCTCCCGATCCCGGGTGGGAACTACCTGCACCGCCTCTTTCGGGAGTCCGGCCTCGTCCAGGACATCATGGACGATCCGGGCCAGCACCTGGTTGGAGGCCAGGGCCTCGGAGCCGCCCCGGAGGATCACGGCATTGCCGGCTTTGAAGCAGAGGGCCGCGGCATCGATTGTGACGTTGGGACGGGATTCATAGATGATACCGATGACACCGAGGGGGATCCGCATTTTCGAGACCGTGAGGCCGTTGGGTCTTCGCCAGGTCTTTTGGATGGCCCCTACCGGGTCCTCGAGGGCCGCGACCTCCCGGAGTCCTCGGGCCATGGACGCGATGGTGCTGTCTTTGACGGTGAGACGGTCGATCATGGCTGCTGTCAGGCCCATCTCCTGCGCCCGCTTCAGATCGTCTCTGTTTTCGGCCTGAATCCGCGCGGATTCCTTCTCCAGCCGGTCCGCAATGGCCAGAAGTGCCCGATCTTTTTCCTGGGTGGAACAACGGGCAACGGCAACCGATGCCTTTTTTGCGGCCTTGGCCATCTCCCGGATCGTCGTATCTATGCTCATCATCGGCTCCTGAATCTCATGTTGAATCTAATGTTGAATCTCATTCTGAATCAAATATTTCTTCCGGTTATTCACACAGTTCCGAGTCGGCTGTGGTGATGGTCAGATTGTCCCGATGGATCACCTCGTCATAGGGTTTGTAGCCGAGGCATTCCTTGATCTGGCTCGTCTTCAGCCCCATGATCCGCCGGATCTCCGCGGCGCTGTAATTTACGAGCCCGGTTCCCAGAATCTGGCTGCCGCCGTTTTTGAATTCCACGGGCGCGCCGGCCCCGAACTCCCCCTCCACATCGACGATGCCGCTGGGCAGGAGGCTCTTTCCTCCCTCCAGCAGGGCATGGGCCGCGCCCGAGTCGATCCGCAGGGTCCCTTTCGGCTTTAAGGTGAAGCCGATCCAGCACTTGCGCCGGTTGAGCTTCTCCTCTTTGGGGGTAAAAAATGTGCCGTGATCCTCACCGGAAAGAATCTTCAGCAGGATATCGGGCTTGTCCCCTTTGGCAATGATCATCGGGACTCCGGAGACCGTCACCTTCCGGGCCGCCTTGATCTTGCTGAGCATGCCGCCGGTTCCTAGAGCGCCGGGGATCTCGCCGGCAAATCTTTCGATCTCCCGTTTGAAGACCGAGACCTCGGGGATCAGCTCCGCATCATGGAATTGGCGGGGGTCCTTGTTGTAGAGGCCGTCGATGTCGGTCAAATTGATGAGGATGTCCGCGTCCATCAAAAGGGTGATCATGGCCGCGAGGTTGTCGTTGTCTCCCAGCTTGATCTCCTCGATGGAGACGGTGTCGTTCTCGTTGATGATGGGAACTACGCCCCAGGAGAGGAGGGTGTGCAGGGTGTTTCTCGCGTTGAGGTACCGCTTCCGATGGGTGAGGCCGTCGCCGGTCAGCAGGATCTGGGCCACTTTACGGTTATAGGCTTCAAAGGCTTTTTCATACTCCATGATGAGGCCGGCCTGGCCCACCGCGGCCACGGCCTGGCGCTTGGGGATTTCGTCGGGTCTTCGGGAGAGGTTGAGCTTTTTCACCCCGGAGGCCATCGCGCCCGAGGAGACGAGGATCACCTCTTTGCCCTGATCCTGGAGGCTGCAGATCTGGCGGCTGATCTCTTGGATCACTTCGAGGTTGAGGCCGTTGTCCCTTGTGAGGACGTTGCTGCCCACTTTGACCACAACCCGATGGGCTTTTTCAATGTAGCGTTGTCGGTTCAGGTTCATGGAGTCAGGTTTTGAAGGGGTTTTTCACGATGGACTGAAAAGGACAAAGGACATAAAGGACAAAAGGGACATAAAGGACGATGGGCTGAAAAGGACAAAGGACATAAAGGACAAAGGACTCGATGGAAAGGGACATAAAGGACGATGGACTCGATGGAGAGATTCATTTATGATGCACCAGCCACGATTCACCATTCACTATCCACGATTCACCATCCACTACAATGCAGCCTTGTCCAGCATCTGTACCACCGCGGATACCAGTTTGTCGGTTCCCTCCGCATCCCGGGCCGATATCTGCAGGAAGTCTTCGTCTCTTTCTTCTTTCCATGCCTCGGTGAAGCGGGCCGCCTTCTCCCGGGCCTCGGGGATGTCGATCTTGTTCAATACCACGAGTTGGGGCTTTCCGGCAAGTTTTTTGTCGTGAAGGGAGAGTTCCCGGTTGACTGTTTTGTACCCTTCGAGGGGGTCTTCCGGATCGATGGCTGCCGCATCTATGAGATGGACCAGGACGCGGGTTCTTTCGATATGGCGCAGAAACTGGGTTCCCAGGCCCGCTCCCTGATGTGCTCCTTGGATGAGGCCGGGGATGTCGGCCATCACAAAGGGCTCGCCCCAGGGATGCTTGACCACGCCGAGGTTGGGGGTGAGGGTTGTGAAGGGGTAGTCGCCGATCTTGGGTCTTGCCGAGGAGAGGGCCGAGATCAGGGTCGATTTGCCCACGTTGGGCAGGCCGATGAGTCCCACGTCGGCCAGAAGCTTCAGCTCGAGTTGGAGGGTGAGGTGCTGGCCCGGCTCGCCGGGCTGGGCAAACCGGGGGGCCCGGTTCGTGGAGGTCATGAAGCGGCGGTTGCCCTGGCCTCCGCGGCCTCCTTGGGCCACAACGGCTGACTGTTCGGGCTGGGTGAGGTCCGTGATCACCTCTCCGGTCTCCGCGTTTCGGATGATGGTTCCGGGGGGCAGCTCGAGGAGGAGGTCTTCGCCGTCTTTGCCGGTCTTCTGCGCTCCCTGGCCGTAGCCGCCGTTTTTGGCCGCCAAGTTCCGCTGGTACCGGAAATCATACAAAGTCCGCTTCCGGGGGCTCGCCTTTATGATGACATCGCCCCCCCGGCCTCCGTCGCCGCCGTCCGGTCCGCCTTTGGGAACGAACTTCTCCCGCCGAAAACTGACGCATCCGCGGCCCCCGTCGCCGGACCGGACGGTAATGGTTGCTTCATCGATGAACTTCACTCGGCATAAACACTTGCTCTTTTGCGGTCTTTGCCCATCCGCTCATAGACCACCACCCCGTCGATCTTTGCAAAGAGGGTGTAGTCCCTGCCCAGGCCCACATTCTCACCCGGATGGATCCTGGTCCCGAGCTGGCGCACCAGGATGTTGCCGGCCCTTACGCTCTGGCCCCCGTAGATCTTGACGCCCCGGCGCTGTCCATTGCTGTCGCGGCCGTTTTTCGAGCTTCCGCCCGCCTTTTTATGTGCCATTACTCCATCTCCTCTTTCTGTGCAAGATCGCCCTCGCCGCCCTGTTCGGTCTCGGAGGGCGCTGTCGGTTCAGGGGTCTGGGCCGGTGCGGCCTCCTTCTGTGCCAGGGGCTGCTGATCCGATTCCCCCTGATCGAGTTCTTCGGGGCTGCCGATACCATCCACCTTTATAGCGGTATAGTACTGCCGATGCCCCTGTTTTCTCCGGTACCGCTTCCGGCGCTTGTATTTGAAGACGATGATCTTCTTCTCCCGGTCCTGCTCCACGATATGGCCCCGGACCGCGACGCCTTCCACCAGCGGCTGCCCTACCTTCAGCTCGTTCCCGTCGGAGTAGAGCAGCACCTGATCGAAGGTCACGGGGGACCCGATCTCTCCGGGAAGCTTCTCCACCCGGAAGACCTGACCATTTTGGACCCGGTACTGCTTTCCGCCCGTATTCACCACAGCATACATATCCGTCGATCCTCCTTCTGTCGTTCAATAATGACATGACGATTCAATCGAAAATGTCAATTATTAAATGATAAAACAGATCCTGTCAAGAAAAAACCGTTCCGGGGCAGGGCGGAATCAGTAGCGGAAGATGGCCGCAGCCAGTGTGTTGCCCGGCACTTCCTCCCGGGGGCAGGTATAGACTGTGCCGCCCTTCATGAGGGTATAGATCGCGGCGAAATCGAGCAGATCCCCGTCTCCGTTCTCCTCCCGCTGGTGCAGATCCACGGCCCGGCTCTGGGGGTCGAACGCTCCCCACTGCTGCACCCCGGTGGCCACAAACAGAGAATCGATCCGGCCGTCCCATGCCGCGGGCACGATCTCCTTGATGTCCCCGGAGGCCATTTCCCGCTCGGCCATCTGGTGATACCGGTCCTCAACCTCCTGCCGCTTCTTCAGAAAGTAGGGCTCCACCACCTCCCATGCCTGCTGCCGGAGCTGCCGGTCGTTGAGTTCATCCGCATTCATCTGGATATCCTCGTCCAGTAGGTGCGGGTAATGGTTGACCTCCCGGTAGATCCCGGTCATATGCTCCAAGCCGACGATCACCAGCGGGATCCCTTTTGCCTTCACGGCATCCCGCAGGCCGTTGTCCACCTGCTGTAGAAAGCGGGTCAGGTTCTTCTTCACATCGTCCTTCCCCACGCCCTGGCCGAAATGCATGGCGGGCCTGCCGCTTCCGTCGGGTCGCTGGTTCTGGGTTTCCGTGTGATGCTGAAGCTGCTCTATGGGCTCGTCATACCGGAGTACCTCTTCGATGTTTCTGGGAAGGCTCTCTGCGGTAACTTCACGGGCCTGCTGGTAGGTACACTGGAGCAGCCGGATGTTCTTCTGGCTCAACGCCAGAACATAAAAGGCCATCTCTTTGCTCAGAAGGGGGAAAAGAAGCTTTACATGGAACCGGTTGGAGAATACCACAAGCTCGTTAAAGCCGATGGGCAGCCTATACCCGCTGAAGAAGCCGGGAGAGATGAAGATCGCCAGCCCCTCATCCTGAAAGCTCCAGAAGCGGGTCTCCTCCAGAAGCTGCCGTCCCGGTTTGAAGACCTCTTCTACGGAAAGATCCTTGGGGCCCCGCTCCCGCCACATCTCTTCGGCCTTTCGAAGGAGGTTTTTGAAGCGGATCTGGTTCTGCTGGCTGTTAGTCCGGGAGGCCGGCATGTAGATGGAGATGTTGTGGCTGTGCTGATTTCCCATCAACATGGTCAGTTCGTCCCTGGTAAAGATTTCTCTGCTCATGTAATCTTTCTCCTTTCCGCTTGGAAGTTGTTATCCACCCTTAATCTCTATCATAACGAAGATCGAAGAAAAAATACATGGAAACCTGTATTCCCCACCTGAAAAGCATTCAAGCCCTGCGGTCATGCCGCCCCCTCATCATCCGCGGCAGAGTCCTCATCATCCGCGGCAAAGTCCTCATCATCCACGGCAGAAACCTCATCATCCACGGCAAAGTCCTCATCATCCACGGCAGAAACCTCATCATCCGAGGCAAAGTCCTCATCATCCGCAGCAGAAACCTCATCATCCGCAGCAAAGTCCTTTACGTCCCTTCAGTCCTTTATGTCCTTTGGGTCCTTTTGGTCCTTTTTTTCAACATTTTCTTCGCGATCGCGCAATTACTTGGTATAACATAAAAAACTAACCACTGAGCAGATCATCCCGGTGCCAACCCGGTTCATCTGGCATCGGGCCCGGCCTTTCTCGATGCCCGCGGCGGCGCACTCTTCTCCCCCAGCCTTCTGATCCGGTCCGAAAAGATCTTTGCACACGCGGGACAATACCGATGGTGTTCCTTCACATCCGGATGAGGCGCGGTCCGCTGGTAGACATGTTCCAGAAATCGGGGTGTCGCTACCATCTGCCCGCACCCTTCGCACCGCTCCAGGGGATGCTGGCCGATCACCTCATCCCGGATGGTAATGGTGCGGACATTGTCATGGTCCGTCACCTGAATGGCTTTTGTGGGGCAGATATTCGCGCATGTCCCGCAGCCGATGCACTTCCCCTGAACCGCCACTATAAAGGGATGCCCCTCCCGATGTTCCACCTTCAGCGCCTTCGCACCCACGATCTCATCACAGACCCGCCGGCAGAGGTGGCACCGGATGCACCCGTCCGGCAGGGGTTGGGTGTGAAGATCGAATTCCGTCGCGATCCGGAAGAGGACTTCGGACTGGGGCGCATGGGAGAGAAGATGGTTCAACGCCCGGCTCCGCTGTGCCCGGATCTCGTCGCTGTCGGTGGTGATCCGCATTCCGTCCTGCACCTTGGCAATACAGGAGCGGCGGATCTTAGCCTCCGTATTCGGCATTTCGATCTCCACCAGACAGAGGCGGCACGCGGCCGAAGCCTTCTTCAGGGCTGGGTGGTAGCAGACCGCAGGGATCTTGATCCCGGCCCGGCGCAGGACCGCCATCAGGTTTTCTCCCTCTGCGGCCTTGTGGGAGACGCCGTCGATTTCGATGGTTGCGCTTTTTTCTGTGGAATTTTCGGTTTTCATTTCTGCGGGTTCTCCCTCTTTTCGATTTCTGGTCATTCGCTGTTTCATATGAGTAAAGGGGTTTGTTGAACCTTTGATTGACTCCTGACATGCTTTCAAAAAATGGACATTCATATATCTCTCTTATAAACAGATGGTTATATGGTAGCTACAAATTTTGTAGCTTCATAGGCTCTTCTGTTATCAGGGAGATGGGGACCGGTCGTTTTCGGACAGATATGAATCTTGCAAAATCCAGCACTTCAACGGCAATCTCATCCGGCATCTTTTCAAGCAGCGCACAAATCTGCTCTGAAACCGGAACCCACTGCCGGGTATCAGAACGCCATACCACAATGAACTGTTCCGGCCCCAGGGCCAGAAGATCCGTTGTCTGGCCGTCATCATCAGTAAATTCAATTTCGAAATCCTCTGCCGAATGCTGATGCACAACCGTTCCGCGGCTTCCGGCCCGCAGATTCCCATTTTTAATATCTTCTACCAGTTCGATGACATCTCCGATATGCAGCATCTCTATAGCCTCCCCTTTTTCAGAACGTAAAGCGTTACAAGATGGACTTCTGCCTGAAGCGATTCTGCCTCAATTTTCCGGATCAGAAGAGCATGGTTTTCCTTTGTAAAGCCCAGCATCTTTTCAAAAAGCACGGCTTTGTGCTTGCCCGTAGGCGAGTCTTTATCAAGGGCATAATGGGTCAGTTTACGGGGATCGATGTGAAGAGAATCGGCAACTTCCGAAAATTTCATGTGCAGTTTCCTTTCGTTCTCAATCTATCACAGTTGCCGGTCCTTTTCGATCTTTTTCTCCGGGGTTCACACTCCGGCCCCGCATATCTCCCCGGAAGCGATACCGGTTTGAGATTTTTATATTCCAATCTCCGCGGATCATGCTACCATTCTCTGAAGAGACGGTGATGGCGGCGCACCAATGCGCGAGAATCGAAACCAATCCGGGAGAGGGATGGATGAACATCAACGCCAGCATTATCGACCAGCGGGTCACCGGAATTGTCGAGGAGCATTCCGAGTGGCTGCCGGCCGGAACCGATATCAACAAAAAGAAATCGGCAGCCTTTGTGCTTCTTTGCATATCCACCTGCCTGGAGCTTTCGCTGGCCGAGGCGGCCGAACTGCTCACCGAAGGGGGAAACGATGCCGGTGTTGACGGACTCCATATCGGAGAGGTCGGGGATGGCGAGTTTCTGGTAACGGTTTTCCAAGGGAAATACAAGGTCAGGGATCTGAGCGGCGAGGCCAATTTTCCGGAGAACGGGGTTCAAAAGGCCGTGGACAGGGCCGCGTATCACAGGGATGCGGTGGAGGCCGTTACCCATGCTTTGATGGCCTGTTACGGCGACAGAGATATCTCCCTGCAGCAGCTTTCCGCCACCTTTCGGCGGGGGGATCTTCTGGAAATGCTGGATCTATAGTACAGCCGCTTCTGTTCCAGGGCAGTAAGCCCGGCCCCTCGGCTGCGCATCGGCCTGAAGGAGATGATTTTCCTCGGAATCTGCCCTATCCCGAAACCTCAGCTCCGGAACGGCCATTCCAAA
>JAABSZ010000108.1:0-13581 GCA_011390135.1 Desulfobacteraceae bacterium | reverse complement strand
TACGCTTTTTACCGATCGCTCGGATGGTCTTCATCAATCGGTCTTTTTCATGGAATGCCTCCGCATCAAAGGCCACCAGCAGGGGAAAAATATCTTCCCGCTGCCGGAGTCTTGCCTCTATAAACTGCGCAGCTTCATGGCTGTAAACCGCTATCCCCTGATGGTCGGCCTGGGTGAAGAAAAGATACGGGCTGTTGTCTGCACAAACAACTGCCATCTCCGCCGTGGGTGGGGGGATGTTGATCTGCGTCTGGAGGATATGAATGATGGAGATGAGGATCAGAAAGATTCCCGCAGAGGAAAAAAGGATGTCCACCAACGGCAGCATGGATACCGCCCCCGTGAGTTCGGGGTTGGAGGTCTTTTGATCCTTCCCGAAGATCATGAAGGGTCCGTTTGGGGAAAAATCTTGTTGATGCGATCGATGAGCTTGAGATAGTAATCTTCCAACTGGGAATGGATCATCCGGTTCAAGATCAGGGTCGCGAACATGACCACCACTGTCAGAACAAGGCCAAGAAACGTAGTGTCAAAGGCAGTGGACAGACCGGAGAGCACTGCTTGCATACTCCCCTGGAGTGCGCCGCCCAACTGCTGCTGGGTGTTGGCTACCAGGCTGTTGAGACCTGCAATGGATCTTGAGATCCCCAGCACCGTGCCGATGAACCCCAGAATCGGCAACACCCAGACTCCGAATTGCAGAAAATAAAGATCCCGGGTCAACCGCTCCCGATGAATTTGAAGATATGCCTGGCACCATTTGAGACCGTGATCCAGCCGAGGAATGGAGCCGACGGTTTTGGTGAACACGGCTGCCATCTCGCCTTCGTGTCGGCCGGAAAGGATGTAGGCCAGAGAATGTCGCCGGCCGAGCCCGCCTCCTGCCGGAGAGGGCCGAATGCGCCCTTCATGGTATTCCAGATCTTCCAGAAGCGACTCGAATTCGGCCTTGTCGGCTTTGAGTGCGAAGAATTGGATAGCATAATAGACGACCACTGCTGAAAAGGCTCCGAATATGATCAGACAAACCGGATCCGAGATATACCTCAACAGATCCGCACGGCCCAGAATTCCTTGAGTGTCGCCTCCTTCGACATCCTTCAGTACAGAGTGATAATAGATGATGCCTGAAATGAAGAGGCCGGTAAAAACGGAAAATACAAAAGGAGGATGGATCTTGAACGCTGACATCCCTTTGCCGTCCATAAAATGATCCCTTTCATTGAAAAAATCGGATGAGAAGAGGAAATGCGCTATAAATCAGGTAAATTTTTTTCTTTTTCTCTGATTCTGCTCAATTTCTCCTTTGTTTTCTGAAGCAACAACTCCATCTCCTCCTGTTTTTGTTCAAAGCCCTCCTTCCGCTGTTGAACTTCCATCCGTTGTCGTTGAAGCGCCATGATGTCTTGGGGGGCAGTCTCCTCATCGATCCGTTTTTGAACAGCCGCCTCCTCTTCGGTCAATTGTCGAATGTTTTCCTGGATCAATGCCTCTGCTGTGCCGATCTCATCGATCAGGGTCTCGAGTTTATCAATGACATCGGCCAACGGCTGCCCTTGGCCGGCTAAACCTGCAGACGCGGCCAAGGCGATCATCCCTGAAAAAAAACAGAGCGAAAGTCGCGTTTTCCTCATCTGTCCGCCCATCAACCCGGCGTTCCGGAAACGTCGGGGATCGCTTTGTTCAACTCGTTAAGATCCCGGTTAATCGATTCAAGCTCCTGGCCCAGTTCGCTCATGTGTCTGGTGATCTCATCATCCATGTTCAAAAGGCGAAGTTGTTTGAGCTTGTCTTTGCTCTCTCCCACCCAGACGATTTTGTCCTTCAAAACATCCCTCTGCTTGGTGACCATCTCCCTGAGATCCTCGTACATCCGGATACGGTTCTCCCATTCCTCGGATATCTTCATCCAGAACTTCTTGTCCTTGGTGCTCTGGACTTCGTCGATCTGCTTCTGGGCGTTGTCCTTATATCCGACAGCGATCTCCCTGTATCTCTCAAGATCCTTCATGGTGTCGGAATCCTCTGACAAGGAAGTGGAGAGGTTTTTCAGGTGGTTTTCAAATTCGGAAAACTCCTTCTCCACCAGATCTGCGCCTTTAATACCCTTTTTCAGGCTCTCGTTCAACGCCTGGATGATGGATTGGGCCTTCCCAACGCTCTGTTTAAGATTGTCAAAGGCCTGATTGGCATCCTTTGTGCTTGAATCCTGTGCGGCAAGATCTGCCGTCGCCGACGACAACCCAATCAGCAGTGCAAACAATATCATTGTTCCGGCTCTCATGTGAACTTCTCCTTTTTTTCAAAATAACAGATTATTGAGGCATCCCTCCAGTGGTCTCTTCTCCATAATTTTCGATGAGATCATCCATCTCATTCAATGCGGATCGGATGGAATTGAAAGTCGTCCCGATCTGATCTTCCATCTCTTTCATGCGAAGATATCGGATGTTTTGCAGGATCTCCTGTTCCGCCGACTGCATCTCGATGCTTTTGGCCATGAGTTGTTTCCGGACGCTTCGGGCCTCCTCGATCTTCCGGCTCACGCGCTCGGCCCCTTCCCGGTTTTTCTTTGCCAGATTCTCGTGCTTTCTCTTTTTCAAAGGATCTTCCGCATCCTTTGCCAGATTCTCTTCATCCTTTCTGTAAGTATCGTACATCACTTTGAAATCCCGTAGGTTCTTAATGAAATCCGAATCCTCGGAAAGAATGGATACCAGCTCCTGAACGCTGGTGATCAGATCGGTGAATTCGCTTTTGATTTCCTCAGGCTTCTGGAACTCCTGGTAGGAGACCATGAATTCCTCGATCTTTTGAAGCGCATCCTGAACTGCCTGCTTGCTCTTCTGCAGACTATCTCCGTCGATACCAGCGCCTCTCTGTGCCCAAGCGCCGGCAGGAAACAAAAAAAAGAACCATAACAACGCAATACAATACATCCTCATCCTGTTGGCCCGCATCGGATATTTTCCCCCTTCTTTCTGCGCATCCGGGTTTGGTGAGATACCCTTCAGCAATCTTTGGACACCATGATATCTTTGATGATCTGGTTTAAGGCCGACACCCTTTTAACCAGCTTATCGTATTCCAGGCGGATATTCTCAAGGCTGTTTTGCCGATAAACAATATCTCGTTGATTGTGCATGATATGGTAAAACGCTTTGTAACTCCCTTTTTCGAGCATTTTCTGCTTTTTTTTCTCAAATGACAATCCGATGATCTGGCCCAATTGTTTCAACTCTTCCAGTTGGGCATCAATATTCTGATGAGCGATCTGATCGGCTTCGTCCATATACTTCCTCAGATCTCTGCAATGCATATCATCGGGATCTTTTTTCATATAGGCATCGATCTTTTTCTCCTGTTTGATGAGATCTTTGTTGTTGTTCTCGAACATTGCCACCTGCTTTTCCCACCCCTCCAAAGATCCTTCGTTTTTGGAAATTTTATCGATGGCCGATTCATAATAGTCCGACAGCATACTCAGTTTGTAAGACAAAGAAATTTCGTCTAAAATCTGCCATTCATCCCCATCTCCGGAGTGATTTTGCTCGATTTCGAAAATCACCCGGGAACGGTTGATGATGTCATTGTAAAACGGTGCCATCTTCTCATGATCATATGACACATTATGGGCCAACAGCCGGATAGTCTCGGAATGGATGGCGCTGGCCTTATTGATGACTTCGTCGAGAAATGCCTTGCCTTCCATTTTCAGGCGTTTTTCCAACTCCGCCAGAGTATCTCCATCTGTTTTTGCCATATCCGGCAGGTGTTCCAGTTCAAGAAGATGATGCGACAGCACCTGATCCATTCGGGTAAAGAGCGTTAGTCGGAAAAAGTCGGAATTTTCGTCGTCTTCGGCTGATGACATTTGATAATCGAACCATTCGATGAAGGGTTTGAAGGATTTTCTCCGAAAATCAAAGAAAGCATGTCCTATACTATCGGTTTTGATCCGGATGGTTTTAATGAGGATCTTTCGGCTCTCCTTGGCTAAAGGGTCTTCCGGAGGCGGACTCTTTGATTCTTCATCAAAATTATTCCTGACGCGGTGGAAACGTCGCTGGAGATCCGTAAAAAGCGTATTCAACTGATAATAGCGTTCAAAAGCTTTTGGAGATTCGATATCTTTCAGCAGACTGTCGAGCTTTTTTTCTATCTCGTCGAACTGCCCCAGCAGGAGGCTGAATACGGATTTAGGCGGTGGTTTTTCCTCGACGGGTTTATCCGCCGAAGCAGACATCAAAAGGAAAACAGATGAGGCCACGGCAATAGAAACCAGGGCAAAAAACGAAACAATTCTTTTAAAAAAATGAACGATCAGGGTTTTGTCTTTCATATGCTTCCCCTCGCGCTAAAAAGGTTGCGGAAAGTCATGAGACAGGAGGCGCCATATGCAGCCCGAGGGCAAAAGATAAAAAACGGCGTTGAGGATTTCCGGCAAAGACCAATGCCGGGATCTTCCTGCTTCAGAGTCAGCCGGAAGCAGGTGGGCGATGACTGCTTCTTCGTCCTTCGTAAGATCGGTAGTATAAGGTTTTCGTCCACTTTTGGAAATCTCCTTTCTGTTTTGGACATTTTATCCTAAAAAAATAATCATGGCAAGGGCCCCATAAAATTTGTCACTATTTTTTAAATATTGTCTGACCCGCCAGAACATCTCGAACATGGAGCGGGGAAGCCGAGCCATCAGCAAGAGGGTTGCCAAAAAGCTCGCTGACCTGTTCGATGTCTCTGTTGAAAAATTTTTGTGAAGAGGCTGCCCGAAAAATATCTTGACATTCTCTTTCCATTTCCATTAAAGAGGTACAGGAAACAAGAGACTGTAAAGGAACCGAAAAAAGAGCATATACACATAATGGAACAAAAGACCCTCTATTTCAGCTTTTTTAACTATTTCTGGTGCCGGCGGCACAGCACTCGCCGGGAGGGGTGTTCCGAACCAATGGCTGAATAGCATCACTTTTGTTCCAGTTTAAAAGGCCGTGATCGGGAAAATACCTCCCGGTTACGGCCTTTTTGTTTTTGATCGAACGTAAAACCTTAAAAAAACGATTTCAAAGGAGAGAATGTCATGCTGGTGGTCATGAGCAAGAACGCGACAGAAGAGCAGGTCAATGCGGTTGTCAACGCTATCGAGGCCAGAGGATACGAGGCCCGGCCCATCCCGGGCGGGGATCGGGTCTCCATCGGGATTCTTCGGAATGAAGGGCCAGTTGACCCCTCTCCGTTTCAGGGGATGGCCGGGGTCAAGGATCTTATCCCCGTGACCCGGCCTTACAAGCTCGTCAGCCGGGAGTTCAAGGCCGAAGATACGGTCATCCGTGTGCGGGATCTTCTTATCGGAAACGGCCACCTGACAATCATGGCCGGCCCCTGTGCCATCGAGAGCGAAACCCAGGCCATTACCATCGCAAAGCATGTGAAAAAGGCAGGGGCTCAAATCTTCCGGGGCGGCGCGTTCAAGCCACGAACCTCCCCCTACTCCTTTCAGGGGCTCGGGGAGGAGGGCTTGAAGATCATGGCAAAAGTCCGGGAGGAGACGGGACTGGCGGTGATCACCGAGGTGATGGATACGGAAAATGTCGATATCGTTGAGGAATATGTGGACATCATCCAGATCGGAACCCGGAACATGCAGAACTTCAGCCTCCTGCGCCGGGCCGGCCATGCCAAAAAGCCGGTGATGCTCAAGCGGGGGATGTCAGCGACCGTAGAGGAGTGGCTCATGGCCGCGGAATACCTCATGGAGGCCGGAAACACCGATATCATCTTATGTGAGCGGGGGGTGAGAACCTTTGTCAAACACAGCCGGAATACCCTGGATCTCTCCGCGATTCCCGTGGTCCTGCGGGAGAGCCACCTGCCCATCATTGTCGATCCGAGCCATGCGGCCGGGTTCCGGGATCAGGTCATCCCCCTGAGCCGGGCAGCCGTTGCCGCAAGCGCGCACGGCCTGATGGTGGAGGTCCACCACGAGCCGGACAAGGCTATGAGCGACGGCTCCCAGTCCCTCTATCCGGAGCAGTTCGAAAATCTCTGCCGGCAGGTGAAGGCCATCTTCGATATCACCAAAAACAACTTTTAAGCAGGTTGGCAAAAGTTTAGGAATCGGAAAGGATTTCATCGGAAAGGATTTCAGGAGTGCGCAATATATAATTGATCACTCCGGATATAATTGAGCACTCCAGCCATTCCATAACAGAAAGGTTTTTGCTTTGAAATCGTTCGAGGTGAAAGGCAGGATGGGCCGCTCCCGGATTCTGGTCGGGGAGCGGCTCGGGAGCCTGAAGGATTATCTGCCGGTCCAAAGGAGCGTCATCATAACCGATACAGAGGTCAATCGTCTCTACGGGGAAAAATTTCCGCGCTGCCCTGTGATTACCATCGGCCGGGGCGAGGGGGTCAAGACCCTTTCCACGCTGGAGACCATTTTCGACAAACTGATCGAGCTGGGCGCGGACCGCTCCTGGTTCATTGCCGGTGTCGGCGGCGGCATCGTCTGCGATATCACCGGGTTTGCCGCATCCACCTATATGCGGGGCGTCGATTTCGGATTTGTCGCCACCACCCTCCTGGCCCAGGTGGACGCGAGCGTCGGCGGAAAGAACGGCGTCAATTTCAAAGGGTACAAAAATATGGTGGGGGTCTTCAACCAGCCCGCTTTTGTCATCTGCGATCCGGAAGTGTTAAAGACGCTTCCCCCAAAGGAGATCCGCTGCGGGTTTGCCGAGATAATCAAACATGGGGCCATTGCCGATGCAGCGCTTTTCCGTTTTATGGAGGAGAATATCGAAAATGCCCATGCCCTGGATCGAGGCGTAATCGAACGGTTCGTCTCCGATTCGGTAACGATCAAATCAGGGGTGGTCAACAGGGATGAGACCGAAAAGGGGGAACGCCGGAAGCTCAATTTCGGCCATACCTTGGGTCATGCATTTGAAAAATGTACCGGCATCACCCACGGCGAGGCGGTTGCTGCAGGCATGTGCGCTGCGGCTGATCTTTCGGTCCGGATCGGTTTTTTAGCCGAATCCCAGTCCCTTCGACTGAAAAAAGTGATCCGGGCGCTGGGTCTGCCAACCTCCGTCTCCATCGAAAAAGAGGGTTTGAAAACCGCGCTCTTAAAAGACAAGAAACGGGAAGGAGAGGGGATTCACTTTGTGCTGCTGGCGGATATGGGGCGTGCTGTGGTGCAAAAGATAGATGTTGCAGTGCTGGACACTTTTATCGATTCCATGTATAGTGGCAGATAAAATTGAGGAATGTTTTATGCCATAATCAACCCATTGAAACGAAAAAGGGCCCGGCGTCATGGCAGAGAAGAAAGTCTTTATGGACAGTTCGAGCAAGGCCACCTTTATCTGTCCGAAATGTGACAAGGCAAAACGGGTGGATGTCTCCGAGTACCGGGATATTCAAAAGGCCGTCAAGGTCCGGTGCAAATGCTCCTGCGGCCATTCCTACATGGTTCATCTGGAACGTCGCTCTTTCTATCGGAAAGCGACTGATCTCAAAGGAATGATGCAGCTCCGAAAGGGGAACGGCAAGTGGGAGATCGATGTGAAAGATCTATCCCGAACCGGTCTGCAGGTTGGACTGAAAGAACCGGTTGTCCGGCTGGAGCCCGGAGACAGAATTTTTTTGGAATTTCAACTGCTTGATAATAACTGGGTCAAAAAAGATGCCATCGTCCGAACCATTTTCGATAACGGGGTGAAATTCGGCGCGGAGTTTGTCCATCCCTTGGATATCTCTCCACTGGATGTGGCCTAGGGCCGTATATGACGCGAGTTCCACTTTTGACCACTGCTGAAAAATGAGCTTTTTGATGATCCATGCCCCTTGGTTTGCGCGATCCCTGCCTTTTGGAATCTACCTGCTCTTTATCCTGATCCGGCAGATCGCGGATAAGTTCGCGCCCCCGCAACTGGCTGCCTATACGGCTCCGGTTCTCTATACGATCGGTATCCTCTGCGTCGCGGCGGCACTCCTCTTTTACTGGCGATCCTATGAGGAGATTCGCCTGGAGAAGATCCATACCCTTCCGCTGCTGGAAGCATTGGCCGCTGGGGTCATTGTCTTTGTTCTCTGGATCAATATGGAGTGGGATTTTGCGGTGATGGGAGATGCAAAGGCTTATGATCCGACGGTTTTAGCACCTGTCGCATTCTATGCTTTTATCTCGATTCGAATGGCGGGTACGGCGGTCGTGGTACCGATTTTCGAGGAACTCTTCTGGCGCTCCTTTATCATGCGGTATATTATCGACCCGGACGATTTCACCCGGGTTCCCGTGGGCGCGTTCACCTGGCCGTCGTTTCTCATAACGGCAGTTCTTTTCGGCGCGGAACACCATTTGTGGCTGGCCGGAATCGTTGCGGGGATGATATATGCCCTTCTTCTATACAGAACCCGTCATCTTTTCTATCCCATCCTCGCGCACGGGATCACCAACCTGCTGCTGGGGATCTATGTAATCTATACCGGAGCATGGCGGTTCTGGTAATCATCTTTATTACAAAGAGACTTTTATTACAAACGAGTGATCATGCGAGATGATATTGACGTAAAATATTTCAGGCAGCAGTTGGAAAAACGCCTGGATGAGATTACCGCCGGTCAAAAACCGGTAGAGCCCGTCGATTTGGACCAGGCACGGGTCGGCCGTCTGACGCGAATGGATGCCTTGCAGCAGCAGGCCATGACGCAGGCCGCGGCACGCCTCCTTTCACTGGAGAAACAGCGCATCCGCACAGCCCTCGACCGGATGGCATCGGGCGATTACGGCTATTGCATCGGGTGCGAAGAAGAGATTGCCGAGGGGCGGCTCCGCGCGGACCCGAGCCATTTAACCTGCATCGCCTGCGCCAGAGCAGCAGACCCAAGGTGATTCGACAAAAACCGGGGGTCTCGACGGGCGACTCGATCTGAGGGCCTGCACCGGCAAGCCATCGATTGCTGCTTTAAAGGGGTTTCGATTGGAAGGCCTTGTAGGGCTCGCCCTTTTTATGTCCGTAGAGATAGAAACGCAGGTTGCACTCTCCGCCCGGCTTCAGTGTCTCCATCTCGACAATTCCCATATTGAGCTTGCCCAAGGGATTTTGCTGCCGGCGGTCGATCCCCTTCAGAAGGCGCACCTTTGCCCGCAGCTCGCTGTCATCGGTCGCGATCTCCCGGTTGATCCTGATCAGAAAGGTGGAGGCGTGACGGATCAGTCCGCCGGTGACGTGGGTGATGCCGCTGGAGATGAGCTGATAGAAGGCCGGGCCATTCGGCTTCCACTCGATCCTGTGGACGCAGCCGATGTGGATGTCGCCGCTCAGCAATACAACCTTCTGGTTCGGATGCTTCTGCTGGTGCTCGTGGAGGATTTTGAAGAAGCGGTCCCGGTCCCGGATGTGGGCTCCCGAAGACCAGCGGTCCGCGAAGTCCTCCGGGGAGTGGGGCAGTTTCACCGCGATTTTGGCCAGGATCTTGGGCAGATGAACCACCGGTACGCTCAGTACGATAAAAAGCACCTTTTGGTCCGCATTCTCTGCCAAAAACGTCTGAAGTTCGGCCTGCTGTCGGCTGTCATAGAGCTGACCCCCCTTTCCGGCTCTTCTGGCGGAACGGAGGTCCATGACAAAGGTGGCTGTGTTGCCGTAGCGAAAGCCGTAGTGGAAGGAGTCCGGGAGCTGATTGGATGCGCTCATCTTCGATCCCTGATAATCCTGGTAGGCCAGGCGGGCACCCTGGGAGAGCCGCTGCCATTCCGGGTTATTGTGATCGGGGACCGAGCCCCAGTTGTCCACGATGTCGTGGTCGTCTAGAATCGGATAACAGGGGTACTCCGCATTCAGGGTCTTCCACTCCGGAACGCTGAAGAAATGGCGGTAGTGGCGGTGAAACATCTGCCGGATCTCTGCCGGGGAGCAGTCGAGGATCCTCTTCCGGCCCGGGGGGGCCACCGCGTTGAAATGGTTCGATCCAAAGAGGGAGAGGTTGGGCGGGTAGTCCGAATACATCTGGTCACCCACCATCATCACATACTTCGTGTTGTGCTCCCGCAGTGTCTGGAGCACGGCCTGAAGCATCTGCCGGGATTTGGGATTGGCCACGCCCTTTTCCGTGAAGGGCTGATGGCAGCTCATGATGGCAACGGAAAACTTCGAGGGGGTACCCTCGGGGCCTCGGGGCCGGGTTTCAAAGCCGCCTTCGCCGATGATGGAATTGTCGGCCTTCCGGAAGATGCGGAACCTGTAGCGCCGCAGGGGATCGAGGTGCGGTTGATCCAAAGCGTTTGGGATCTTCAGGCTGCAGGTGTTGTCGGTATCGTTCTCCTCGGGCAGGTATATCTCGGTCTCGGCCATCGCGTCCGGGTCCGATTCGGGCCACCACCGGATCATGATCTCTCCGGCCTTTTCCGCGCGGAGCCAGATTCTTGCGGAATCGGCATCCACCGCGCCGACGCCCA
Source organism: Desulfobacteraceae bacterium (assembly GCA_011390135.1). GTDB lineage: Bacteria > Desulfobacterota > Desulfobacteria > Desulfobacterales > JAABSP01 > JAABSP01. The sequence continues at coordinate 3,119 of JAABSZ010000108.1, read as the reverse complement.
CCATATCCTTCAACTCTTCGTTTTGAAATGTATACGGCTTTCCCATAATAGCCCTATGATCTCATAAAGCCCCCTTAAAAGTCAAAATCAAATTTGGGATCAAAATCCCCCCCCTTAAAAAGGACGAAGCGGACAGAGTGGACAGAGTGGATGTTGAAATTCCAAGACCTTTGCCGGGATCTTCATTTCCAAAATTCATCTAAAGCCATAACTTCATCTTTGCGGTGCAGATCTCCACTACCGTCCTTTAGGTCCTTTACGTCCTTTATGTCCTTTATATCACTGACGCCATGACTTCATGATCGCGGTGTAGATCTCCAGCGCATCTTCCAGTTTAGAAACGCTGCAGGATTCGTTCACCTTGTGAGCCTGGGAGGGCTCTCCGGGCCCTAAAATCAGTGTGGGCGGCGCATTCATGGCGCTTCGCAGGGCCGATGCATCGGTAAAATAGGTTACGCCCCGGGGCTCGGGCCGCTCTTTCCACATCTTCTCCAGAATGTCGAAAACTGAGACAACCCACGGGTCATCCGGGTCGGTCCATACGCTCTGTGCGCCGTTGAGCAGGCGCAGGGTCGCCTTCTCCCCCAACTCCGCCTTCAGGTTTCGGCAGATCCCGTCGATCCCCTGGTCCGGAAGGGTGCGCAGATCGATGCCGGCCACGGCCTTCTCCGGAACGATGTTGACGGCCGTGCCGGCCCGAAGGGTTCCCACGTTCAATGTGGGGGAACCGAGCACCGGATGGGGCGCGACAGCAAAGGAATGATCCCTCAGTTTCAAGACCGCCTCGGCCATGAGATAGATCGCGTTCACTCCCTGTTCCGGCATCGAGCCGTGGGCCGCAACCCCATTGGTCTCCACCTCCAGCCAGAACGCGCCCTTATGGCCCAGCATGGGATAGTTGTCCGTAGGCTCGCCGACCACCAGCGCACCGGCCTGCGGCAGGACGTTTCCCATCTTCTTCTGGCGATCCGCAAGATCCAGGGCCCCGCTGCAGCCGGTCTCTTCGCCCGCGGTCAGGGCCAGCACGATATCCCCCTCCCCTTCCGGTTCTTCAGCCATCTGCAGCGCAGCGATGACCATCGCGGCAACCCCGCCCTTCATGTCCGATGCCCCCCTGCCATAGAGTCGGTCTCCCTCGATCTCCCCTTTGAAGGGATCGACCCGCCAGGGACTCTCCCCAATGGGAACCGTGTCGATATGGCCCGAAAAGCAGATGGGCCGCTTTGTCCCTTTTCCCTTCAATGTCGCCACCAGGCTGGTGCGCATATCATCGAATTCATGATAGGCGATGGTATAACCGCCGCGTTCCAGCAGTTCCCCTAAAAAACGGGCGATCTCCCGCTCGTTGCCGGGAGGGTTGGCGGATGGCATGGCGATCAGCTTTCGGGTCAGTTCTACCGGTGTCATGGAATCTTTCCTCTATCCTTTCCTGATTCGGTTGTTCCTGAATCCAGTTGTTCCTGAATGCAATTGTTGTCGATTTCGACCGCAGCCTACCATAAAGATCCGTTTTTTGCACCTATATTCCGCGTTGAGATCCCAAAGGCTTCTCCGCCCTTTTTTGTTGCAGAGATGTTTCAGGTGTTTCATCCGTTGCAACCCTGCAACAGGTTTCAGTCTAAACAGAGGGATATCCGTCCGATCATCCGCGTCTTTCCAGTCATTTGCACGGTTTTTGCATGGAATCCTCTTCTGGGTTTCATCTTCTGTTTCACCGGAAACAAGGGTGAAACAGAATCCGCGTAAACCGAACAGGAGGCATCCGTAAAATATTTATGAATACCGACAATATCCAGACCCGTCTCCCCGGTTCCATCGGCGCGCTCAACTACAGAACCCTCTTTGATGATCTCCCCGAAGGCGTCTTCACCATCGACATGAACTGGCGGATCACCGCGTTCAACCGCACCGCAGAGAAGATCACCGGATACGGCAAAAAGGATGTATTAGGCCGCCACTGCTGGGAGATCTTCCGCACCGATATCTGCCGCCGCTCCTGCCCCCTGGCCACGGCCCTGGAGACCAGAGAGTCCCGGCTGGATCAGGAGGTGAACGCGGTGGACCGCAAAGGCTGCCCCCAACTGCTGCTGGTCAACGTGAGCGTGCTGAAGAACTCGGACGGAAGGGTCATAGGCGCGGTGGAGACCTTCCGCCCCCCGGACCCGGGCCCGCCTAAGATCCCGGGCAGAAGCCAGGCCGATGCTTATTCCGGCATCATCGGCAGAAGCCCGGTCATGCAGGAACTCTTCACCCGGCTGCCGGACATCGCCAAAAGCGACGCGAATGTACTCATCACCGGCGAGAGCGGAACCGGCAAGGATCTCATGGCAAAGACCCTGCACGAACTCTCCCCCAGAAGAAACGAGCCCTTTATGGCCGTCAACTGCGCGGCACTGGCTGAATCCCTGCTGGAATCGGAGCTGTTCGGGCACGAGAAGGGCGCGTTTACGGGTGCGGACAGGGCCCGGCCCGGCCGTTTCGAACTGGCGGCCGGCGGAACCCTCTTTCTCGATGAGATCGGCGAGCTGAAACCGCAGCTCCAGGTGAAGCTTCTCCGGGTGCTGGAAGGGAGGACCTTCGAGCGGGTCGGGGGAACCCGGCCAATTCCCCTGAAGGCGCGGATTATCAGCGCGACGAATCAGAATCTGGAACAGGCACTTGCCCAAGGAAATTTCCGGCAGGATCTCTATTACCGGCTCCATACGGTTCCCCTGATCCTGCCCCCGCTGCGGGATCGGACCGAGGATATCGGGCCCCTGGTGGATCATTTCATCCATAAGTTCAACGCACTCTACGGCAAGCGGGTCCGCTCCGTTGATCCCAAGGTGATTCAAATCTTTGCCCGATACCCGTGGCCCGGAAACGTCCGGGAGCTGGAACGGTGCATCGAACACGCCTTTGTCTTCGTCAAAGGCCCCGTAATCTTCTCCCGTTACCTGCCGGAGCTGACCGCGTTTCACCCCGCGCCCACCCCTGTCGAAAAAAGCATCACCTCCTCCCCGGCGACCGATGAGAAGAACATCCGCTGGGCCCTCTCCCAGACCGGCGGCAAGCGAAAAGAGGCCGCAGAACTCCTCGGCATCAGCCGCACCTCGATGTGGCGGCGGATGAAGGCCCTT
>JAABSZ010000107.1:0-13588 GCA_011390135.1 Desulfobacteraceae bacterium | reverse complement strand
AAAACGTCGTGAGACAGTTTGGTCCCTATCTTTCGCGGGCGCAGGATATTTGAGGGGATCTGTCCCTAGTACGAGAGGACCGGGATGGACGAACCAATGGTGTACCAGTTGTCGCGCCAGCGGCATGGCTGGGTAGCTAAGTTCGGATCGGATAACCGCTGAAAGCATCTAAGCGGGAAGCCGGCCCCGAGATTAGATATCCCTTTTGCATGGCGACATGCAGACTAAAGCCCCCTTGAAGACTACGAGGTTGATAGGCCGGCGGTATAAGTATGGCAACATATTGAGCTGACCGGTACTAATTGGGCGTGAGGCTTGGCCACAATCCAAGTGACACAAGTTTTGTTGACCGTTTTCATCTATACATATTGTTTTTTTTCGGTGGCGATAGCGAAGCGGCCACACCCGTTCCCATCCCGAACACGGAAGTTAAGCGCTTCAGCGCCGATGGTACTGCACGGGCAGCTGTGTGGGAGAGTAGGACGCCGCCGGAAAATCTTTATAAGCCCGCCGGAATGACTTTATGTCATCTCCGGCGGGCTTTTTTTGGTTTTGGGGCCAGGCAGCGATTCATCAATACTTTTCAAAGTCTTCATCATTGCCTGTATCGGTAATCCGCCCTTCTTGGTCGATGTCGATGACATAACCATCATTTGCTTTGGTTTGGGCCTGTTTTTTTCTCTCCAGGCGGGCCACATGGACTTTTTGTCCGGGCTTTGTAGAAGCCCTCTTCTGCCCGATTACCTGCCGGGCTTTGGCGGTGAAGGCCGACGCCGATCTCTCTTCAACCGTGAAAAACCCCATGATCTCCCGCAGACGTTCCGCCTGTTCCGCAAGCTGTGTGGAGATGGAGGACATCTCCTCGGTAGCCGAAGCATTCTGCTGGATCACCTGATCGAGCTGACCGATGGCCTTGTTGACCTGATCCGCACCCGTATCCTGCTCCCGGCTGGCAGCGGTGATCTCCTGGACCAGTTCCGCAGTCTTTCGAATATCAGGGAGGATCTTTGCCAGCATGTTTCCCGCTTTTTCCGCGATATCAACGCTTGAGGAGGAGAGTTCACGGATCTCCCCGGCCGCGTGCCGGCTTCTTTCGGCCAGTTTTCGGACCTCTGATGCTACAACGGCAAACCCTTTTCCCCCTTCTCCTGCCCGGGCCGCTTCGATCGCGGCATTGAGCGCCAGCAGATCCGTCTGCCGTGCGATGTCTTCGATGATGGCGATCTTCTCCGCGATCACCCGCATGGCCCTGACCGTCTCCTGGACAGCCTTTCCCCCCTCCTGGGCGTCTGCTGCAGCCTTCATCGCGATCTTTTCCGTCTCCACAGCATTGTCCGCATTCTGCCGGATGTTGGCAGCCATCTGCTCCATGGACGCCGAAGCCTCTTCAGCAGCGGCCGCCTGCTGGGAGGAGCCCTGGGAGAGCTGTTCCGTGGAGGCGTTCAACTGATGACTTCCGGACGCAACATTATCGGCCGCGGACTTCACATCCTTTACGATTCCGCGGAGGCTCGCCACCATACTGCGGAGCGCTTGGGCCAGCACGCCGATCTCGTCTTTCTGATCCACGTCAATGGTCGCCCCCAGATTTCCGCCGGCCACGACTTTGGCAAAATCAACTCCTTTCCGGGTTGGCTCGACGATGCTTCGGGTGATGGAGAAGGCAATCAGAGCGCCAAGGATGAATACCCCGAGCAGTCCGAAAAAGACCACTTTTGAAGAGAAGGAGAGTGAGGCATTCGCGCTCCGGGCAATGGCCAGCGTCTCATCGATTCCCTTTTCAGAGACCGCCTTTGCCTCATCCAGCACATCATAGGCCACTTGTAAACGTTTCTTTCCGATCTCGCCGATGGTAATCCAGCTATTCAGCAGATTGTTCATAGCCTCCTGGTAAGCCCGAGCCGAGGCCCTTACCGTGTCGAGCATCTCCTGATGCTGCTCCTGCTTCATCAGCTTATCGAGACGCTCTCGAAATGCTTCGATCTCTTTGAAACCCTTCATCGCATTTCGAAGCATCTCGGCATCTCGCACCGCCTGGGCTTTGAAGTTTTCCACCCGGATCTCATTTGCCGCATCAATAATACTGTTGATCAGGGAGATCTTTGCAAGCTGCTCCAGCAGGGATTCAGGATTATTGAAAAGGCGGATCTCTTCCTCAGTGGCCCGGTTCTGCCTCCGGAGCAGTTCATCCAAGGCATCGAGCAATCTTGCTGCGGCAGTATCCATGATCTCCCGTTCCCGTTTGATGCCCTCATTTTGCCGAACTGTCTTTCCGGCAAGCTCTTCATAGGCATTGAGCTTTTGCGAAACCTGCTCGACAGCATCTTCAAGCCGGACCAGAACCGGCTGGTTTTGGGCCAGTCTCTCTGCCCTTGCCAGATCCTTTTTGACGGCTTCTATCAGATCTCTTCCCTCCTGAAGGTAGCTTTGATCCAGGCTCATGGCATAGCCCCGCATGGCAAACATCGCGGAAAGCAACTGGCGTTCGATTCTGTTGGAGATCTGCACCTCCGGAACGTATGCGTTGGCCAGTTTCTCCGATTCACCGGTGACATTCCACATGTTCCAGATGGCGGTCCCGCCCAGTAGAATGGCCAGGGCGATGATCAGTCCGAATCCCAGTCCGATCTTTATTGAAAGCTTAAGATTTTTCATCGCAGAAGGCTCCCTTCTAATTCGTTGCTGTTGGGGGTTCTGTTGATTCTGTGCGGGGGGAATTCATGGTCCCGAGCCGGGTGACGGAGATGTAGCCGCCAAAGCAGCAGTCTATATCGCGGCTGCCCTGGCGGGGGCGATTGTGGAAGTCGCTCACATAGAGGAGATGGTTCTCCTGTGCATCATAGCTGAAACTGTGCGGTGTCATGTCGAGTTCGCAGAAGCGGATCAGGGGAGGGGATTTTCGGGTCTGGGGGTGGGGAAGGTTGACATTCCAGAAGAATCCGGGTTCGATATCGGTTTCCAGAAGCTTCTGGATGACCTGTTGGGCATAATGTGCCGTGATTTTCCAATCGACAGTTTGCCCTTTGCCCACATATTGGGAGATGGCGATGGACTTATAGCCCAGAAAAGCGGCCTCTCTTGCCGCAGAAACGGTTCCCGATGAATAGACATCCACCCCAAGGTTTGCCCCCTGATTGATCCCGGAGATGAGGATATCGGCATCGGGTGCTATGTGGACAAGGCCGATCTTTGCGCAGTCAACAGGGGTTCCGCTGACCTGGAAACGCCGTTCATCCCGTTGCACAAAACCGATGGGAGAATGAGCGGTGATCCGGTGGCTCACCCCGGACTGCTCCTCTGCCGGGGCCACGACAATCGCCTCTCCGATCTCCTGTACTGCATCTACCAGCGCCTGCATGCCCGGCGCATCGATCCCGTCGTCATTGGTCAGAATCAGCTTTGGCCTCATTCGGCTACCTCCTTCTCAACAGATAGAGTTGATAGAAGCCAAGAATAGTACAAAAGTTTAAAAAATAAAAGGGAAAGGTGAAAGGATTTGAGGATTCTTGCTTTTGACGGTCAGGTGATATAAATTATCGGTGGTACATTGAATTTGTCGGATAAATAAGGCGGGTGTGCAGGGGAAAAGTTTTGCACATCAAAATCAGCGGTAGCACCAGGAGCAGACAATGAAATCCATAAGCATTGAAATTCCCGAAAGGATTGTTTCGCATATCAAGCTTCCCCCCAACAGGCTGAAAGAAATGCTGATGGAGGAGCTTGTTATTCGTTTGTACAGCCAGGGCATTATCACATCTGCACAGGGTTCCGCCCTCCTGAAAAAAGATCGAATTTCTTTTGAGCGTTTTATGGTTCAACATGAAATTCAGATACATGGCTCATTGGATGATCTGGATGAAGAATTGGAAAATCTGGATCAGTGAAACCTTTATCAGTATATCTTGGAACTTTCCGATGAAAAGGAATGAGAAGTTTTTGCTGATCGGCAGAAACTATCGGCTACCCGATATTATTGAGATATTCCTTAAAAAAGCTCGCTGAAAAATGAGAATTCATTTTTCATATCTTCCAAGCTTTAGATCCTGCTCAATTTTTTCTTTGGAAGCTTGAAGCTTTTCCAAGTGTTTTTCGCTGTTGTCGATGCTCTCTTTCAACGATTTGATCCTCATTTGCCTGGCTTCGGAATAACGAAGATCTCCTGGCCTTCTGCTGATATCGAAAAGTTCCTTTTTCAACTTTTTCAAAATGTCTTTTTCCGCATCCATTTTTCTTTTATAATCTTGGATTTCTTTGATCAGTGATGCCCTGGTTCTGTAATCAGTTGTAACCGCAGGTGTTTTATAGGAATTCGTCGGCAAATCCCCGAGCAGCGCTTCGGCTTTTGATCGGCTCAACTTTTTCACAGTGTAAAAACTGCTGCTCGGGGGCCGGCTGCTATAGTGCTTTTTACCGGTTTTATCGTGCCACTCATACACCATACGGTATCCGGATTTTGGCTCTGTAACCGAAGAAGGCGTTGCTGCTTTCCTGGTCAACGGCTCTCGCCTTTGCGGCAAGGCTTTTCTTGCTGCAGGAATTCTGTTCATGACGGTCAATGAAGAAGCTTTTTTGGGAGGAATACCTGAATAATGCTTGATTCCCTTTTCATCTACCCATTTGTAGATCTTTGTGCTGGGGGAGGGGTCATTCGCTCTGCTCCGCGTGCTGACGGTTCTTTGGGATGTATGATAGTCTCCTTGAGGGGATTTTATGATATTAAGTGCATTTCCCCCGACGGAAAGCGGCTGTAGGGCTTTTTTTTGCGGGAGAGGCCGTTCTTCCTCTACCTTTTGGAAGTTCTTCTTCGACAGATGACGATCCATCATGATGTTGATCAGAAAGAAACCGCCGACGGCAACAGTGAAAAGGAGGAATAATTTTTTCATCTGCCGCCCCCTGTCGGCGGCTTTGTTTCCTTACGGTATTTCGGCGGCGCATACCTGCTTTCTTCATCCATGTATTTATTATCGAACTTTAAGGTCGTCTGCTGCCTGTGAGAAGTTCGGAGAGAATCATGCTTATCGTCTGTTATTCTCTCTTTTTTCAGGGGATAAGCGAAATCAACAAGCAGATCCGTTCCCATCAGGAAGAGTCCGAGCAGGATGGGCAGCAGACCTTGTGTAAATAGGAGGATAAGGAAGAGGAAAACAGGGCCTTTGGCGGATTCGATACCAGAATCGGCGGATGTGGAGAAAATCGCCAATAGCTCATTCAAGGCATTTGTCAATTTCAGGGAGATCAGTTTGTCCATCAAATAGAAGGTCATCGTTCCGAAAATCCCTGCCATTATTCCATAACAAAAAATCAGAATGCCGATGATCCGCATGGCGGCATCAAAAATTTCTCTTGATTTCATTGTGATTGCCTTCCGAATAATCGCTGGTTCTGTTGTTTATATCCTTCCGCAAATAAAAAAGGACTCAGCCATACGGCCAAGCCCTATATATTTTTGTGGTGATCCCAAGGGGAATCGAACCCCTGTTTCCGGCGTGAGAGGCCGGCGTCCTGGACCGCTAGACGATGGGACCATCAAGTTTTACAAAAAAGGACTCTACACCAATTACCAAGGTCTGTCAACTATTTTTTTCTCTGGCCATTTCATATCTTGGCTCATATCTTTTTGATATCGCCAGCCGGCAGATCCTTTTCCGGCTTTTTCCCTTTCCAGAATCCGATGGCAAAGTAGAAGATCGGGCCGATGAAGGGGATGAGGGAGATGAAAGCCCACATGAACTTTTTCCCTGTTGATCCGAATTCTTTTCCGGCAATATCGAAGATGGCCAGACAGGTGATGGTGAAGAAGAAGATGCCGACGCCGACAAAGAAGGTGACGGTATGGCTCATGATGATCCTTTTTTCAATATCCGGGTGATCTTTAGAATGGTATCCACATAATAGCTGCTGTGGTTGTAGTGATAGACCACATCAAAGGCTTTGGCCTGTGAGATTCCGGGGCGCCATCCATAGTTGCTGAGATAGTTTGCAATGCTGGCGATCGCATCAGCGTGGTCGAAAAGGTCGATCCGGCCGTCTCCGTTTCCGTCCTTTGCAAGGGGCCCGATATTGGAGGGCATGAACTGGCAGATGCCCATCGCGCCGGCATAGGAGCCGTCAATGGCCAGCGGATCGAGGTTTTCGGTCCAGGTATATTTCAAAAATGCCTTAAGCTCCTTATATGCCCACTCCGATTTGGACTGGGATTTGCTGTCGAACCGGGAACGGGACAGTTTCGGCATTTCAGACATCTTGGGCCATAGGGCATTTCTCACCCGGACATCTCCCAGTGCCGCCATGGTCGAAAGGGTGTTGAAGACAGAGCGCTTTCCCGTATAGGTTCCCAGCCGGGTCTCCACCAGCGCGATGGCTGTGATTACCTCCGGGTCCACCCCGTAGGTCTTCTCCGCATGTCGGAGGGCATCCCGGTGGGTGACGAGATACTCTCTGGACTTTGCGATCGGCTCCGGCTCGGTGAACTGGTCGTAGTTGAGAGTACTCTCCTTGTGGACAAAGTATCGGGAGACCCCCTCGGTGTTGAAATCGGCTCTCGGGTCCGAATAGAACTTGTTGATGCTTTTTTCGGGAAAACCTTCCCGAATCAGCCTTTCCCGAAGCCCCGCATAGTAGCCGTACCCTTCTGCGGATGCTGCGCTTTTTCCTGCCCCGCAGAGGAGCAGAAAGATCATCAGGGCGCTGATCAAAACCGGGAGAATGTGCCGAAAAGAGCGTAATGAACTTTGTGCCATATCTATCCTTTCCAATATAAAAATCGCTTTCATCATGCCCTCATAAATGGCATGATAGAGGCAGAGTTGTCAAACATAAAACCCGAAATTGCTTTTCGGAGCGATCCGGAAGCCATAGAGAAGATGAAAAAGAATATCAAAACCCTCTTTACCTGCCAGCGCTGCGGCTACAATACCCCGAAATGGATGGGCAGATGCCCCGACTGCGGGGAGTGGGACACCCTTGCCGAACAGGTTCGGGATACGGCCGCGCCCCGGGAGAGCCGAATCTCTTCGGATCGGCCCCATCCGGTTCCCATCGATTCCATCAACATGGATGCCGATGACCGCATCTCCACAGGCATCGATGAGTTCGACCGGGTGCTGGGAGGCGGGCTGGTTAAGGGAAGTCTCGTCCTTATCGGCGGCGATCCAGGGATCGGTAAATCGACCCTCATGCTCCAGGCGCTCTACGGCCTCTCCAAAGGGGGCCGGCGGGTACTCTATGTCTCCGGGGAGGAGTCGATCCGCCAGATCCGGCTCCGCAGCCAGCGCCTCTCCACCATCTCCTCGAATCTCTATGTGGTCTCGGAGGTGGATCTGGATGCCATCCTGATGATGGTCGATACGGAAAAGCCGGATGTGCTGGTGATCGATTCCATCCAGACCATGTTCAACAGCGACCTGACATCGGCCCCCGGCAGCGTGAGCCAGGTGCGGGAGTCGGCCATGCGGCTGATGCTCATGGCCAAAAAGAGCGGCATTCCCACCTTTCTGGTGGGGCACGTCACCAAGGAGGGGGCCATCGCAGGCCCCCGGCTCCTGGAGCATATGGTCGATACGGTACTCTATTTCGAGGGGGACCGGGGCCATGTCTTTCGGATTCTTCGGGCCGTGAAGAACCGGTTCGGCTCCACCAACGAGATCGGCGTCTTCGAGATGAAGGAGAAGGGGCTGGATGAGGTTCCCAATCCTTCCGCGGTCTTTCTCTCGGAGCGGGCACATCATGCCCCCGGCTCCATCGTGACCGCGAGCATGGAGGGGAGCCGCCCCATCCTTGTGGAACTCCAGGCCCTGGCTACCAGCACCAATTTCGGAACCCCCCGGCGAACCATTCTGGGGCTGGACCACAACCGGGTCGCGCTCTTGGTGGCGGTGATGGAAAAAAGGCTGGGGATTCATCTGATGGGGCATGATATCTTCATGAATGTGGCCGGCGGGGTCAAGGTGGATGAGCCGGCCGTGGATATGGGGATCATCTCGGCCATTGCATCGAGCTTTCTGGACAAAGCCGTGCCCGAGGGAACCATCGCGCTGGGGGAGGTGGGCCTCACCGGCGAGGTCCGGGCCATCGGGCAGGTGGAGACCCGGGTGGGGGAGATCCGGAAGATGGGATTCACCCGCTGCCTGGTTCCCGAGGGAAACCTGAAACGATTGCCGCAGATACCGGATATCGAGATCAAAGGGATCAAAAATGTGGAGGCTGCTGTGGAGGAGCTGTTCTGATGGAGATTCAAAGGGCCACGCTGGAAAACTGTCATGAGCATCAGGGGACCGTTGTGGTGGTGGATGTGATCCGGGCCTTTACCGCGGCCGCATTCGCTTTTTATAAAGGGGCCGATGAGATTCGACCCGTTTCAACTGTCCAGGAGGCGTTTGAGATCGCAAAGAAGATCCCCGATGCCCTGCTCATGGGGGAGGTGGATGCGCTGCCGGTGGAGGGGTTTGATTTCAACAACTCTCCGGCCTCCTTGTCTCTGATGGATCTGACCAAAAGAATCATAGTCCATCGCACCAGTTCGGGAACCCAGGGGATCGTCCGGAGCGTTGCTGCGGAGGCGGTTCTGGCGGCAAGCTTTGCCTGCGCCGGGGCAACGGCCCGGTATCTGAAAAAGCTCTCGCCCGATTCGGTCACCTTTGTGATCACGGGAGCGGGATCAGCCGATAACGGCGATGAGGACATAGCCTGTGCCGAATATATCGAGGCCCTGCTGCTGGGGGAGAGGGTCGAACCGGTCCCCTATCTGAAACGGGTCAAAGCCTCTGCCGCGGCAGAGAAGTTTTTAAATCCCGATTCCCCGGAATATCCGGCTGAGGATATAGAGTGCTGCGTCCAGTTGGACCGGGTGAAATTCGCCCTTCGGGTAGAGCGAACCGCGCAGGGATTTTCCATGAGGACGGTATGGATCTGACCGAGACCATATGGACGAAAGCAAAGAGAGACCAGACCGCCTCACCGGTCCGATTCCGAAGCCTCCTGGTTTACGGCGTCAACCGCATCGGCATCTGCTCCGCGTTTTTTCTCTTTCTCTTCCAGAAAACGGCTGATCCTCTCTTCCAGAGCCTTTTTTGACTGCATCCCCTTCAGCCGGTTTACAATTTTCCCCTCTTCGACAAATAGGAGCTGGGGGATCTTCTTCAGTTCATACCGCTCGATGCCCTTCTCCCCCACCCAATAGACAGGAAAATTGACCTTGAACTTCTCTAAAAAGGGATTCATGGCCTCTGCCCCGGCATAATCGACACTCATACCGATAAAAGAAAGCCCCTGATCTTTGTACTTCTCCTGAAGCTTCACCAGAAGAGGCAGCTCCCGAATGCAGGGCGCACACCAGGAGGCCATTACCACAACGATACGCTTTCCCCCGGGTTTTTGGATCATCCGGTCAAAGGCGTCCGTGTCCAGGGAAATGGCAGTGGGTTTGAAAAACTCTGAATCGTCTGCCATCCCCTCCTGTAGCCCCCAGAAAAGCAGAAAGAAGAGTATGAAAAAGAGAGCCGGCCCCAGATCCAGGTAAAGAAGCTTTTTTGGATTGATCAAAGATATTGAGCCTTTATAAAATCGTCTCCACATCATCCTTGCAATACTTTCAATAGATGCGTTAATAATGGAGAAGGAGGAGAACCGCGGCGGAATCGAAATTCGATGATCCGATTATTTCTCCTTTAAGGTTATTTCTCCTTCAGGGACTGTTTCAGCCGGTGATCAAGCTTGTTGAAAAGATCCTTCTGCCGTTCGGCCTGCCGGGCATGGATCGATTCCACCTGCTTGTCGAGCCCCTTTTTGCTGCTTTTAAACCGCTCCACCTCCTGGGCAAGGCTCGGCCCTTTCTCTGTTTTGGGCAGATTTTCAAGCTGCAGGTGATCTTTTATAAAGAGTCTCGTTCCGAAAGCGCCCTCCACAGATTCGACCGCGCCCAGATCATGAAGCTTTCGACAGAGGCGAAGAGCCTGTTCGGCCGAGAAGCCGAGAATCTCGCAGACCTCATTGGTGGAAGGGGCGCTCTTGTCCCGGTGCTCCAGGATGCGAATGGCCGCGACGATCAGATGGGCGTCGGTGTAAATGTCGGATGTCATCTCATCCCTCCTTTTCATCGATGGCTTTTTGGGATGGCCGATGCAGGTTGACAGATGCGTACTGGAATAGTAACTATCATCTCTTTTTTGGAAAATCAAGGATTCCTCTTTTTTTAACTTTTATAATGCATGGAGAGAACGATCATGACCGAGATTATGGATGTAATGGCAAGGGAGGTGCTCGATTCCCGCGGAAACCCGACCGTGGAGGTGGATGTGACGCTGGCCTGCGGGGCAAAGGGAAGAGCCACCGTTCCGTCGGGCGCGTCAACGGGAACCCGGGAGGCTCTGGAGCTTCGGGACAAGGATGAGAAACGGTATATGGGCAAGGGCGTGACAACAGCCGTCAACAATGTGGTCAATGATATCGCGATCGCGGTCCGGGGGATGGATGCTTCGGATCAGGCCGGACTGGATCGCCATATGATCGAACTGGACGGAACCCCCAACAAATCCAAATTCGGAGCCAACGCGATCCTCGGGGTCTCCATGGCGGCCGCCAGAGCCGCGGCCGAGGCGCATGGACTCAATCTCTACCGGTATCTCGGCGGTATCAATGCACGGTATCTGCCCATCCCCATGATGAACATCATCAATGGCGGGGCCCATGCCACCAACAATCTCGACATCCAGGAGTTCATGATCGTCCCCTTTGGGGCCAAAAGCGCGGCCGAGGCGATCCGGATGGGCGCGGAGACCTTTCATACCCTCAAAAAGATTCTGAAGAAGAGCGGCCTGAGCACCGGCGTGGGCGACGAGGGCGGATTCGCACCCGATCTCTCCTCCAACGAGGAGGCCATCAAATTGATCATCGCGGCCATTCAGGAGGCCGGATACAAGGCCGGAACCGATATGGGCATCGCACTCGATGCCGCGGCCAGCGAGTTTTTCAAGGATGGAAAGTACCAGCTTGCCTCTGAAAAGAAATCCCTCTCCGCAGAGGAGATGATCGACTACTATGAGGATCTTCTGGCCAATTATCCGATCCTCTCGATCGAAGACGGTCTGGCCGAAGGAGACTGGGATGGCTGGGCTCTGATGACCGACCGGCTCGGCGAGACCATCCAGATCGTGGGCGATGATATCTTTGTCACCAATCCGAAGATTTTAAGCGAGGGCATTGAAAAGGGTGTTGCCAACTCCATCCTGATCAAGCTCAACCAGATCGGAACCGTGACCGAGACCCTGGATGCCATCGAGATGGCCAAACAGTCCGGCTACACAACAGTGATCTCCCATCGCTCCGGCGAGACCGAGGACACCTTTATCGCGGATCTCGCGGTTGGGGTCAATGCGGGCCAGATCAAGACCGGCTCTCTCTCCAGAACCGACCGGGTGGCCAAATACAACCAGCTCATCCGGATCGAAGAGGAGCTGGGCAAGGGGGCAAAGTATCCTGACAGCATTTTCCTCTCCGAGGGCGAGGGCGAGGTCGAGGTCGAATAGCCTTTTATCAAAGGTTTTTTGGAGAAAGCATCCTCGATACCGGATCGGAATCAAGGATGCTTTTGGTTTTTATACAAAGCTATCAACTCATCCAAAGTGAAGAAGAACGATATGGCATGTGCAACCAAATTTATTTTTGTAACCGGCGGGGTGCTCTCCTCCCTGGGAAAGGGGCTGGCCTCGGCCGCGATGGCTGCCCTGCTGGAGAGCCGGGGATTGCGGGTGACGATCCAGAAGCTCGACCCCTATATAAACGTGGACCCCGGAACCATGAATCCGTTTCAGCACGGGGAGGTCTTTGTCACGGACGACGGCGCGGAGACGGACCTCGATCTGGGTCATTATGAGCGGTTCACCACCGCGATCATGGGCCAGAACAACAACTTCACCACCGGCAAGATCTACCATTCGGTGATCACCAAGGAGCGCCGCGGGGACTATCTCGGCGGCACGGTGCAGGTGATCCCCCACATCACCGAGGAGATCAAGTCCTGCATCAAGCTCGCGGCCCAAGGGGTTGACATCCTCATCGTGGAGATCGGCGGAACCATCGGCGACATCGAAAGCCTTCCCTTTCTGGAGGCGATCCGGCAGTTCAGAACCGATGTGGGCAAGGAGAACGTGATCTACATCCATCTGACCCTGGTTCCCTATATCGCCACGGCCGGCGAAGTCAAGACCAAGCCGACCCAGCACAGCGTAAAGGAGCTGCGAAGCATCGGCATCCAGCCCGACATCCTCCTCTGCCGAACGGACCGGTTTCTGTCAAAGGAGATCAAATCGAAGATTGCGCTCTTCTGCAACGTGGGCGAAGATGCGGTGATCACGGCAAAGGATGTGGGGTGTATCTACGAGGTTCCGCTGATCTTCAATCAGGAGGGGCTCGACGAGAAGATCATGAGCCTGCTGCGGATGTGGACCCGCGCGCCCCGGCTGGAGAGATGGCACGACTTTGTTGCGCGGTACAAGAATCCCGCAAGGGAGACCACCATCGCGATCGTGGGAAAATATACGGATCTGATCGAATCCTACAAGAGCCTGAACGAGGCCCTCTACCACGGCGGTGTGGCCAACGACTCCCGGGTAAAACTGGAATTCATCGATTCGGAGAAGCTCCAGAGGGACGACGATTACGAGGAAACGCTTTCAAAGGTGGATGCGATCCTGGTTCCGGGGGGTTTCGGCCCCCGGGGGGTGGAGGGAAAGATCCGTGCCGCGAAATATGCAAGGGAGAAGAAGGTTCCCTTTTTCGGCATCTGTCTGGGAATGCAGATCGCGGTGGTGGAGTATGCCCGGAATGTGGCTGGCCTCGAGGGCGCACACAGCGGCGAGTTCGACGAAAATGCTCCCCATCCGGTGATCTACCTGATGACCTCATGGTACGATCCCAAGACCGGCACGGTCCAGGAGCGGAACATCCATTCGGAAAAGGGCGGAACCATGCGCCTGGGGGCCTATCCCTGCCGGATCGAGCCCGATACCCTGGCCTTTGCTGCCTACGGAAAAGAGGATATCTCCGAACGCCACCGCCACCGGTTCGAGTTCAACAATGTCTATCGGGAGAAACTCGCGGAAAAGGGGCTGGTAATCAGCGGAATATGGCCCGACGGTGATCTGGTGGAGATCGTGGAGCTGAAGGATCATCCCTGGTTTCTGGGCTGTCAGTTCCACCCGGAATTCCAGTCCCGGCCCATGAATCCCCATCCGCTTTTTATCTCTTTTGTGAAGGCCGCGGTGGAAGCTGGTGAGGCAAAAAGGAGCTGAAGGCAATAACAGAAAAGGCTGCAAACCCCACTGTTTCAATGGATTGAAGCGTGGGGTTTTTTTTCGATTCTTTCTGAAATAGCGCATCCGTTTTAGCGGTTGAACCCAAAAGTGGACCAAGGCAACCCATGACAACAGAGACCCACCGATGGAAATCCATTACCCAATCGGCATATGCCTGGGAGCAGGACGCGCTGGAATTCGTAAAGGAGCGGCTGCCGGACCGGGAGCCGTATCGGGCCTGGTCCAACTTCGAGTTCATTGCCGATGACGGCAGTATCAATGAAGTGGATCTGCTG
>JAABSZ010000106.1:0-13600 GCA_011390135.1 Desulfobacteraceae bacterium | reverse complement strand
TATCCGAATTCCTCCAGGATATCTTTGAGGTTTTTCGCGAGGTCTCTGTTATCGTCCACTACAAGGATATTGATGCTCTTCATCATGATCTCTACTCCTCTTTTCCCGACATCGGCAGGGTGACAACAAAGGCCGCGCCGCGGCCGGGCGCGTCTTCTGCGCGGATCGTGCCGCCATGATTCTCCATGATCATCTTTGTGATGGAGAGGCCGAAGCCAATCCCGTGTACCTTGGTGCTGAAGAGCGGATCAAAGATCTTTTCCATAAGTTCGGGCGCAATTCCGGTACCTGTGTCGGCCACCGAGAGTTCCACCGTTTATGGCGGAACATACGCCTCCTTTTCCGAATCCTGCGGCGACACGCTTTTGGCCAGAAGCCATTCGAGCTTTTTCAATTTTCGTTTTGCATTTTTCTCCGCTCGGAACTGCCGGACTGGTTTTCGGCTTCCCCTTTTTTTCATTTACTCCTCCATCTTTCGCTTTCCTCCTTGCCAGTTATTCTATGAGAATCCTAATCGATCATAATGGGCCGAAATCCGGCTTGTTGAAAATGTTTATCTGTCGTCATAGCCAGATAAAGGTTTGATTCCTTCATTACAACAAAGGAAATGCAGTCCGTGAGCCCCCAATCCTTGTCTTTTCTGCTTTGATAAAGTTCGATCGACTTATGCATCAGTTCTGTGTCAACTGTCACTACCCGAAAAGGGGACGTATTATAACAATTTCTTATAAAATCAGCCGCTTCTTTTTTCTTTGCAGAAGCCATTGCATTTCCGATTTCAACAAGAACAGCCTCAGTTATAAAAACCTCTGATGCATTACGGACTTGGCTCAGTAAGGATCTCGCCCGATCATGGTATTTGTCTCGGCGGTTCAGCAGGGCGATAACAAATGCCGTATCCAGAAAAATCCTGTCCTTACTCATCTGACTCTTTATTTAGCAGTTTACCATAGAGATAATGATCATGATTCAGTGCCCAATCTTCAGGGCCTTCGACAGTTCCGGTCAACCTTTCCAACACATCAAAAGCATCTTCAAAATGTTTTTGATTTTTTTCTATATGTAATCTGTATTGCCGATTCGGCAGCAGATCAACCTTCCCAATCGGTTTGAATACATGACCATCAAAAAAAACTTCAATGATTTCTTCCATATTGCATTCCTCCATTCATCAATGGTTCGATAATTTTTCCATAAACCCATTTATTCCAACAGGTTATATGCTGTTCCTACAAATTTTGCAGGTAATTTCGGATTCAGGTTATTACCTCAAATCAGGAGGTTATACATTGTTGCTACAAAATTTGTAGTAGCCTGATACCGGATATTATTATTTTCAAAGTCAGCTTTCAGCCTGACATTAAAAAAAGTAAGCATATGAAGGTTAACTGTCTGATTTACTGATTATATATGCTATAAAAATTACCGAACCATTGTGCCGGCCAAAGGCAGGAAAACGGTAAATGCCGCACCGCCGCCCGGAGCCGAAGAGACGGTCAGCGGTTCAAAGCAGATTTTTTCTGTTATCCATTGAAGGCCCGCCCGTTGAAGGCCCGCCCGTTTTTTTTTCAACGGCATTCTGCAACCGCTTCGATTCTTTCCAGCAGCCGATCCATGTCCAAAGGCTTTTTCTCCAGCGCAAGGATCTTTTCCTCCTGAATCGCCTTTTGTGCCCATGCCTCGGGCGCAATCCCGGTGATGAGGATGTATTCCGCATCCATGATCTCCGCCAGACGATCCCGCAGTTCCAGACCGTCCATATCCGGAAGTTTGTAATCGAGCAACGCGAGATCAAAAGGCCGTTGGGGGCAAAGAGAGATGGCCTCGGCCCCGGTAAAGGCAATGGCTGCCCCATATCCGAATTCCTCCAGGATATCTTTGAGGTTTTTCGCGAGGTCTCTGTTATCGTCCACTACAAGGATATTGATAGTCTTCATCATGATCTCTACTCCTAACCTCAAGCGGTCCCGTTCCAATGGCTGATATACAAAGCGATGGCCTCTTGCAACTTTTCCGGCTGCACCGGTTTGATGATATAGCCATTCATGCCGGCCTTTTTCCAGGTATCGAAATTCTCCGGCAGGGTATGGCCCGTGATCGCGATGATCGGGATATCTCTGGATGCCGAGTTTGATGCCCGAATCGCCTTTGCGGCTTCGATCCCGTCCATCTCCGGCATCTCGATGTCCATGAGGATCAGGTCATATCGCTTCTGTTCGATCATTCGGATCGCTTCGAGGCCGTTATTGGCCAGATCGGAGGCCGTGCCCAGCTTGTTCAGCATTATCTGCATGATCTTCTGGTTGAAGAGATTGTCTTCGGCCAGAAGAATGCGAAAGGATCTCTCTTTTAGGACCGGTTTTTCCGGGGGTTCGAATTCTTTCCGGCAGACTTCCCCCTTTTCCAGCACCGTGGTGAACCAGAAGGTGCTGCCCTTTCCCGGTTCACTCAAAACCCCGATGCAACCGCCCATCATCTCCACGATATTTTTGCAGATGGTCAGCCCCAGACCCGTTCCCCCGAATCGCCGGGTGATGGAGGAGTCTGTCTGGGAAAAGGGCTCGAAAAGCATCTTCAAATGCTCTTCGGAGATGCCGATGCCGGTATCTTGAACCGAAAACCGCAGAGTCGCCTTTTCCTCGGTCTCCTCGATCGCGGAAAGAGAGATGACGATTTCCCCCTGTTCCGTAAATTTCACGGCATTGCTCACCAGGTTCAAAAGAACCTGCCGAAGCCGGCCCATATCGCCGGAAAAGAGCCGATGTAAAGCATCATCTGTAATCCAGCGGATTACAATGTTCTTTTCAATGGCCTTGAGGGAAACAATGTTGGTCACATCCCGGATGATGGCGGCCGGGGTAAAGGGCACAATCTCCAGCTCGATCTTTCCGGCCTCGATCTTTGAAAGATCGAGGATGTCGTTGATGGTCGTCAGCAGGATTTCCGAACAGGTCATCAGGGTGTCGAGGTGCTCCCTTTGATCCGTATCCAGTTGGGTTTGGCTGAGAATGTGGGAACTGCCGATGATAGCGTTCATGGGATTGCGGATCTCATGGCTGGCAAAGGCCAGGAATTCGCTCTTTTGGAGCGCGGCCATTTCTGCGGATCTCTTGGCATTCTCCAAAGATGTCAGCACCATTGCATTGTGCAGCGACAGGGAGGCAAATTCGCTGAACCCCTGGGCCAGCCGGGCATCATCTGCGGTAAAGGGCTCCGGCTTGTTGGCCAGCCCCATCACGCCGACTGTTCTTCCCTCCACTTTCAAAGGGGCGAACATCACATTGTCCAGCCGTACATGCCCTTCCGGCATATAATCCATCCAGAGGCTGTGGCAGAAGTCGTTCTCATATACGACCGCGCCCGAGAGATAGGCCTCGTTCCGCAGCCCCCGGATCGGCATCGGCAGCTCCGGATCGACCGTGCATTCCCGGCCCCCGCTCTCCAGAAAGAGCATTTCGTTCTCCTGACCATCCTCGGAGAGCAGGGCCACATACCCCGCGGTCGCGCCGATCATCTTCAGGCTGATGTCGAAGATCCGCCGGGCCGCCCCTTCAAGATCCCTGTTTGCCAGTACGGCCTTCGAGGCTTCCAGAAGTGCATCCACTTCCCGGGCATGGCGCTGGGTTTGCTGCAGCGAATCTTTCAGCTCCTGCCGGCTCTTCTCCAGAGCCTTTTCCGCGCGGCGCCGGTCCATGACCTGTCGGATAAAGGTCAGCAGCCTGCCCATATCCAGCGGCTTGGTTTCGAAACCGACCACCCGCGGCCGCCGGACCGCCTCGGTCGCACTCTTCAAAGTCCCGTAGCCGGTGATGATGATCACATCGGCATCCGTGTATAGAGAAAGCTTCTCCTGCAGTTGCAGCCCATCCATGTCCGGAAGCCTGAAATCGAGAAGGATGAGATCAAATGCCCCTGCCCGGCAGCGGGAAATTGCCTCTTCCCCGTCAAATGCGGCCGCCGCGAAATACCCTTCCCTGCGCAGGATTTCCACAAGATTGTCCGCCAGA
The DNA here is from genome assembly GCA_011390135.1 of Desulfobacteraceae bacterium. Classification (GTDB taxonomy): domain Bacteria; phylum Desulfobacterota; class Desulfobacteria; order Desulfobacterales; family JAABSP01; genus JAABSP01. The sequence goes on along the minus strand of JAABSZ010000106.1, from coordinate 9,593 downwards.
TCCCGATTGTCGTCCACCACGAGAATCTTCATCTCTTTATCCATTCGACACCTCCTCTTTTCCCGACATCTCGAAATCTGCCTCGATAAAGACCTCTAACAGAGAAATTGGGGCAAAACCAAGGGTTTCTATCATATTATACATGGAACCGGTATCATTCTGTAGTTCCTCTGTTAAAAGTGGGACACACCCATAGAAATATCAGAAGCTGTCGGATTGGTCAGGTGGCCGAACTTATGATCAACACCTGGTTATCTATCATATGATAGATAATATGGAAAGAGTAATTTTTCGATGTATATTTATAAAATGTTGAAATAATTATTCATGACAATCTGGAAGGGAAGGCGGTTCAAACCAGCACCAGAAGAGTCAATCAGCGAAAATATCGTAGATATAGTAGGGGGCATGCACAGGAGGGATACAGGTTTTGACAGGGAAAAACTGAGGGGAAAAACTGAATTGAGAATAATGATGACAGCGCCATTGTAAAATCTATCATTGATCTCAGATTGATCTCAGATTGATCTCAGTTGTAATTTGAAGATCAAGACGATCGCTCAATCTGGGGTGAGTCCGATCGTCTCTTTTTTGTCCGGGTTTTTGGCGCGGATGCCAAAGAGCGAACCGGTCAATGGGGCAGGGCCACCCGGCGAATCGTATTGATGATCGTCTCCACAGAGCCGTCCTTGGTAAGATAGTCGGCCGCGCCCGCCTCTTTCATGACCGCGGCCACCCCATCTTCGTTGTGCATGGAGAGGCCGATCACCTTGATTTCCGGGTGGCGCTCGCGGATGGTGCGGGTGGCCTCGATGCCGCTGATTTTGGGCAGGTTCACGTCCATAAGGATCACATCGGGCTTCAGGGCTTCGGCCTGGTCGATCGCGGCCTGGCCGTCTGCAGCTTCGCCGGCCGCTTCCAGGCCCTCGGTCATCTCGATCATGCTCACAAGGCCCTCCCGCAGGACTTTGTGGTCATCTACGATCAGGATACGGATCGTCTCCCGGGGCTGTTCCGCGGGGCTCTCCTTCGCCGGCAGAGGGGCTTCTTGGGTCATGGGATCACCTAAGTTATCTTCTTCGGGGACGTACTCTTCCTCCAAAGGAATGGTGAGGGTGGTGCGGCAGCCGGATCCATTTTTGGATTCGATCTCCAGGGTTCCGCCCAGGTGCTTCATCCGCTCCTGAATGGAGAAGAGACCAAAGGAGTCACGCTCCCCGGCCGATGTTTCGAGAATTTTCGGGTCAAAGCCGCTGCCCTGGTCCGTCACCGTGATCCGCACATGATCGGCCCCGTGCCGATACAGGTTGATGGCTGCAGCATCCACGCCGGAATGTTTAACCACGTTCAGCAGCAGCTCCCGAACGCTTTGATAGATAAGGATTCGAATCTCTTCGGGAATCGGCTCCACAGGGCTGTGCGCCTTCACCGTCACCCGGAACCCGTTCCGCTTCTCCATCTGGTCGGCCAGCCATTCCAGCCCCGGGGCAAGGCCGGCCTCGTTGAGCACCGGGGGGCAGAGATCCACGCTCAGGGATCGGGAGATTTCCACGGCCTCCTTTAGATAATCGATCACCCGGTCCATGAGGGGATGCAGTTTTTCGCTCCTGTCTATATTCCTGCCGTGGGAAAGCTGCATCATGGCCGAAACCAGAATCTGCTGAAGATGGTCGTGGAGGATCTCGGCCAGGCGCCTGCGCTCCTGCTGCTCCACCCGGCTCATCTCCATGGCCAGGGCCCTCAGACGCCGGTTCAGCCGCTCCACCTCCTTGGTCCGCTCCGTCAGCCGGTCCTGGGTCCCTTTCAGCTCGGTGATGTCGGTCATGATGCTCCGGCATTCCCACTGACCCATGTAACCGTTGTCGCCGAAGCTCCGCAGGTGCATCCAAAAAAATTCGCCCTGACGGTTTTCCAGCATCAGCTCATTGACTGCCGGCAACTGCCGGACAAAGACCCGGCGCAGGTGCAGGTAGAGCTGATCCCGATGGGAGGGGATCACAAAGGGATAGAGGGGGTTCCCGATGATTTCGGCTCTCGGGGCCTTCAGCAGATCTGCAAGATGCTGATTGCAGGAGAGAACTACTCCGGACCGATCCAGCACCAGGAAGCCGCCGGGCGCGTAATCAAAGAAATCGAGCAGAACCTGGAGCTTCTTGATCAGGGTGAAGCTTCCGGTCCATCGGCCATCATCTTCTTGTGACGGCGCATCAAAAAGATTTTCATATACGGACTTAGGCTTTGAAAAATTTCCTTTATCTTCCATATCCGCGTTTTACTCCTCGTTCCGGAAGGTCAGCAGCACCATCTCGAGGCGCTTCTCCCCTGAAGGAATCGGCCGGGCCCGGATGGCGATCTTCTCCCCTTCCGGTTCATTCGGGGGTATCTCTCCCCGGAATTCCTTCTTCTTTGAACTCTTATCCGCCAGAAACTCTTTAAGATCCGGAATTTCCAGCCGGCCCTCCATTATCCGGAAGAGGGAGCGATCAAAGACCGCATCCCCGGTCACGTTGAACATTTCGCAGAATGCCGGATTGGCCCGAAAGACCATATTCGTGGCCCTGTTGATGAGCAGCACCGGCTCCTTCAGGCCCTCGAGGATCTCGTCCAGAAAGCCCCTGGCGTCCCGGACGCGCCGTTCGTTGGCCCGGATCTCGGTGATGTTGATGAAGGTCATGATCACCCCTTCGATCACGTTCTGGCTGCTCCGGTAGGGGGAGATCCGCACCATATATACGCTTCCCTGGCTGTCCTCGGTCGTGATCTCCTTCCGCTCCAGGGTGTCGAGTACGTCTTTGGCATCGTTTTCAAGGCTGGGATAGGCGATGTCGCTGGAGATGTCGGAGAGCTTTCGGCCAATGTCCACTTCCTTGAGCTTGAATATCTCGGTTGTGGTCCGGCTGAAGCGCTGCACCCGAAGATCGTTGTCCAGCAGGATCACGCCGTTCTGGATGGCTCCGAAGAGGTTTTCCATGTCATCTTCGGCCTTCATCAGATCCTGGTTCTTCTTGAAGAGTTCCGAGTTGACCGTCTCCAGCTCTTCATTGCTGCTCTGGAGTTCCTCTTTGGAGGACTCCAGCTCTTCATTGGCGCTCTGCAGCTCTTCGTTGTTGGCCTGCAGCTCTTCGTTGGCCGATTTCAGCTCTTCGTTGGAGGTCTCCAGCTCCTCGATGGTGGCCTGCAGTTCCTGGCGGATGTGGCGAAGCTTTCCCTTCAGGGAGCCTTCTTCATCAGCATCTTCAGGTAGATTCTCCCCCGCGTCCGACTTGTCTGTCGACTTGTCTGTCGACTTGTCTGTCGACTTGTCTGTCGACTTGTCTGTCGACTTGTCTGTCGACTTGTCTGCCTGGAATTCGATGAGCACCCATCCCCGGTCATCCCTTGTGCGCGGGGTTTCCAAGGGTGTCATGACCACATCCGCGAAGAGGAAATCTTCTTTGATCTGCACATAGACCTTTTCCAGGCGCAAGGCCCTTTTGTGCTGCCGGATTTCCTTCAAAGAGTGCATCAGCCGGTATTTCAGTTCCCCGAGCGCCATCTTCGTCAGATCGAAGCGGACAGGGCCCTCGGGAAAGGTGAGGAAACTGCTCACATCGCCGTGGATATAGTGGATGAGGTTTTCTCGGTCGATCAGCACCGAGGGCTGGGCGTGCCGCTTCAGGATCGCCTCCTGGAAAAGCGACTGCACCATCTTCTGCTCATCCTCTCCATCCGACTTGGAGGCTTTACCGGATCTCTTGCGGTTAGAGGGCTCTGAATGGCCTTGGGAAAATCCGGCAGATCCCTCCACATTGGGAAAATAGATCGGCTCCACATCCTTTCTTTGATAGAGCTTCTGCTTCTTGTCCACAGGGGTGAAGAAGCGGCTGCTGTCGCCGGGGGTTTCAGAGGAGCCGAGCAGCAGATGGCCCCCGGGCTTGAGGGCATAATGGAACAGGGGAAAGACCCGGTTCTGCAGATCGCTGTTCATATATATGAGCAGGTTCCGGCAACTGATCAAATCGATTTTGGAAAAGGGCGGGTCCCGGATGATGTTGTGCTCGGCAAATACGACCATGTCCCGGATCTTGCTGTCCACCAGATAATGGTCATCCTTCTGCGTGAAGAAGCGGCGCAGCCGATCCTGGGAGATGTCTGCGGCCACCCCCTTGGGATAGAGGCCGTTTCGGGCCGCTTTGACGGCCCTCTGATCGATGTCGCTGCCGAATATCTTGACTTTCAAATACTTCTCCAGCTCCTCCATGGTCTCCATCAGCACCATCGCCAGGGTATAGGCCTCCTCTCCGGTAGAGCAGCCCGCGACCCAGACCCGGAAAATCTCATCCGGGTTCCCCCAGTTCTCCATCATCGGCTTCAGGGCCTTCTCCTTGAGATGTTCATAGACCTCCGGGTCCCGGAAGAACTGGGTGACGGTGATGGTCATGTCCCGGAAGAGGTGTCCAATCTCCTCGGTGTCCCGGCGCAGCAGGATCAGGTATTCGTTAAGATCCTTGATGTGGTGCAGCGCGATCCTGCGCTCGATCCGGCGCCTGACCGTGTTCTCCTTGTACTGGCTGAAATCGTGCCCCGTATGAGAGCGGATCATGCCGATGATTTTCTGAATCTGCATCCTGTCAATTTGTAAAGACCCGGCTTCGGCCTCCCCCGGTTCGGCCCCTTCTTCTCCTTCTCCTTCTCCTTCTTCGGAGTCCCGATTTCCATTGATAAAGGGATGATGGATATACCGCATCAGCTCTTCGGGCATATTCTCCAGGGGAAGCACCATATCGGCCAGCCCCGCTTCGATCGCGCTTTGGGGCATGCGGGGATATTCGGCCTGGGCCGGATCCTGAACCACAACAAGCCCACCTTGGCCCTTGATGGCCTTTGCCCCCTGGGTTCCGTCCGCGCTGGCCCCGGAGAGGATGACGCAGATGGCATACTGCTCCATGTTCACTGCCAAAGATTGAAAAAGAACGTCGATGGCGACGGACGCGCCGCCCTCTCTGCTGATCTTCCGCAGGTGCAGCACCTTGTTTTGAATCAGCAGATCCTTTTCAGGGAGGTTGAGATAGATGTGGTTCGGCTCGATGGTCATCCCCTCCTCAGAGACCACCACCTTCATCCGGGTCTTCCGGGCCAGCAGGGAATCCATCTGGCTTTTGTACCCCTGATGCAGATGCTGGATCACGATGAAGGCCATGCCGCAGTCTGAAGGCATCTTTTCAAAGAAGGTCTCCAGGGCCTTCACCCCGCCCGCGGATGCGCCGATGCCGACGATAGGGAAATTGTCCTCGAAGCCGGCCGAGGAGGGGGATAGGGCCGATTCCGGTGAAGCATCTGGTGAAGCCTGCTGTGAAGCATCCGGTGAAGCCTGCTGTGAAGCATCTGGTGAATCATCCGGTGAATCATCTGGGGTTTGGGGGGCTTCGGCTGGGTCCTTTTCCTGCTGCTTTGTTTCTTCTTCGGACATTGTCGGCCTTTCTTCACGAATTGGCATCGAGGGTAGAAGATGCTGTTTTAATTATTTTTATCTTCAACTTCATTTATTTATAATAACACATTGCCCCAAAGAAGTTAAATGTTTTTTTGGGATGGCCCGGTTTTCCGCACCAAGAAATGTCTTGGGAGAAGCTTTGGGAGAAGCCTTGGGTTTTGACAACCCAAGGCCCCTTTTGGCTATTCCGATTCCTTGCGCCTCTCCATCTCCTGGGCCTTGAGATCCTTCCGCAGGATCTTGCCCACATTGGTCTTGGGCAGCTCATCCCGGAACTCGATCTCCAATGGCCACTTGTACTTGGCCAGCTTATCCTTGCAGTAGTCCATCAGCTCCTCCTGAGTGGCCTTCTCCCCCTCTTTGATCACCGCAAAGACCTTGACCGCCTCTCCGAGCTTTTCATGGGGAATCCCGATCGCGCAGGCCTCCTGCACCTTGGGATGTCCGAAGAAGACCTCGTCGATGTCTCTGGGATAGACATTGTAGCCGCCCGAGATGATGAGATCCTTTTTCCGGTCCACGATAAAGAAGTAGCCATCTTTATCCATCTTCGCGATATCACCGGTGCGGAGCCAGCCATCTCGGGTCAGGACCTTCTCGGTCTCCTCGGGCATGTTCAGATATCCCTGCATCACCTGGGGCCCCCGCACCAGCAGCTCTCCGGGCAACTCCGCGGGAACCTCCCCCTCTCCGTCGTCGATATCGACCAGGCGGCATTCGGTGTCGGTGATCGGCACGCCGATGCTGCCCACCTTCCGGTTCCCCTTGAAAGGATTGATATGGGTGACCGGGGTCGATTCGGTGAGCCCGTACCCCTCCACGATGATCGCGCCGGTCTTCTCCTCGAATTTTTTGATCACCTCAACCGGCAGAGGCGCGCTGCCGGAAAAGCATCCCTTGATGGAGGTGAGATCGACCCGGTCGATATCCTTATGGTTCAACAGGCCGATGTACATGGTCGGAACCAGGGGCGCGAAGGTCGGCTTGAATTTGACGATCGCCTCCAGCAGTTGCTCCGGATAGGGCTTGGGAACCAGGATATTGGTCCAGCCGGCATAGATCGAGAGGTTCATGGAGGTTGAAAGGCCAAAGACATGGAAGAAGGGGAGGGCGCCCAGCATCACCTCTTCTCCGCACTTGAAGGAGGGGAACCAGGCCATGATCTGCTGGATCTGGCGGCTCAGGTTCCCGTGCGTCAGGATCACCCCTTTTGAGATGCCGGTGGTGCCGCCGGTGTACTGGTACATGGCCGGATCATCATGGGTCAGCTCAACTTCAGGCGGGGCCGGCAGATCCTTTTTCAAAAGATCCTTCCACCGGAAGACATTTTCTGCCGGCTTTACATCGGCCGCCAGCTTCTTCTTCTTTCCCACCAGCGGAAAGAGCAGGTTCTTGGGAAAGGGGAGATAATCGCCGATGGAGCCGTAGATGATCTGGGTGATCCGGGTCTTTGGCCGCAGGTCGATCATCCGGTTTCCCAAAAGATCCAGGGTGATGAGCACCTTTGCCCCGGAATCGGTGAACTGATGCAGAAGCTCCCGGTCCGAATAGAGCGGGTTGTTCATCACCGCGATCGCGCCGATCTTCAAGATCGCATAGTAGCAGGCCACGCAGTGAACCGTGTTGGGCAGCAGGATGGCGACGCTCTCTCCTTTTTTTATCCCGAAATCGGTCAGGACCGCGGCAAACCTATCCACCATCACCTTCAAATCCTTGAACGTGAGCCGGTATCCCTGAAAGATGAGCGCGGGCCGGTCCGGAAAGGTCTCGACCGATTTCTCCAGAAAGTCGGGAAGGCAGACCGGGGAATATTCCACCTTCTCCGGAACACCAGGGGCATAGTGGGCAAGCCACGGCTTGGTCTCATAAATCGTCTGTTGGGCCACAAAAACCTCCTTGATCCATTTTTTCTTGTTAAAGATACTTACATATGTTATTTTTGTAATTTGTCTTTTTCGGGGCCGCAGGAATTTTTCCCTTGACGCGGCCCTTTTGATCTGCTAACGAAATGAATGAATGTTCATTCATTTTTTCGAAAGTCACTATACTATTGATGAAAGGAGAAGGAAAGTAAAAAATGGAATCAGTTCTCATATCTCCGGCAGATGCGTCGATTCTGGGTATTCCCGGCGCGTTCTTCGCGGTGCTGATCCCGGTTTTAGGGGTGGCGCTCTTCACCTATATCATGGCCAAGCGGGTTGCACCCCTGGTGCTGGCCGCGCCCGACAACCGGTTCGACCGGCCCCTGGAGCGGGTCAATGCCCTGATCCTGATCTGGCTGGGGCAGATGAAACATCCCCGGTACATGCTGGCCGGCGTACTCCACATCATCATCTTCGCGGGCTTCATCATCCTCTCTCTGCGCTCCATCTCGCTCGTCTTCATCGGGGTGAACGAGGGGTTCGTCCTCCCGGGGATGAGCGGGAGCATGGGCCAAGTATATAACATTTTAAAGGACTATGCAGCCACTTTTGTTTTCATCGCGTGCGTGATCGCGGCGGTCCGGCGGGGGATCATCAAGCCCAAGCGGTATCAGGTTCCCCCTGAGTACGGCCATGACCACACAGGAGAGGCCGTCTTCGTGCTGATGCTCATCTGCACGCTGCTGGTATCGGAGAGCCTTTTCGAGGCGAGCGCGGTCGCGGCTGACCTCCAGGCGGGCCTCCCTGCACATGCCCTCGCGCCGCTCTCGATGGCCTGGCTCTTCGAGAAGATGCTCATGGGCGCTTCCACAGGCGCACTTCAGGGAGCCCATATCTGGTCCTACTTCATCCACGACCTGACCTTCTTCTTCTTTCTCTGCTTTCTCCCCCTGGGCAAACACTTCCATGTGATCACCTCGATCTTCAACGTCTTCTTCATGAAGCTGGACCGGGGCACGGTCAAGCCGGTGCGCCACGGCATCTCCGATGCCAAGCTCGACGAGCTGGAGTCCTTCGGCGTCAAAAAGTTCGAGGACTTCACCTGGAAGCATATGCTCGACTTCTACACCTGTGCGGACTGCGGCCGCTGTTCGGACCAATGCCCCGCCAACGCGGTGGGCAGACCTCTCTCTCCGAGATTCATCTCCATCAAGGCCAGAGACTACAGCTTCGAACATTATCCGCTGCGGGGGAATTTCAAAAAGGGTGAGCCCCTCATCGGATCCATCTACACCGAAGAGGAGATCTGGTCCTGCACAACCTGCGGCGCGTGCGAAGAGGAGTGCCCGGTGACCATCGAATACATCAACAAGATGGTGGACCTGCGCCGCGGTATGGTGGATGAGGGGAACGTCCCCCAGTCCCTTCAAAAACCGCTGCAGGCCCTGGAGAAGAGAGGCAATCCCTACGGCAAGATGGAGAAGAAGAGAGCCGACTGGACCAAAACCCTGAAAAAGGAGGAGGGGATCGAGGTCAAGCTCTTTGACAAGGGCGACAGAGCAGAAGTCCTCTACTTTGTGGACAGTGTCACCTCCTATGATGACCGGATTCAGGAGATCGGCAAATCGGTCGCGCGGATTCTCACCCGCGCCGGCGTCGATTTCGGGGTTCTCGGATCATTGGAAAAAGACAGCGGCAATGAAGTGCGCCGCTTCGGCGAAGAGATGCTCTTCATGGAACTCCGGGACCAGAACAGCGAGGCCATCAAGGAATCGGGCGCAAAGCTCATCGTAACCGCAGACCCGCACGCGTTCAACACCTTCCGCAAGGATTACAAGGATCTGCCCCCGGTGGAGCATATCAGCCAGTTTCTGCTCCGGCTCATCAAAGAGGGAAAGATTCAGTTGAAGGGGATGGAGGAGGGCAAAATCTACACCTATCACGATCCCTGCTATCTGGGCCGTCACAACCTCCTCTATGAAGAGCCCCGCGGGGTGATCGACGCGATCCCCGGCATGAACAGGGTGGAGATGGTCAAATCCCGGGATCGCTCCTTCTGCTGCAGCGGCGGCGGATTATACCTCTTCTACGAGCCCGTTGAGGAGAAGCGGATGGGCCAGGCCCGGGTGGAGATGGCCAAAGAGGCCGGTGCAAACGTAGTGGTCACGGCCTGCCCCTTCTGCATGGTCAACATCGAAGACGGCATCAAGACAAGCGGACTGGAGGGCCAGATCGAAGCCATCGACCTGGTGGAGCTG
>JAABSZ010000105.1:0-13779 GCA_011390135.1 Desulfobacteraceae bacterium | reverse complement strand
TGACAGTAACAAAACCTGCAACCTATTGAATTCTTTGAAAGTCTGTAATAGGCAGCATGGTTTTGGAGACTTTGCAAAAACGGTTATAAATGAAGCTGCCCTGCCCTGCCGGTTTACCATTTACGCTCCAGCAGCTCAACCACCTTCCGAATCACTAGAGTCCTCTGCAGGGGCTTGGGAAGATACGCGTCGAACCCGGCCTTTTCGATTCTCTCCCTGTCCGATTTCATGGCCGAGGCAGAGACCGCGATCAGCGGAATGGTGCGAAGAAGGCTGTCGGCCTTGAATTGTTCTGCGGCCTCATAGCCGTCCATCACCGGCATGCGGATATCCATCAGGATGATATCGGGCTGCTGCTGCCGGGAAAGATCAAGAGCCTCCCTGCCGTTTTCCGCCTCCATGAAATGAGAGGTTTGATCTTTTAACAGGGCGATCAACAGCTTGCGGTTGAAATCGATGTCATCCACGATCAGGATGCGGGTCTGGGGCGGGATCGCCATTTCATCTGAAGAATACCGCAAGAGTTGGGGCTTTGAAGGATCATCGGCTGCGATTTTCGGCAGCAATATTTCAAATGTCGTACCCTCTCCCTCTTGGCTGAGCAGGACGACCTTTCCGTTCATCAATTCCGTCAGCCGTTTCACGATGGCCAGACCCAGACCGATTCCTTCGTATCTTCGGGTGCTTGACCCGTCGATCTGCTGAAAGATATCGAAAATCGAACCAATGGAAGATTGGGAAATCCCGATCCCGGTATCCTGAACCAGAAGCTTCAGATCCACCCTCTCAGGAGTATTTTCATCGCGGCCGGCTTCGGTGACATTTTGCGCGGAGATTCGAACAGTACCGGCCTCGGTGAACTTTACACCATTTCCAACGAGGTTCACCAGAATCTGCCGCACCCGGACCGCATCCATCATCAGACGCGCGGGAATATTTTCATCCACGCTGATTTCCAGCCTGATCCCCTTTTCCTCGGCCTTCCCCCCATAGATCTGTTCGATCTCCTTGAAGATCTCACGGAGATCGACCGGTTCATGGATCAGCTCCATTTTGCCGGTCTCGATCCGGGCCAGATCGAGGATATCGTCGATGAGCCGCAGCAAACTTGCGCTGTTGATCCGGATCGCCCGGATATACTCCTGTGCGGCCGCATTCAGGTCGAAACCGTTGAGAAGATCGGCAAATCCGACGATCGCGTTCATTGGGGTGCGGATTTCGTGGCTCATGTTGGCCAGAAATTCGCTCTTGGCCCGGCTGGCGGCCTCGGCCGCGTCCTTGGCTCGGAGCAGCCCCACAGTCATCTCCTTCCGGTTTTGGATTTCCCGGTGCAGGGCCTCGGTGCGGTTGGAGAGCTGATCTTCCAGGCTGTTCTGATGAGTTCTCAGCTCCCGGAGCAGACGCTGGTTTCCGACCTTGAGACGGCGGCGTTCCAGAGCATTCTTCACCGACAGGATCAGATGCTCCACATCATTTAAGGGCTTGGTGAAAAAGTCGCTCGCGCCGATCGATTTCAACGCGTCCACCGCTCGCTCCACAGTGGCATGTCCCGTGATGAAGATGATCTCGGTATCCTCGTCATACTCTTTAATCCTCCGGGCCATATCGAGCCCGTCCATCACAGGCATCCGGATGTCTGTCAGCACCAGGTCGAACCGGTGCTTTTGGAAAAGATCCAGGGCCTCCCGGCTGCTCCCCGCGGTCGTTACATCCAAATCCTCTCCTTGAAAGACAAAGGAGAGAAAATCGGTGATATCGGGCTCGTCATCGACGATCAATATGCTTTCATTCATTGCTGTTGCCTTTTTTTCGGGTTTTTAGGGGTCGATCCGGTCTCACCGGAAGAAGAATTCGGATCGTGGTTCCTTCTTCAGAGGAACCGAGGATTTCGATCTTTCCGCCATGATCCCGGATGATGCCGTAGGAGATCGAAAGCCCCAATCCGGTTCCCTTTCCCACCTCCTTTGTGGTGAAGAAGGGGTCGAAGATCTTCTCCTGTATTGCCGGGGAGATCCCGCAACCGTTGTCTTGGAAACGGATTTCCACCCACTCTTCTTTTTCGCCGACGGGTCGGGCCGTCACCGCGATCTTTTTCGGAAAAGGGCTCTTTTCCGATTCCCGGGCTTGGATCGCGTCCCGGGCATTGGTGATGAGATTCAAAAAGACCTGCTCCAGCGGATTGGGATTTCCCCGGATCAGGGGCAGACTCTCGGAAAACCGGGTTTGGACTTCGATGTTCCGGTTCCGGAGCTGCTGTTTTGTCAGGGAAAGGGCCTCTTTTACAATCTCTTCGATATTGACCCGGCTAAAGCTCCTGGGCGACTGCCGGGAAAATGTCCGCAGATGATCGATGATATGCATCATCCGGGTGGTGTTCTTCTCCAGGGTCTCCATCTGTTGGCCCACGATCTCCAGAGTCATCCTCCCCTTGGGGATACTCCGGCCGATCACCTGCACCACGCCCCGGATCACCATGAGGGGCTGGTTCAATTCATGGGCAACGCCCGCGGCCAGCTCCCCGATGGAGGCCAGTTTCGCGGCCTGCACCAGTTGAAGCTGGGTCTCTTTTAGTTCCCGCAGGGCAACCCCTTTGGCCAGACTGGCCTCTTCCGCGGTCTGCCGGGCATGGTTGGCCATCTCCAGGGCCTCCTGAAGCACCGAGTTTGCTGTGCGCAGCGCGGCAGTCCGCTCCTCCACCTGGGTCTCCAGCTCCTCCTGGTGCAGGGCAAGACGCCGATCCCGCTCCTCGATCTGGGAGAGCATGTGATTGAAGCCCGACATGAGCAGGCCGATCTCGTCATGGGGTCGGGTCGGAGCCCGCAGGGAATAGTTCTTCTCCCGGGAGACTTGGCCCATGATCACCGAGAGCAGGATAATGGGCCCGGAGATCAGCCCCTGGAGCCGCATGGAGAGCGCATATGCCCCTATAAGCGCCAGAAGCAGCACAGCAGACATGATGATGACGTTGCGCCGGAACCGGGCATAGAAGCTGTCCAGACCCGACCGGATATAGATGCATCCGATATATTCCCCGTCATAGAAGATGGGGGAGAAGAATTCCATGAAACTGCCCTGGAACCGGTAATCCGGTTCCAGAGGTTTTGCGTTTGCGGAAAACCAGGAGGGCAGACCGTTCTGGAATTGGCTCCCGGCTCCCCCTTTGTCAAACGCGGCAATGAAATTGCCCCCGCTGTCATAGAGGGCCGAATAGTGGATGTCAGACTCGTTCTTCAGTGCGGCCATCATGCTCTTTGCCGTCACCGGATCATGGAAGACGACCGCGGCCGATACATTGGTTCCCAGGATCCGGGCCACCCCCTTGAGGTGCTCCACCTCGGAACGGCGGTGAATCAGAAAATCAGAGACCATATAACAGAGGGTGACGCCGATCAGGGATATCCAGCAGACCGCCATGATCATATATTTGAGTTTGTCGGCAACGGACATCCGCTCAAAGGGGTTCATGGCGATCTCTTCTCTTCGTTGGGGAGCGGCAGACCCTCAAAGACCTGCGCGATCTGCAGCAGCGGGGCCCGAATGATCAGTCCGGCCCGCCGCGCAGCCCCCAGATTGATGGAAAACCGAACCGTTTCACCCGCAGAGATCAGCTCGATCATTCCCCCCTGCCGGGAAAATCCAGGGATATCGCTGATGGTCAGGACAGGGCGATTTCCGAGCCGCTGCAGAATCTTTGAAACCGATGCAGCAAAACCGCGGCTGATGAAGAGCACCTGTCCTGGGGCCGCACCTTCTTCCCATACCTGGGCGCGGATGGTAACGGTCTTTCCGTGCAGTTTCCGGCCGTTGAGAGCCATCAGGTCCAAAAGGTGTTCATCCCCGTGCAGCAGTTGGATGTTCATCCCCTCCCCTTCCTGAAAGGCCGATTCGGGCCAGGTGACGAACTTGCAGAGATTGTGCAGAATCTCAGCCCGATAATCGCCCGGGGGATCTGCCGCAGCCATCTGGGAAATCAGAAAAACCCCGATGTAGAGCCAGCAGAGCCGCCGTAACAGCGGTCTTACGGCACGACTTCGATATAGGCTTGGATTCGGCATATCCTTCTTCGTTCATCAATAACCTGATAAGGAACTTCCGGCTCCGGAACCGGGAGAGCCTCCCCCAAACCGGCAACGATACCGTCAAATACAATGGGAAGTTTTGTAGTGATCATCCCCTCCAGTCCCTGCCGCAGGGAATCGTAAACCGCAATCGCGCGCAGCTCCGAGAGCACCTGGTTATACTGTTTCCGCAGCCCCTCTTTGGAATGAGCCCGTTTTTCAACAGGAAGCTTTTTCAAGATCATCTCTTCCAGGGATTGAGAGAGGATCGGCAATTCATCGCTGTAGCCGGTCGATTTCAGGGTTATCCGGATAGGGTGCTCCGGGAGCCGTTGGTTCAGCGCCATGATCGTTGCCAGAATATTTTCAAAGATCTGCTGAAACCGGGCCATCTCCGGGGCCTCGAGTTCAGAAACCTGGTAAGCGCCCCGGGGAAAGGAGATTTCCATCTGCAGGGAGGGGTCCTGAAATCGCTCGATATTGTCGTTGACGATGCGGATCTTTCGATTGAAATCCATTATGGTTTCCGAATCGAATCGATCCGGATCATTCTGAACCTGGTCCATATAGGCAAGAATTTGATCCAGCATCAGAAGGGATCTGGTTCCGACGGTCTCTTTTTCTTGGGTTGTCAGCCCCTCTATCCGCGATTTGACCATTTGGGCATCGGTTCGAAGTTCCTCGATTTCAGAATTCGCGGGATCGGGTTTTACAGGGGCTCCGGTGCATCCGCCCAACAGGAAGATCAGCAGCAGCAGAATTTCAACCGGGGCTGCCGTTTTCGGGAAAAAGTATCTCCCCTTACGGTCTGAGCGTCGCATCATGGGTCTCCTCCTTGGATCATCATTTTTTGTCGTTCCATCAGTTCTTTGAGTACCAGATTTTTCCGGCGATAGGTCAGCTCTTTTTTGAAACTCTCGATATGGTTAGAGAGCCGGCCGAGCCGGCGCTGCAATGCTCCGGGATCAATCGCTTTCGATCGGTCCTGAAACCCGGAAAAAGCCTTATACTGCCGGTTCAGCTCATCGATGATGATCTGCAGCACCGGAAGGATCTCTTCATCGACATTTTCTCCGGATTTCTCCTTTTCCGAGCATTCCGAATAGGTGGCCAATGCTGTGAAGAGCCGATAAGGGATCGATACGGTCAGGATTTGGCCCGCTTCCTGATCCCCGACCCGATCGTCCAGAGGCGGATGGTCAAGGGCAATGGCCGGCGAGAGGCGCGATTGAAGGAAGAGCACGAGGCAGGCCAGGAAGAGAAGGGGAATCGGCCGGACCCTCATGCTGATAATCTTTCTGAATTACAGTCCATAATCAATTCCTCAACATTGCTTTGGCAGACCGGAGCCCTTGGCCCTCAGACCCCCTTATTCCAAAAAGATTGGCGGAAACCAGGTTCCGAATGGAATAGATTCAAGAATCGTGCCACATCTACAAAGTACTGAAAAACCCTTTGGGGTCTTCGTTAAAATCTTTAACGCCCTCAACCTCTTTATGATTTACCAATTTGTAATTTACAAAAAAGGGCGCTGAATTAAATGATAGCTCATTTTTTCTCTTTCCATCAAGAAAAAATCTCCTCAGAGGCTTTGGATTGCCCCCTCTGTTCATGAAAAGGGCAGCCTCATCAGCGGCAAAATTGACAAAGGAGAGCATCCGGTATTGACAATTGCCGCGGATGCGCTGTATGACGGCAACGGTAACAGATGTCCCCCGATGCAAAAGCGGCCCTTTGCCGAGCAGACCATAAATCCTTTGAAATCGAAAACCATCTTTGAAAGTTGAGCCATGCCTCTTTTCCAGATGTCCTACCTGCAGACGGACAAGCGCATCAGAATCGGCTGCCATCGAATGTTGGTTGAGCTGCCGGAGATCTTTCAGCGGAAAAAGGCCCTTCTGGGGGCAAGGTCTCTTGCGGACAAGATTGCGGCTTCCTTACAGCGAACCCTTCATGTGACCCGGAACGGCTATGAGAATGCCGAAGATCAGAACGAAACCCTCTATGCGGCATCTGATGAACTCGAAAGCACAACAGATGCCCTGAAGGAGAACATCTCCTGCACCCAGAACATCCGGATCGAATGGACCGAGAGCCTGGACCGGATGGATGGGCTGATCTCCGGCATCCGGGAGAAGACGGGCCACATGGCGGAGCGGATCGAGCATCTGGAGAATATCCAGCGCCGGCTCTTTGAACTCGGGTTCCAGACCAAGATCTCCTCTCTCAATGCCATCGTCAATGCAGGCCGCACCGGAGAGAGCGGGCAGATCTTTGCAGCGGTCGCGGAAGCCGCAAGAAGAGGCTCCAAGGATACTGCAGACCATATCAAAGAGATGCTTGAAAAGACAGATGAGATCCATCGCGCGATGGAGAGGGCCGGTTCGCTTTTCTCGGGATTCGATGCCTCGGTCGCGGATTTCCGGAAGACTGCTGAGGCGATCGTCTCACTTTCCAGCGATATCGTTGCCGACGCGGTGACACCGGAAAAGCGGCTTCAGGAGATCCGGGCCAGGGTCAGAAGCGTGGGGGCCTACACCAAAGAGAGCAAGAGACGGTACCGCTCCATCCGATCCAAAGAGGTGGATGTGAAAGCCTTTCTCTCCAACCTGGATCATATTCTCTCCACGCGCATGGGGGTCCGGGGGCCCTATCGGCTGAACAAGAAGATCTCTTTGGACAACCAGCGGATCAATGTGGAGGGGGTAAAAGCGGCTGTGGACGCGAATCAGGAGACCATCTTCGCGGAGCGGCAGGTCCTGGAGAGCCGGATTTCGGAAATGGCAGAGGCCGACGAAGGTCTTGAAATCATCTCTGAATCCTATGGACGGATGATAGATACCGTTGAAAGGGCAAAAGCCGATATCGATGGGAAACTGGCCGGGGCTCTGTCGGAGATCACCGAAGGGGGTGGGCGATTCCAGGAGAACATCGGCCGGATTGCGGGCTTTCTCCAGGAGGTGCGGAAGATCAAAGCGCAGATGCAGGATACGATCCTCTTCAACGGACTCCTGCCCCTGGTGGCCGATGTGGCAGCACTCTTGGCCCCGGGGGAGCATGATCTCCGGTTCCGGGTGCAGGAGCTGGAGGGGTTGCTGAAACGGCTGCGGGAGGCCACAAGGGAGATCGAGAGATTTCTCCGGGAGGCAGACGATGATCTGGTTCGGATCGGGGAGATGGGGCAAAGGCTGAATGCGGAGATGGAGCAAAATCGAAAGACCAGCCAAAGTGTGGCTGATGTTTTTGAAACCATTCTCAAGGACGCCTCCCGACAGGGCCGGCAGATCGAATCGATCGGCAGCGTCCTTGGGGTGATCCGGGATGCCCTTTGGGCCAACCGGGAATGCGCGGACCGGATCGATGAGGAGACCGAGGGGCTGAAGGGTGCGATCCGGGATTATATTGCCATTCTGGATCGGCGACAGGACTGATCCAAAAAACAAATGCCGCCGAAGACTTTACACCTCCGAGCGGCATTTGCTTTTTTTTATTCAGGAGAAATCGAATCCGAAAGCGATGGCGGCATCCATTTCCGGCTGTCGAAATTCAGCCCCAGTTGAGATGACCACCGGTTGATATCGGCCATCAGCGGCTGAAATGAATCGGCAGTAACCCCCATCAGCTTCACAAGCGGGCTCCAATCCGGAACTGGAATCCTATCGAGATCAAAGATGGGCCAGGGCCACGTTCCCTTCATGCCCCCGGCAAAAAAGGCCGGCTGCATCCACTGCTTCCACAGCTCCGGAGAGGGGAGAAAGGGGCTTTCCGGATCGAGGCTCAAGCCTTTGATCCAGGGGTTCTGCAACCGGCAAAGAAGGGTTTCGGGCTTCACCTTCAGAGTCTCCGGGATATCCCGAAACAGGGAGGGAAACTGCTGGAGCGCCACCTGTGAGGGATCGACCTTGTCATCTGAAAAAAGGGAGGCCGGAAGATGGAGTTTCATCAGAGGATTACCGTCGCCGTAGAGGGAATTGAAAATCAGAGCATAGGCTGAATCCCGGGTCTCTTTGAAGAATTCCAGACCGATGCCGAGCAGGTTCCGGTTGAAACTTTCCATCTTGAAGAAGAGATTTTCCCGATCCATTGCCACCCGGTTTTTTCGTATCGCGTCGGCGCTCGTCTTGATGAACAGGGCTAAGGGATTGCGCGGGTCGGCCCAGGCCGAAACCCGAAACCGCATCGGGTGGAGACGGTGAAGGAGATCGGCTGAGATCGGATTGCTCATAATCTTAACCAGGGGCCGGGCCGTGATCCGGTAGAGCCGGTCAAAAACCTCTGAAACCACGGCCATCCGATGGAAGTGGAGCCGATCCGAATCATCGAGGGAGGCGCGGATCTCTTCAACATCGATCTCATGGAAAGTCGTAGTATACTGCGTCGGGTGGTCCCCGGTCTCCGTCAGCTCCATCCGGTACAATCCAGGGGCCAGGGTATCGAAATCATCGCCAAGTACCCCCAGAATCTGACGATGCTCCTTGTCGGCCACCTTCGCGGAGACAAAGATCGCCAGATGGCCCGCGCGCTCGTGGTGGATGAGCGCGATCTTGACGCCGGCCCTTTTCATCTCATCGGTGGTGGACCAGACCCGGGGAATCCATCCGATGCCCTGGGCCACGGGCGTGATGGTGTCTCCGTAGGAGGTGAAGATGATCGCCTCTTTGATGCGGCGCATGTCCAGGGGCTCTCTGTCCAGGGATGCCAGCCCCCGCTCCAGCCGGTTGCCGATGAACAGCTCCCGGATGACCCAGTAGAACTGCCGGGCTTCGATCTGGTTAAAGCCGTAGACCCATTTCTGCTGGGTGAGAAAGACTGAGATTTTGCGCTCGTCATCCACCTCCTGGAGCCATTTCAGGCTGTCTAAGATCGGGTGGCGGTCGATATCGAACAGTTCGAAGTTGAGAGGGGGCAGGCCGTCGATGATCCCGTCTCCGATGTCGCCGAGGAAAAGGGGCAGCCATGTGCCCAGGCAGATGCCCCCGGTATAGCGGAGGCTGTTGGACTTTGCTCCCCTTGACCAGTAGGAGAGGGGTGCGCCCACCGGGACGATGGGCCCCGGCAGCCCTACAGGTGTTGACGAGGAGAGGGCCATCTGCCATCCGGCCTGACAGTTGCCGATAAAGGCCGGGGGCTTCTCATGGGGGCAGACCTCGATCACCTTCTTTGTAAAAACCTGGGTCGCGGCGATGAGATCATCCATGGTCTGATTTCGGACAGTCTCCGGCAGCACCAGGATGAGAAAGGTGGGATGGCCCGTGTCGATGGAGAGGCCGATCTCCGAAGTGTCTCTGGAGGCGCTGATCAGGCCCCGGCCCGCGTCCGGGTCCTGAAAGATGATCGGCCGCTTTGTCTGATCCCCCAATTCGCTCCGGCGGCCTGTTTCCAGGGTCCGCCGATCCATCACTCGAACCAGGAGCCGGTTGACCGGACGTTCCAGCTCCCGACCGTCCAGGATCGTCTCCAAGGCAAAAGGGGTGAGGGGGGGCTGTCCCGCCTCTTGATATTCGAAATACTGATTTCCCCGCCGGCGGAGTAGATTGGCCATCAGCAACGTTCGTTGAGTGAAATCGGCCGTATATCGACATAGATCCCACCCAAGCGAAGCCCATTTGACCCCTTTGTCGAAGATCTTCAGGGCCGAATCGCCGGTGGTTTTGACGTCTGTTGCAAAGTTGAAAAACATCTGTTCCTCTCTGTTATGGGAATTGGGTTTCTTAAAAACCGGTGCCGGCATAGATGCCATGTCGGTTTATGGATCGGGCCCTCTCCTGTCTCTGCAGAGACGGAAAAATGGAGATTAACCTCCTTCGGGCCGAACAGAAAGTTTTTCATATAGGTGTTGAAAAGTCAATTTAATTCAATTCCATTCCTTTTTATTCAAATATTGAAGGGGGCCCGGAGCCGAATCCCTTGCCTTTGACGGGCATCTGCGGTAAAAAAAGAGCGGAATGATTATTTCGAGAAAGGGGGAGCCAATGACCGACAATTCTCCGATCCGAATCTTGATCTCCTGCACCGGGGACATCATCAGGGCATGGGAAAGGCTGATCCGAAAGAAGAAGATATCGGAGCTGAAGAGATTCAAAGGAATGATCGATTTGAAGATCGACGTGAACGGTCTCAAGATACAGATTTTATCCGAGGCGAAAAAACATTGACATCGAAAACGATATATACACTTGAAGTGCATCCTTTTCTATGGAGGAGAATATGGAAATCTCTGCAAAAGAACTCCGGGAAAACCCCGGAAAAGTCATTGAAAATGCGACAAAAGGGATGGAGACGATCATCACCTTCCGGGGAAAAAGAGTGGCCAGGATGATTCCCTACCGGGATGAAGCCGCAGAAGATCCGGGGCGGGATGAGATTTTCGGCCTCTGGAAGAACCGTGACGATATCCCGTCCGTTGATGAGCATGTGCGATCGATCCGAAAAGGCAGAAAATTTTGATCATCGATACCGATGTACTGATCTGGGAGCTGCGGGGAAATGAAAAGGCCAGTCGCCTGATCCGGTTTACCCCATAAAAGATGAAAGCAACTCTTTATAAAGGCTATTTCCTGCTGATCATCGCGTTTTTCCTCCTGCCCGGCGGCTGCTGCGGCCCCCAGGTCAGATTGGAAGCGGCCAACTCCCCGGAAAACCCGAATTCCCCCATCTCCAATTTCTGCGTGGTGGAGCCGGATATCCTCTGGCGCGGCGCCGGGCTGGACCCGGAGGGGATCACATGGCTGATCAATAACAATGTGGGAAGCATTATCAACCTCGAGTGGCTCTGTGATGACCAGAAAACGATCGGTCAGGCCAATCCAGCGGATTGGGTTTCGAACCGCCGGCTCGATTACTATCGGGTGAAGACCTGGGAGCCGCTCTACGCCTTTGCCCGATCCCCTGCGGATGAAGATGTGGTTCATTTCCTTGCCGTTGTCCGGCAGGCCCGAAGACCGGTTTATGTCCACTGCCGGGCCGGAGAAAACCGGACAGGGGTGATGGTGGCCGCCTACAGGATCATTCTTCAGGGGATGACCGGCCCTGCCGAGGTCGCGGAAGTGATCGAGGAGATGCAGAGCTACAAAGGGTTCTGGTCCGATGCCATTGCGGAATATATTCACCGCCTCTGGCGGAATCGGGAGGAGATCCGCGAAAGGGTTCGGGCATACGACGTGGAAGAGCCGCTTTCCATTCTGTGCGACAACGGAAGATGCAGACCCGATTCCGGGGAGAAACGGCAGCTACATGAGCCCTCGCCGAAAGAAGCTTCCGGATGCAGCCGGTGACGCATTAAAAAAGGAAGCTATCCGCAGCTCAGGGGATATATCAAAGGTAAGCTGGGCGGCCGGTAAAGCAGGGGGGCTTTGGATCGAAACCGGTTCCTTCCCGTGAACCAGAACCGAATCCCTTGCTTTTGTGGATCATCTGCGGTAAAAAAGCCGGAATGATGACTTTGAAAACCAGGAGCCATAAACCATGCTTGACTGGATCGCCCAAAACAAAGAGTGGATCTTCTCCGGAATCGGTGCTGTCATCCTGACGGGGATTGTCGGGTGGCTCTTCAAAAGAAAGCAGCAGCCCGTTCCATCTGAACAGCCTCAGAAATCCGTCCATCTTGAAGACCTCACCAGTGATGACGGCGGCTTTAAGCTGGAGGATTCCACAGGTGATGCTGTGGACGCCAGAAAGATAAAAGCCCGTCGTGATATCGAATTCATACGTTCTCATGGAGGCCCCTCCCCAAAATAGACGCCCCCGGCTCCGGGTCGCAGGGGTCGGGGGCATTCAGCAACATAACCGGTATAAACTCCGGCGGAAATTTCACCTCGAATCAGGTTCACCTGAACATAGAAAAGATCCTGTTGTCTCCGGATGTGCTAAACGCCGGGCAACCCGGGGAGAAAGACGGCCCCACATTCGACCAGGAGATCCAGCAGTACTGCGACAGCGCAAAATCCCTCCACAAAGACCTTCCCCTGATCGGATTCAAGACCACGCTGCGCACCCCGATCCTGATCAAGGACATCTATGTTCCCCTGGACGCCGTAATCGACTTCAGAGCCACGGGAGACGCCTACTTTGCCGATGCCGAGGATGCCCATGAATGCCTTGAAAGATCGGGAGAGGGAAGGGAGATCTCCGTTCCGGAAGCATTCAAGGTCTGCGGCCGGATGGGACGGCAGGGGATCGTCATCCTGGGAGATCCGGGATCGGGCAAGACAACCCATCTGCGCCGGCTCATGCTCTGGTGTATCGGCGGCGGCGCAAAAGAGCTGGGCCTACCCGAGGACATTATCCCGGTCTTTCTGCCACTGCGGGAGCTTCGGGATCTGGATCATGGCCTCGATGCCTTCATTCAGGACCAGCTCGTCAAGCCACACCTGAAGACACGGGAGGGATTCGGCAAACGGCTGATGGAAAACCGAAGACTTCTCTTCCTGCTGGACGGCCTGGATGAGGTGGCAGAACCTGAAGAGCGGGCCCAGGTATCCCGCTGGATCGACGAAGCGCTGAAATACGATTCTGACAACTGGTTTGTCGTCACCTCCCGATTTGCCGGATACACCCCAGAAGCCCGCCTGAGCGAGCAGTTCCTTGAGATGCACATCCGGCCCTTGAACACCCAACAGGCCGAGACCTTCATCCGGAACTGGTATCGAAGCGTTGAGGTCGCACTCCGAGAAGACGAGGATCAGGCCAAAGCCATTGCAGATCAGAAAACCACAGACCTTATCCAACGGCTCCAAAAACCGGAATTCCGCTCCCGTCGGGTCTATTCAATGACTCGAAATCCCCTCCTACTCACCAACCTCTGTCTGGTACATCGGGACCGGGCCACACTTCCGGACAACAGAGCCCGACTCTACGACGAATGCATCGATGTCCTGCTGGAACTCTGGCATGAGGCCATCGGCTTGAAATCTCCGGTTACGGCACAGGAGGGAAGACGGGTGCTGCAGCCTGCCGCACTCTGGCTTCATGGGGAGGAGGAACGGACCAAGGCCACGGCTCAAGAACTTGCCCCGATCATGACGCCGGCGCTGAAGGCTGCGGGGTGGAACTATGGAACCGGGGCCGCTGAGGACTTCCTCCGGGTCGTGCGGGACCAAAGCGGCTTGTTGACCGGCTGGAGCGGTGAACAGTACGGATTCATCCACCTTGGATTTCAGGAGTATCTGGCGGCCAGTGAGGTTCACAGGATCTCTTTCGAAGAGGATGATCCGGGGCCCCTTCGGGACCTGGTCGGTCAGTTCGGAAAAGCCTGGTGGCAGGAGGTTATTCTCGTGCTGCTGGCCCTTCCGAGGCCCTCCATCTTTATCCGCTTTATGCGGGAACTGGTGAAGATCCCCGAGTTCATTGATCATCCAAGCCTGGTGGATATGTGCCTGGATGAGGCGGCTGCAAGATCGCCAAAACCCTTTGTCGAACTGTTGGACCGTGAGCCCGGTTCGGATGAGGGATTGTGGCGGCGTCAGCTTCTGGCCTTGCGGTTACTGGAACGGATTGACGAAGAAGCCCTGGAGAGCCGCTTTGAGAGTCTGAAAAAGCATCCGTTTGAGGAGATCCGGAAGTGGGTTGAACAGCAGATGGCTCAGACGGATCAGGATGTCATCTATTCGGAAAGAGGCGGATACGAGCTGGTGATGATTCCTGGTGGGTCGTTCATGATGGGTTCGGATGAATACGATGATGAAAAGCCTGTTCACGAGGTTCGTCTCTCCGGTTTCTACAT
>JAABSZ010000104.1:0-13872 GCA_011390135.1 Desulfobacteraceae bacterium | reverse complement strand
AGGGGCAGGGCAATGGTGAAAGCCGCGCCGCCTTCCGGAGGCGATGCAACGGTCAGTTCTCCGCCATGTTTTTTGATGATCATCTTGGTGATGGAAAGACCGAATCCGATGCCGTGGACTTTGGTGCTGAAGAGGGGCTGAAAAATATTTTCAAGATTTTCCGCCGGGATGCCTGGGCCCGTATCGATGATTACAATTTCACCATATCCGTCCCTTTTCGGACCCAGGCGCGTTGTGATGGCTCCTGTCCCCTGCATGGCCTGGATTGCATTTTGGATGATGTTTTTGACTGCAATCCTGATCTGTGCAGGGTCCAGAGCCGAGATCAACGGGATATTGGAATGGCAAACCCGGATTTCGACACTGTGGGGGATCTCGATATCTTTTAGAATTGCCGGAATCAAGTCGTTTAAATCATGCGGCTCCGTATGCGGTTTTTCCTTGCGGGTCAGGTTGAGCAGACTTTCAATGATTGCATTGACCTGCACCACATTTTCCTGTATGCGCCGGAGCTGGGATCGGCTTGTTTCATCCCTATTCCCCAGCCTCTTCTCCAACAGAAAGACCGATGTTCCGATCGTTCCCAGAGGATTTCGGATCTCATGGGCGATGCTTCCGGCAAGGTTTCCCAGAACCGCCAGCCGTTCCTTTACCAGCAGCTCCTTCTGGGCTTTTTCCAGTTCCAGAGTGCGCGCGGCCACCATCTCCTCCAGCCGAACCGAATATTCCCGGAGTTTCTCCTGAGTCCGTTTCTGTTCGGTGATATCCGTGGCCATTCCGCAGATCGCCTGAATCCTTCCCGCTTTATCGAACAGGGGGAATTTCGTGGTGACAAAGGTATGGTATCGGCCCTTGAGAAAGAGTGTATCTTCCAGCACAACAGGCTTTCTGCTTTCCAGCACCTGCCGATCCTCATCCTTGAATTTGGCGGCCACGACCGGCGGGAAAATCTCATCATCGGTCTTGCCGAGCATCCCTCCGACGTCGTATTCGATCATCCTTTCGCTCAGCTTGTTCGCGAGGATATACTTTCCGCTCATATCCTTTGCAATGATCAACGACATGGAATTGTTGATGATATTGTGGAGAAGATCGGTGGTCAGCTTCAGTTTCTCCTCAGAGCGTCGATAGTCGGTGATATCCTGGGCAACCCCGAGCAGACCCACCCGATTTCCGTGATTGTCGTACTGGCGCTTTCCCCGGGCCAGCAGATATCGAACCGTTCCATCTTTTTCCACTGTCCGGAATTCGAGCAGCGGCACCGGCTCATTCGTGCTTCTCACTAATTCATTGGTTCTGCGGACCTTTTCCCGGTCATCGGGATGGATCGCCTTTTCAAGAGCTTTATCGATGTCGCCGTCAAACTGTTTGAAATCGATGCCGTACATGGCCAGAGCCCTGTCGGAATAATCGATTTTTCCGGTGTCAAAGGTCCAATGAAAACTCCCGATCCGGGCAATGGACTGGGCCTGTTCCAGAAGATCCTTGCTCTTGTTCAGCTCTTCGGTCTTTTTCTTCACCATTTTATCCAGGGTCCTCTTCCATAGAACAGGGAGGAGGAAGAGTCCTATCAGGATGAGGGCGAGGATAAGCAGAAAAAGGGGGTGAATCATGGTCTCTCCGCAAATGTGAAGGTAAACAGGTGCAGACTTCCCGCAAATTATTTGGCCGCGGGATCACAAGGGATCAGACGGACCCGTTCGAATGGCCGATATACCCGGCAATGGGCTCTTCCAGCTTTTCCGGCTTTACCGGTTTGACAAGATCATCATTTATGCCGGCCGCTCTCCAGAAAGAGCACTTCGTTCTCCAGGCCATCCTCAAAGAGCATGGCCACATACCCCGCGGTCGCGCCGATGATCTTCAAACCGATGTCGAAGATCCGCCGGGCCGCCCCTTCCAGATCCCGGTTGTCGTCCACCAGGAGAATCTTCAGCGTACTCTTCATTTTTCATATTCCCCTTTTCCGGCAAAGGATCGATTCTCTATCGCGGCAATGATTGTAGTAAATCCGGCAGGAATTGCAACGATTTTAGGACTTCCACTAGCTGTCAAAGGATCGATTCTTCCTCAGCTCAGATGGCATACGGAGGTTGAAAATGCCTCATCGTC
Organism: Desulfobacteraceae bacterium; assembly: GCA_011390135.1. Classification (GTDB taxonomy): domain Bacteria; phylum Desulfobacterota; class Desulfobacteria; order Desulfobacterales; family JAABSP01; genus JAABSP01. Next base: position 11,760 of record JAABSZ010000104.1, on the reverse strand, counting down.
GATGCCTTCGATCAGCTCCCATCCTTCCTTTCTCAGATATTCGCCGGCTTTTTCCGATTCCTGAACAAATATGAAGAAATAGACCGTATCTCCCCCTTTGAAGCGAATCATATCGCCGACGGGCGAGAGCTTTCCGTTTCTCCGCATGACGGCTGCAATGAGTCCGGTTCCCTGATATCTGGCCAGCAGCGGTTTTCCGCCGTTTTCGCCATCGGTTTCTGCCATACGCTCCCAGAGCTGAAGGTGAACCTGTCTGTTCTTGAATCGCCGGTTCCAGAGATCCACATCCAGATTGTGGCCAAAGGCAACGGAAGCGCCGGTCTGGTGGAGCATCTCCACGGTCAGGGATTCGGTGTCGTTCTTCAGCACCGAAAAGAGTTCGATCTCCTTGGTCTCCTCCCGCACCTTCTGGACAAAGAGGTAATTGACCTCGTCATTTGAGGTGACAGCGATTGCCCCCCGGCGGATGTCAACCTCTGCCCGCATCAGGTACCGGGACTGGAGGCCGTTGCCGAAGATGACCTTGGTGCAGTCGTTTTCCGCCTCCTTGCTGTTGTCCCAGTTGGAGTCGATGAAGACCACCTCCTGGCCGTCCTGTTTGAAGAGCCGGGCCATTGCCCGGGCCAGGGCATTGGCTCCCATGAAGACCCACCCCAAATTGCTGGGCCGGCGAAGCCCCAGCAGCCCGGCCATGAGGCCGCCGGTCAGACTCGCAAAGACAACGGTCGCGGCGATCACCAGAAAGACCAGAGCCCGGAGTTCATACCCCCCGGACATCCCCTGGTTTGAAAAGGAGACCGCGAAAATGGAGGCCACGGCCGCGGCAACGATGCCCCGGGGGCCGATCCAGGCGATAAAGAGTCGCTCTTTGGGCAGCAGCTCAGAAAACGCGGTTCCCACAAATACTGCCGCGGGCCGCACAATGAAGATCAGCACAAGCACCAACCAGACAGCCGGAAGACCGAGCCCCACCACATCAGCGATCCGGACATCGGCCGCCAGCAGCACGAAGAGCATCCCGATGAGCATCACCGTCAGCTCCTCCTTGAAGACGTGCAGCTCCCGCAGGGCATAGGTGCTGTGGTTTCCGATGACGATGCCGGCCATGGTCACTGCCGCGATCCCGCTCTCGGGAACGAGGATGTTTGAGCCCTGGAACAGGGCCAGTACAATGGAAAGGGTGAAGACATTTTCCGTGCCCTCGGGGATCAGTCGCCGGACCCGGTAGAGCAGGATCAGGAGAATGGCTGTCAGGGCACCGGTAACCGCGCCGAAGAGCAGCCGGGAGATCACATGCCACCCCCAAATCAAAGGGCCGCCGTGCGAGGGCCCCAGGGCAGTCTCCAGGGCAACAATGGCCACCACCGCGCCCAGCGCGTCGATGAGCACCCCCTCGGCCTCGAGTACCGTGGCTACTGAACGCTTGACCTTGAGCCGCTTCAGCAGGGGGTTGATCACGGTGGGACCCGTCACCATCACCAGGGTCCCGAAAAGGATCGATATTCCCCATACCCAGCCCATGATGTAGTGCGCGGTGATCGCTGCTCCGGTGATGGTGATCAGACCTCCCAGAAGGACCAGGCGGCGGATGGGCCGCTGGGCCCGCCTCAGCCGCTGGATTTTCAGGCTCATTCCCCCCTCGAAGAGGATGACGGCCACGGCAAAGCCGGTGAGGATGTTCAGCGCAGGCCCCAGGGTATCGGGCCGGATCACTCCTGCGCCGTCGGGTCCCAGGGCCACCCCGGCCCCCAGCAGCAGGACGATCCCCGGAATTCTCAGATGATAGGCCAGGGCCTGGGCGATCATGCCCGTGGCCAGCGCCAGGGCGAAAGTCAGCCCCGGATTGTTCAACATGGAAGTTGTCTCCATCACAATCTCCCCTTTTCCATCACTGTCTCCCCTTTTCCATCAAATGGGACGCCGTTTACAGAAATCGATCAAGCCCGCTCTTCTTCCCACACCGTTCACAGGGAAGGGAAACCCCGTAGGTGCATCGATTGCACCGGTCGCAGTGCCACTCCCGCCAGTCCCGGCAGGTTCCGCAGATCTCGCAGTGCCAGGTTTGGCTGTCCTGCACCACCTCTTTCCAGCAGAAGGAGTACCAGTAGGTCTCGCCGCATTTGGAGCACTCATAGTAGCCGATCAGTTTCCGGAGCGGAACCTTCTCGCATCCGCAGGGCAGCTCCAGAAGGGTCTCCAGGGTTTTTTCCGTCAGGGATTTAAAGCTTTTCATGTTCTGGATAGTGCAGACGGGAAAGTCTTCCACATCCTCTACTCCGTTGAGGGGGTTTTCGCAATCGACGCATCCGCACTTCTCGTCGCAGGGCTCATGGTTCTTCAGACAGGAGCAGCGCCGGTTGGTGCAGCCGGTTTTGCATTGGCAGTGGACTGTTTTTTCCATGGGTTATCTCCTCGATGATTTTTTCCATTCGTTTTGATTCCACAGCGCCAAATCCAAAGGATTTCCTCCATAGGACCGAGTCTACAGGAGTAGGATAGGACAGATTTAAAAAAAATCTACCACCTGAAATCATAGAACCACAGAGAACGGTTTTCCACAAGCCATTTGTCGGATATCTCCACATAAAAAAGGGAATGTGTGTGAGAAAAAGATCAAATACCGGGAGATTGAAGGATGTTGAGAAATGACTTGATGGAGAGCGGAGAGCAAGTTCAATAATAGCAGGTCGTTTTTGTTGGAGATGAAGAGGAGCAGATGAAGAGGAGCAGATGAAGAGATGCAGATGAAGAGGAGCAGAGCGGTTCAGGAATCTGCCATTCTTCACACCGCTGGTCAGACCGCCTTTCTTGATTATTTTTGAAAACCTTCTTCCTTTTCCACCTGCAAAGTGGTTTTCACCGTTAATATTATTTTTATTCAAAAGCTTCAAATATTGCTTTGACACATCTTTATTTAATGTTATAGATTTAAAAGTATATATAAAAGCAAATTACCATGAATTTGCCATTGCAGAAGAGGATTGACATTATTTATCAGAAAGGAAGAAAAAATGTCTGAGGAAGTGCTTACGAAAAACGAGGCCGTCATCAAGGTGCTGTTGGATGGCGGGGCCGTCAATTCCGTGGATGTGTCCCAAAAAGTGACTGAGGAAATGGGGCTTCCCATGAGCGACGGCGAGGCCACAAGCCTTCTTTCCAAGCTGCAGAAGACCGAGCTTGGCTATTTCATCGAACGGCGCAGGGAGGGCCGGCGTTTTTTCTATGAGATGTTGGAGGAGGCGACCCACACATTGACTCTGGAACAGGCCCGGGGCCTCTCCTTGAAGCGGGGGAAGGATCGTTATACCCTGGAGCAGGCGGTTGAGGAGTACCCGGAACTCGGCAGCATTGTCGAGGCCAAGCAGGCCGAAGAGTCCCTGCAGCAGATAGAGGAAGAAGAGGCCGCGGCTCCGGAAGAGGAGACTGTGCCAGCGTTTGTTGAAGCACCTGCACAAGAGGCCGAACCGCCGGCAATGGTTGAGGAGACCGGAGCGTTTCCCGGAATGGACGAAAAAGAGGACATGCTGACCGAGCTGCTGAGGATTGCCCGCTCCGGCATAAAGGTCGATGTGACCCATGATGTGCGGGTTACGATCAAGTTCGAGTAGAAATTTCATCCAGTGAAACCGGGCTTTGGTCTGGACAGGATTTTTCTGTAATGCATCCGGAAAAAAACGTCACAAAGGAATGGATCGGTACCATCATCGCCCAGTATCTGGCAGATCCCAAGGTCAATCGGCTGTCGGATGAAGATCCGGAACCGGCATTCGGAGAGCCGCTGGTCAGGTACTGCCCCGGGGATGATCCGATCTTTGAAGAGATCAAAGCCCACATCGGCTCTTTCTACTGGAAGCCTGCGGAGATCTTTGAAAAGACATTTTTGAATCTTTCCTTTTCTCCGCAGGATCTTACGGTAGTCGCATGGATTCTTCCCCAGACCCGGGAGACAAAGGCGGAGCATCGTCACTCTGTTGAATACCCCGGGAAGCGCTGGAGCCTGGTGCGCCATAATGGAGAGGTGATCAACGAGGGGCTGCGCCGGTATCTGGTGACGCGGCTGGCAGGGGAGGGGATCTTCGCGGTTGCGCCCGCGCTTTCCCCTTTCTGGGAGCGGAGGGATTCCCAAGGGTTCGGATACGCCTCTACATGGTCAGAGCGCCACGCGGCTTTTGCCTGCGGATTGGGAACCTTTGGCCTCTCGGACGGGCTGATAACGGCGGCCGGCAAGGCGGTCAGGATCGGATCAGTGGTTGCCATGATCGACATCGAAGCCGATCCGAGGCCCTATGCGGATCATCATGCCTACTGCTTGTATTACAACGGGAAAAAGTGCGGCAAGTGCATGGGGCGCTGTCCGGCCGGCGCGATCACCGACGCGGGGCATGACAAGGTGAAGTGCAAAGCCTACATCCGGGATGTCACCAGCCCATATGTGGAAAAGCATCAGCTTGTGGTGAAGGTGAACAGTTGCGGGCTCTGTCAGGTGAAGGTTCCCTGTGAGTCGGGGATTCCGGTTCGAAAGAAGGAATGATGGGGGCGGGAAAAGCCGCTACCGCACCCCTTCCCGGATGGCCGAAGTTTTGATAATTTCTTGAAATGGATGTGCATCTCTTCCATCGTCAGCAGGCTCCCTTCTGCGGATCGCAGGTGCTTCGGTCCATAGGCATTTCCGATCCTTCATCCGATTTTTCAGATGCTGCCTCTTCTTCTTCCGCTTCCATAGCTTCCAGGTCGTCCAGAAAGAGGATCTTCCCCTGTAGATGAAGGTATAAGATGGTAAAGAACCATCCGTTGATGATGGCGATGCCGATAAATGCCTTGATCATCTCATCGAAGCTGATGAGCCAGAAGGCAAAGATCATGCAGGTGATGAAGAGCATCACCCAGAGGCGGACCGTCCGGTCCTCCATCCCTCTCAGGTTTTCCCTGTCGATTTTTTTCTTTATTGCCATATCGTCCGAATCTCTGTTTCCGCATTACTATGATCTGTTTTTGCAAAGCATTGGGGGTATGGTAAACTGAGAGATCCGGGGTGTCAACCACAATTCAATTGACAGTTAAGCCCCGGTTGGATAAATGGGGATCTTTTGCTTTCTGTGCGGTAACGCTCTAAAACGGTGCATTCAGGATATTCGGAGTATGATATTCGGAAAAAAGAAAAAGGAAAAAGAATCGGATCACCCCAAAAAGCCGGAAAATGATTATCTGCGGCGGCAGACCTACATCCTGTCTAGCATCGGGCTCTTTTATCTGATCATTATCGGCCTCTTTGCGGTTCCGCTGCTGGCGGCCTTTGTGGTGGTGCTGATCAAGGGTGTGATCGATTTTCGATATTTCATCTATGTCGGCGGGCTTCTGGCCTTTCTTCTGCTGCTGCTTCTGCTGGTCCGTTTTCTCATGAGATCCTGGGGCCGGATGCGGCGGGATACCTTTGCCGCGGGACAGGAGATCCGGGGAAAGATGGGGGCCGGGGAGGCGGTGCAGGTCTCGGTGCTGAAGGGGCTGTTGACCTTTACATACGGGGGCCGAAGCGGAGAAGCCGTGCCGACTCTGCCCGGCGGCAAAGCCCCTCGACTGCTGCCGGAATCCACGCCCCCGGCAAGGGACCCGGATTTGGTGGCCCAGCTCCGGGAGCTTTCCGAATTGAGAAACGAAGGCGTGATCAGCGATGCAGAGTTTGAAAAAATCAAGGGGCGGCTGATCAATCGAGATGATCAATCGAGATGATCCGGGGGGATGATCCGATCCCATGATCCGGTCCGGAACAGGAAGCGGAAAAATTCGGATTGAATAAGGTTGAGATTCGTCGGCCTTTCGGATATAAAGATTTTAAAGAAATTCATGATTTCAACGGAAATGAGGTAAAGGAGGCGCAAATGGCAGGAATGAGTAAGATCTCGATCATCGGAAATCTGGGCCGGGACCCGGAAGTCAGATATACGCCGGACGGAACCGCGGTGACCAGTTTTTCCGTGGCCGTCAATGATCGGTATAAGGGGGAGGAGAGAACCATGTGGTTTCGGGTATCGGCCTTTGGAAAGCTCGGCGAGATATGCGGCAACTATCTCTCCAAGGGGAAGCAGGTCTATATCGAAGGCCCGTTGCGCACCAATGATTGGGAGGATAAGGATGGCAACAAGCGGACCAGCCTCGAGGTGACTGCAAGGGATATGGTGATGCTGGGAACCAAGGATGACGGATACAGCGGTTCCGGCTCCTCGGGCGGGTCCGATTCCTCCGGCGGCGGATACAGCCAGCCCCGGCCGGCCCCCCGGCAGGAGGAGAAAAAACCCGAGCCGGCCCCTTCCCAGGAGCCGCCGCCCGATGAGGATGATATCCCCTTCTGATGCGTGAAAGGATGTTCTGAAGATCCTTGGGGGCCGGTCATCCCGGCCTCCAAAGAGATCTCAGACACCCAAGGGTTATGTGTGGCATGATGGCGGTGAATCTCAGCCGGAGGGATCTCAGCCAAAAAATATCTCAGCCGGAAGGATCTCAGCCAAAGATATCTCAATTGGAGGGATCTCAGCCGACCATGGCTTCCAGCTCCTCCCACCTCGCATAGACCGAGGAGAGTTCCTTTTCCAGAGCCTCTAAACGCTCATTGAACTTGGAAACTTCACCGCTTCTCTCCCGATAGAAATCCGGATCGGAAAGGGCCGCATGAATCTGAGCCTGCTCGGCCTCCATCGCCTCGATGCGGCCCGGCAGCGCCTCCAGCTCCTGCTGCTCCTTATAGCTCAACTTTCGGGACTTGTCCGATGCTTTGGGTTTGGACGGGGCAGTCTTCTCAGGCTTCTCCTTCCTGGATGAAGGCGCGGGGGCCCCTTTCTGCTGCCGGAGCCAGTCGTCATATCCGCCCACATACTCCTCAACCCGGCCATCCCCTTCAAACGCGTAAATCCCGGTGACCACATTGTTCAGAAACGTCCGGTCGTGGCTGACCAGCAGCAGGGTTCCGCGGTAGGCCACCAGCAGCTCCTCCAGCAGCTCAAGGGTCTCCATATCCAGGTCGTTGGTCGGCTCGTCCAGCACCAGCACATTTGCGGGCCGGGTGAAGAGCTTTGCCAGCAGCAGCCGGTTTCGCTCTCCGCCCGAAAGGATCGATACCGGGGAGCGAACCCGCTCCGGCGTGAAGAGAAAATCCCCGAGATAGCCGATGATGTGGCGGGCATTGCCGTCGATGATCACCTTGTCGTTCTTTCCGGCCACATTCTCCTGTACGCTCTTCTCCTCGTCGAGCTGCTCCCGGAGCTGATCAAAGTAGGCGATCTCCAGATGGAGCCCGTGGCGGATGTTTCCGTTGTCCGGCCGGAGGTTTCCGAGCAGCAGGTTCAACAATGTCGTCTTTCCGCACCCGTTGGGGCCCATGATCCCGATCTTGTCCCCCCGCTGGATCACCGTTGAAAAATCCTTCAGCACCGCATCCGGGCCAAAGCTGTAATCGAGATGCTGCGCCTCGATCACCAGCTTTCCGGTCCGCTCGGCCTCCTGTGCCCGCATTTTGACGGAGCCGGCCTTGGCCCTTCTCTGCCTCCGCTCCTCCCGCAACCCCTCCAGAGCCCGAACCCTTCCCTCGTTCCGGGTGCGCCGGGCCTTGATCCCCTGGCGGACCCAGACCTCCTCTGCGGCCAGCTTCTTGTCGGCCCGATGCAGCCGCGCGGCCTCATCTGCAAGCACCGCCTCTTTCCGTTCCAGAAAGGTGTCGTAACTGCATTCGAAAAGGTTGAGATGCCCCCGGTCGATCTGGGCGATCTTTGTGGCCAGTCGCCGGACAAACTCCCGGTCGTGCGCGATGAAGAGGAGCGTGGGCCCGTGGCGGACCAGAAAATCCTCCAGCCATTTGATCGCCTCGATGTCGAGATGGTTGGTCGGCTCGTCTAAAAGCAGCAGATCCGGCTCTGCAACCAGTGTCTGTGCCAGCAGTGCCCGGCGCTTCAGTCCGGCCGAAAGGTTTTGGAAGGGCTCGTCGCCATCGAGCTGCATCTTGGAGAGGATCGTCTCGGCCCGGGTGCGGATCTCCCATTCCGGGATCTTGTCGGCTTCATCGGAAAGTCCTTGAACAACAACTTTAAGAATCGTTCCGGAGATGTCCGTGGGAACCTCCTGCGGCAGCCGTGCGGTGCGGACCCCGGTTTCGGTCACGACCTTTCCGCTGTCGGGCCGGATCTCCCGGTTGATGAGCCGCAGCAGGGTCGATTTACCTGTGCCGTTTCGGCCCAGCACGGAGATCCGATCCCCCTTTTCGATGTGAAGAGTGACGCGGTCCAGCAGGGGATGGCCCCCGAAGCCGAGGGTCAATTCCTGTACGCTGACAATGGCCATATGCGCTTACTTCTCCACCCGGCCTGCAAGGGTTTTGACCGCAGCCATATATTCGGAAAATCCCCGGTGGAGAATATCATTGTGGTTGGCGCCGGGGATTTGAAGCAGGGTCTTCTCCGCAGCCGGAGACGCCTCGTAAAGCGCCTCTCCGTCCGAAAAGGGGATGATATGGTCGCGCTGCGCGTGGATGACCAGCGTCGGCTTTGTAAAATTTTTGATCTTTTCGATGTTGTCCAGCTTTTTTGCCGTGGCGACCCCGACGGCCGCGGTATCCACGCCGATGAGCCGCAGCAGGGGCTCCGCGTAGGCAAACCCGCTTTCGATGATCAGCCCGTCGATCTTATCCCCATAATGTGCGGCCAGTTCCAGAACCGGCGCGCTGCCCAGAGATCTGCCCATGAGGATCAATGGGCCGGTATGGCCGTTGTCCGAAAGCCACTGGACCACAAAGTCGAAGATATGATGAGCGTCCTTGATCATGGCCGTCACGGTCGGGGTTCCGGTGGAGCGGCCGTATCCCCTGTAATCGACGGCCAGAAAGTTGATCCCCATCCGATTGTAGAGGGGCCCAAGTTCGTCATAGTCGGAGACGATCTCACCGTTCCCGTGGAAAAAGAGGATATTGGCCTTGGATGTTCCGGCTGTGAAAATCCTCGCCCCGATCTTCTCCCCGTCCGAGACCGGGATCATCAGATCCGTTGCATCGGGAATCGGCTCGCTCGTGATCTCTTTTCGGGGATGAAACAGGTACATCGACACCTGTGGAGTGTCCAGTTCTTCGGGATAGCGGATATGTGTCAGATCGATCATGATGATTCTCCTTTTGGGGCGGGGCCGCGGGCTGGTATGCGGCCTCGAAACCATTCTCTTCCATAAGATCCAGATGGATCGGTTCGAACAACTGCAGCCCTCTCTCCTGAACTGTCATCACCGGAAAGCCGTAGGGCTCATTCTCATGTTTCAAAGGATTTTTTCTCTCCCCGGCTCGATTCTGCAAAAAATCGAGATGATCGGAAAGCCTTTTCCGGTTCCGCTCCCGGGCAAAGGGGAGGAAATTTTCCGCACCGGAAAGAACGGCCTCTCGAAAACCGGGTTCCCGCTCATAACCGATTGAATTCCGGCCCGCAGCCAACGCGGCACAGGTCGTGGTTCCGGTTCCGGCAAAGGGATCGAGAACCGTATCCTCCAGAAGAGAATACATCTGGATCAGCCGGAAGGGAAGCTCGAAGGGAAACGCGCCGCTCCTTTTTCGAAGGTTTTGATCATGCAGCCTCTGCCGCGCCCCCTTGAGATCGGTCCAGATATCGGAGAACCATATATTGCGCTCCTCCCAGAAATAGGCGCTCTTCCGCCGGCGCTCCTTCTCCGCTTCGGATGTAAATGCCCGCTTTTCCCCCTTTCGGAAGATCAGGATGTATTCATGCTCCAATGTGACATATGCTCCGGCCGGCAGCATCCCCGAGCCCATGAACTTGTTGGGCGCGTTGGTCTGCTTCCGCCATAGGATCTCCGGCAGCGGAATGAAGCCGATCTTCGTCATATGGGCCAGGATGCGGGAATGGTTCGGATAGAGGGCAAAGCGATTCTTGATGGTTCGTGTGGCATCACCGATATTGATACAGACGATTCCCCCCTGTTCCGCAACCCGAAAGAGTTCATCCCAGACCCGGTCGAGCTGATGGTGCATCTTTTCAAAGGCGGCCCATCCGTCGCCGGCCCCAACGGCCTCTCCGACCGATGGATCGGCCTTGGAGAAGCCCTCGTCCCACATCTCAATCATCGGATAGGGCGGGGAGGTGACGACCAGATCTATGGACTCATCTTCGATCTCGGCCATGTTTTGCGCATCTTTGAAATAAAATTGATGAAATGTCTTCATGGGGAGAGTATATTCAAAGTCTTGGAAAATGTACAACCCATTTTCCGGAAATTTATGGTATGGGTAGAAGAATGGATCGAACACGAAAGGAGCGGAAATGACAGTTTATCTTAACGGAAAATACCTTCCCCGGGACGCGGCTATGGTCTCTGCCTTTGACAGGGGATTTGTCTTTGCAGACGGCGTGTATGAGGTGATTCGGGCATACGAAGGAAGGTTTTTTGGAATGGAGTGGCACATGAAACGGCTCCGGCGGAGTCTTTCGGAGCTTTTGATCCGGAATGTCGATGTAGAGCCCCTTGCCGAGGTTTCGAACCGGCTGCTGTCGGAGAATGGCCTGACAACCGGAGATGCTACGGTCTATATCCAGGTGACGCGGGGGACCGCGCCCCGGGCTCATATCTTCCCGGACTCGGAGACCCGGCCCACGGTCTTTGCGGCCGCATCCCCTTTTGAAGCACCGCAGCATCTCTGGACCGACGGAGCCAAGGCGATTCTCGTTCCCGAGATCCGTTGGGCCCGGTGCGACATCAAGACCGTCGCGCTGGTGGCCAATGTCATGGCCTCCCAGAAGGCAAAGGAGGCAGGTGCAAAGGAGGCGCTCTTTGTCCGGGACGGCGCGATCACCGAGGGAGCCCACACCAACTTCTGCGCAGTCTTTGACGGGGTTCTTCAGACTGCGCCTTTGAGCAACTACATCCTCCCCGGCCTGACCCGGAAGGTGGTGCTGGAGATGTGCGCGGAGATGGACATCCCGGTGCGGGAGTTTCCGATCTTTGCGGATCAGTTGAAGGATGCGGACGAGGCCATGATCCTGGGGACCACAACCGAGGTGATGCCGATCGTTCAAATCGATGAGATGATGATCCGCGGCGGCAAGCCCGGCCCCCTGACCCGGAAGCTGCAGGAGGCTTATGTCCGGCGGACCCGCAAAGCATTGGAATAAATTCATGAACCTGCTATTCACGCGCTGCTGCCCCCAAAGAACAGAGGGATTATGAAGAAAATAGATTCTTCTGAACAGGATGAGATGCTGCCGGAATACGATTTTGACTACAGCAAGGCACATTCGAACCGTTTTGCAGGCATGACAGATGAGAAAAGAAAGAGGAAAAATGGAACCGGTATGGCTCGACGGCCAAAGCATGACATTGGAAACGCTTGCCGCGATCGCAAGATCGGGCGCGGGCGCTAGGCTCACCCCGGAATCCGGAGAACGGATCAGGGCCGCCCGGAAGCTGGTGGAGGAGTGGGTGGCGCAGGAAAAAGTCATCTACGGAATTACCACCGGCTTCGGTGCGTTGAGCGATGTCTTTATCTCGAAAAAGGATGCGCGGCAGCTCCAGCTCAACATTCTGATGAGCCATTCCGCGGGGGTGGGTGAACCCCTGCCCCCGGAGACGGTCCGCGGAATCATGGCCCTCCGGTGCAACGACATGGCCCGGGGCAACTCCGGCATCAGGCCCGAGACCGTGGCCCTGATTCTCGATATGCTCAACCGGGGGATCTGCCCGGTCATTCCCTCCAAAGGTTCGGTGGGGGCCAGCGGCGATCTC
>JAABSZ010000103.1:0-13875 GCA_011390135.1 Desulfobacteraceae bacterium | reverse complement strand
ACATGGTATTTTTCCTTCAGCAATTCGGCTGCCATGCGGGCGACGGCCATGGCCCTTTTTCGAAGTTCGCACAGATGCTGCTTTCTTTCCGCAATTCTCCGGCAGGCAGTCTGTCGATATACAGCAATTTTTTCCTCTGAAACCGCAGGCGGCATGATCTTAACCTTTGAACCCGAAAAACCTCTGAATACTGTTTAAAATCTGCGCAGAAAGGGTCCGCTCCCGCGCGTGATCCCTCTGGGTGATGGCCGAGGCCGTGGCCGTGGCCTCCTTCCGCTTGACCAGGACCTCGCTCAGGGCGATGGAGATCTCGGGCTGCTTCTCCAGGAGGGGCGCGATATCCTCTTTGGTGATCTCATATAAATGGGTGTCGGTGACGGAGATGATCGTCGCAGTCCTCGGCTCCCCGGTCAGAAGCGCCATCTCTCCGAAGAAATCCCCCGCGCCCAGCCTTGCCACCTCCACCGGGTCTTTCTCCTCCTTTTTCACCCAGACCCCCAGCACCCCCTCTGCAGTGAAGAACATGGAGTCGCCCTCTTTTCCCTGCTCCACGACCGTCTGCCGGGGGCCGTAGAAGCGGCTCTTCATCCGCCGGCTCAGATAATCCTTGTCCTTTCGGGAGAAGGGCTCGAAGATCTCCATGCCGTCGAGGATGGAAAGGGATCTCGGGAGGCGCTCCTTTTTGCCCTTGAGCGACATCCGGATCTCCCTCCGGTCCGTGAGGAGTTCGATGCCCGCGTTGGTGAGATGGTTGTAGATATTGAGCCAGATCATCTCGTTGTGCGCGAACTTCTTGCCGTAATCACTTACAAAGATGGAGACGAGGTAGTTCGCGGCCCATGCCTCGCTGGGGCCGGTCATCTCGTCCGTGAGGCCCAGAAAACGGGTTCCGGGGGCCGGATCATCCAGCACATCCTTGGTGGCCAGCACGGCATTGAGCAGTATCCGCTTTACCCGCTCAGGCGGATGGACCGGGTCCACATGGACAGTGAAGTATTTGAAATAGCCCTCCGTGGGAAAGCTGAAGTTTTCGATGGAGGATTCCGATGCCTGGCTGTTGGGGATGCTCAATATGGTGCTGTCCCGGGTGAGCAGCCGGGTGGTTCTCCAGTTGATGTCCACCACCTTCCCCTCTTTGAAAGCTCCCACCTTGACCCAGTCGTCGATGCGGAAGGGCCGCTCCAGATTGATGGCGATGCCGGAAAAGATGTTGGCGATGTTGATCTGCACCGCCAAACCCACGATCATCGCAATCACGCCCGAGGTGGCCAGCAGGCTCGTCAATTTCTGGTCGAAGACGAACGCGACAATGGCAAAGAGGGCCAGCATATAGATCATGATGGCCACGAGGTTTCGAACGATGTGGGGAATATCTCTGCCGGTCTTCTCCTCCAGGGGCAGCCAGATAAAGCGCTCCAGCCCCAGGGTGAGATAGAACGCGGCCGTGATCCACCAGAGCACGTCGAAGATGAGAAGCACCATCTCGAAGGTCGGCTGCGTCATCCGGTCCGAGAAGAGATCGAGTACAAAGATCTCGGCAGCCACCAGAAAGGTGAACGCAAAAATGACCTGGAGCAGCCAGACCCATTTTGCATACGGCTTCAAATCCGGAATGAATCTTCGCTTTCCTTTGGCACGGTAGGCGATGGAGAGAAACAGGGAGATCAGAATCGTGAAGATCACCAGATACCGGGCATAGAGCACGGGAATGATCCGTCGGATTGAAAAGATGTCCGGGCCGATGCGGATGACCACATTGAAGCGGGAGTACTCCAGGGTTCCTTCGTGAACATTGAGATGCTCCGGGTCCCCCAGAGAATCCTTCTCCGCGATGTCCTGAAAGAGCCAGGCGTGAAAGACCTTCCACCCCTCCACCGGCTGCATGACCTGATCCCGACGCATCTTGTCGGCCAGGGTCTGCCCCCGCCGAAGGCGCATTCCAAGAAGGTCTTTGACAAAGATCAGGCTGTTTCGATCCAGCTCCCGGGAGCGGAACCGGAGCCCTAAGATATGCTGGCCGAAAATATGGTGTCCCGGAAGAAAATCGGCCCTGAATTTGCCCTGGATCTGATAGAGGCGATAGACCCGTCCATCCTCGGTCCGTTCGTTGGCCGGCGCGCCGAGCTGGATCGGCTCCAGAGAATTTATGAATTCGATGTGGCTCACGTCGATCCCCTCCCGGTATCGGAACCAGAGGTAGAAATCGAGAGTGTAGCTGAGATCTTCGGGATTGAACTCGCTGATGCTGTTGATCTTGATGCCGGTATAGACCAGATTGATCTTATAGGAGTATTTACCGTCAAAGAGGACGATCCGGCCATCCTTTATCGCCTGATCAAAGTTGGGAACCTCGTTCAAGTTAGGAATGGTCTGAAACTGGGTGAGCGCGGAGATGATGTTCTGGCGCCGGTAAACCCCGATGAAGATCGGCTTCTGCGAGTCACCCTTTTCATCGAAATAGTTGTATCCGGTCACCCCCTCGATCGCGTCGTAGGGATTGGTGAGGCCCCCGAGAAAATCGCGGATCTTTGCCCGCTCCTGCTCCACCACCCCGGCATCTCCGGTGACACCTGCGGCCCGGATGGCATTGACCATGACCATCGCGGTATCATAGGCAAAGGCCGCATGCCACCCCGGGTCCTCGCCGTAGGCTTCGAGATAGGCCTCCCGGAACCGGAGCCCCTGTTCATTGGTGGTGTCGTAGATCAGCGGTGTGGTGACATACATGTCATCGGTGTAGAAACCGGGATTGCTCTGCTCCTTGGGCAGGTCTTTGAAGCTCTCCTGAAAAGCCTCTGAGGAGAAGGCGTCCGGGGCCATGATCGGATTTTTCACCAGCCGGTCCCGCATCATCTGCAGCAGTTTTGCCCCTTCGGATGCGTGGGTGGCCATGAAGATGACCCCCGCGTCTTTTTTGTACTGCAGCTCGTTGACGATCTGGTTGAGAGACTGATCCAGGTAGGGATCGGTTCGGGCAAACCCCCATTTATACTGGATCTTCATACCGATGGCACTGGCCGTCTCCTCGAAGACCTTCGCGAGATATGAGCCATACTCCTGATCCTCGTGGATGATGCTGGCGGTTTTGTAGCCGAAGACCTTCTGCGCGTATGTGGCCAGAAAGCGGCCCTGGGAGTTGTCATTGAAGGTGGTTCGGAAGTACCAGGGGTTGTTTTGGGTGATCTTGACATTGGTGGATGCGGGGCTGACCGCGGGAATCCCCTCGGCCTTGTAAACCTCGCCGGCCCGGATGGAGCAGATGCTGAAATGGTGGCCGATGACAGCGACGGCCCGTCTCTCCTGCGCGATCCTCCCGGCTGCGTTTTGCGCCAGCTCCGGATCATTCCGGTCGTCATAGATGTCGAGGGTCACGGGTTTTCCATTGACACCTCCCTGATCGTTGACCATATCGAGATAGAGATTGACCCCCTGGAGAAAGGCTCTGCCCACCACAGCGTTCTCTCCGGTCATGGGGCCGCAGAGCGCGATATGAATCGCTTCGGTCTCGCCCTTTAGAATGCTGAGGCAGGCGAAGAGCCCGGTAATACACAGGATAAGTACTCCGATCAACAGAATCCGTCGTTTTTGCATCGATCTCTTTTCCATCATTGATTCGATTGCCTGGGATTGTCCGGTGAAGGGTTTCGATGACGATATCGAATCCTCTCCATTCCATATAGACCACCTTGGCGACGAATTCAAGAGGACTTTGCACTTGACACAATACCATTTTTTTTTCTATACCCCAAATGGAGAGATCGGATAAGCAGTTATAAAGAAAGAGAGGGGAAAGCGGACGGATCTTTTGAAAAGCCGTTACCGGATAGGGGATTGGATGGGAAAGGCAGGGGTTACTTCTATCCGTCGAAGAAAACGGAAGGGCCGCGGACCATCCCCTTCATTCCAGGCTTCCATCAGCGCGTGGGTATATTGCTGATTGCCGTAATCCCAGGTTTCAATGATCTCTTCAGCATAGGTGCTTTCGAAAAAGGTGAGGATCGCTTCGGTACTCCGGCTGTCCAGTTGCTGGAAAAAAGGACAGTCCCAGATCAGCCACCAGCCCTCTTCCCGCGTGACGGCAAAGAAGTCAAAGGGAAAGATCCGGCAGTCAAAGGGCCTTGCCGCATAGATCCTGCAGATTCTTTTGGTTTCGTCAAAGAAATGGCAGAAGCCGTTGGCCTTGGCCTTAAGAGTGCATCGGGCCTCCTCTCGATTGAAAAAATCGGTTCTGCCGGTGAAAGATATGATCCTCGCCACCTCCTTTTCGCAGAGGGGCGGCGCCTGATTGTCCCAGATCGGAAAGAGGCAGCAACTGATGGCGCAGCGCCGGCAACAGGAAGGGGCCTCGCGCTCCGGGGGGAGGAGGGTCTGGGAAGTCTGTTTTTCCAATATATTCATTCCGATGGTTTGCGGTGTCGGCCTAAAGGCCGTCCGGGGCGGCAACCTTCCCGAACGGATTCAAGTCTTGAAAAGGATGGAACATGATCATTACCTGCCCGAAATGCAAAACCTCTTTTGCCATTGACGAGGAACGAACCGGGCCTGTAAAACCAGGTAAAAAGGTTCGATGTTCCCGATGCAGAAACATCTTTGCCGTATCTTTGACCTCCTCTCCATCCTATCCCCAACAGGAACCAAAGACAAGCCCCAACCGAGAATCAATCGCGGAAAAGGCGCTTCAACCTCCCCCGCAGCAGGCGGACAACCGCCAGGAGATGCCTGCGCCGGAACCCGAGGATGATGAATACGGCCCCGAAGAGACCATCGCGATCGGCACGCTGATAGATGATATGGAGAGGGATGCGGATGAGGAATACGGGGCCGAGGAGACCATCGCCCTGGGCGCGCTCACGGGGTTGCAAAGCCGGAGTTCAGACAGGGCCCAAATCCCCGAGGCCATTGCCGGCGAAGGCTCCCGACGGAAAGCCCCCACCCGCCATCCCATGCCGCCCGTACCTGCATCTTCGACCCCGGCTGCAGAAGTTCCCGCAGACGAGCCGGGGTCGAAAAACCGCTACACGCCCTTCAAGCGTAAACTGATCTACTTCGCGCTCTTCATCATCATCTTCATCGGGGCCATTGTCATCCCCATCGAGGCGGTCCGGCCCTGGAAAGAGCTGGACCAGCTCATCGAAAGGGCTCAAAACCTTATTGCGGGAACCAAAGCCGCGATTCAACCGCAGGATATGGACCGGATGAACCTCTTTGCCCTGGAGACCATCCAGCGGCCCATTCCGGATGTAGATCAGTATCGGCCATACTACTTCCTCTCCTTCAACATGCTGCTGATGGAGGGAAAGATCCTCCCCAAAGAGGAGATCGAAGCCCGGCTCCTCTATCCGGACGAGTTCGAAGGGGGTTTCGATTACGACCGGCTGCAAATGGCCGCGGAGTACTGGGCTGGCCGATTTTCCCGGTCTCCGGGAGTGCTGGATATCTTCCAGAAGAACAAATCGATTCTCATCCGGGCCAAGGAGAATGCCGAAGCAGCGGGCTTCAGCCTGAGCGCGATCTACATCATGCTGGATGCGGGGCAGAAGAAAGGTTTTTTTACCGATAAGATCGCCTATGTTCTAGACAGCGTCCCCTGGTGGAGCGATACCATCCCCTCCTCCAGCGGCGAGCCCTATCTCATCTCGGGCAACGAGTTCTGGCGAGCGGACGCGATCGCGGGACGGACAGCCTTCGGCAACAACCCGATCTTCGATCCGGACAAGTGGTATCCCATGCCCCTTTTTGACGAGGACGAGTGGGGAAGCTGGTTCAGCGTCTGGCTGACGACCGAGACCGAAGGGCTTTATAACATCTTCAACATCGACTTCAATGGACGGCGGGTAAAACAGTTGATGCTGGTTGTGGCCGCCTCGGTAACCGGTACGATCCTGATCCTGCTGATCCTGGTGATCATCATCGCCACTGCGCTCAGCCGGCGGGTGACCCGCCCCATCACCGAGCTGACCCGGGGCGCGGCCGAGGTCTCCAGGGGAAACTTCGACTATTCGGTTCCGGTTTTGGAGGAGGACGAGTTCGGGGAGCTGACCCGCCACTTCAATCAGATGACCAAAATCCAGCGTGAGCGATTCAATCTTATGGAGACCCTGAAAAAATTTCTCTCCGAAGATCTCGCGGAAAAGGCCGCGGAGAGCGGGATCGTCATCGGGGGCCAGAAGGCCAACTGCACCGTCATGTTCACCGACTTTGCCGGGTTTTCCACCATCACAAGGAAGATGTCCGCGTCCGAATCGGTCAATGCATTGAATGCCTACTTCGATGCCCTGATTCCGGTGATCAAGAGATACGGCGGCTTTCCCGACAAATACATCGGCGATGCCATTGTCGCGCTCTTTGGCGCGCCTGTCACCATCGAGGACCATGCGGAGCGGGCCGTGATGTGCGCGATCGAGATGCAGCAGGTCATGCGCAAACTCAACGAGGAGCGGAGAAGGAACGGAAAGACCATCTTCGAGATGCGGATCGGCCTCAACAGCGGCGAGGTGATCGTCGGGGCCATCGGATGTGACATGAAGCTGGAATACACCTCCATCGGCGAGACCACCAACCTGGCCAACCGGATGGAGTCGATCTGCGAGATCGGCCATGTGATGATCGCGGAAGGAACCTATCTCCAGATCAAGGACGTCTTTTTTGCAGGGGTTCACATCGAAGAGACCCCCCAGAAGGTCTCTGTGAAGGGATACCCCCGGCCCGTGGACACCTACCGGATCTATGTCAACAACCTCGATATCGCAAAGGATATGGAAAAGGAGCGTTACGAATTCTATGTCTATAAGGATGTGGATCATGATCTGAAAAACTCCCCGGACGAGGTAAAGGGAAAGACCTTCTCCAAAAAGGCAACGGTGCTGTAGCCGAGATGAAACGCCTTCAGGAACTGCTGACTGCGCTCTTCAATATCCGCCCCGGCGAGGAGCGCCCCACCCTTCTGCTGCTGATCCACTCCTTTTTCATGGGGCTTGCGCTGGTCTTCTTCGAGACCACGGCCTATGCCCTTTTCCTGGACCGGTTCAGCGCGGATCGCCTCCCCTACATCTATATCGGCTCTGCATTCGTCATCGCGTTCTTCGGCTATATCTACTCCCGACTGGAGTCCCGCCTCCGGTTCGACCGGCTGCTGCCGGTTACGGTCTTCTTCTTCTTCTTATCCATCGTGGGGATCTATCTTTTGCTGAAGATGACCATCGCGCCCTGGATTCTCTCCTTTATCGTGATCTGGCACAACCTGATGGTCGCGATGGTGGGGCTGCAGTTCTGGGCACTGGCCGGGTATCTGATGAACGCGCGCCAGGGAAAACGCCTCTTCGGACTCATCAGCGCCGGAGAGATCGTGGCCGGCATCATAAGCGGCTTCTCCATCTCCCTGCTGCTGGAGACCCTCAAAATTCCCACGCTGGATCTCTTTCTCTTCTCGGGCGCGGGAATGGCCGCCTGTTTGATCGTGCTGATCCATATTCTCCGGGTCTTCCGAACCGAGCTTACCCCTGAGGAGGGGATCGAAGAGGATGTCAGGAACGAATCCCTGCCAAAAAGCCGGTATCTTATCCTGGTACTCTCCTTTGCGGCCCTGTCTGTCTTCGGCTACTATCTTCTCGATTTCATCTTCTACAATCGCGTCGATTTCCGCTTCTCCGGAGAGAGCGAGATCGCCAGCTTTCTGGGAATCTTCTTCGGGATCATGGGGATCGTCAATCTCTTCAGCAACGCATTTCTGCCGGGCCGGGTCATCACCCGGTACGGACTCAACTTCGGACTGCTGGCCGTCTCCATCACAGTGCTCACGGGCGCGATCCTCTCCGGGGTCTTCACCATCTTCACCTCACAGAACGGGGCATTCTTCTTCTGGATCATCATAGGAACCAAGCTTCTGGATGAGGTGCTGCGCAACTCCATAGAGGAGCCCTCCCTCCGGATTCTCTACCAGCCCTTCCCCACGGGCCAGCGCCTCAAGGCCCAGACCCTGCTGGAGACCATGGTGGAGCCCCTGGCCGGCGCGGCAGCGGGCGCGATCCTGCTGGGGCTGACCCTTCTGCTGGGATTTGGCGCAGTCCATATCGCGCTCTTCATTATTTTGATCTGCGGAGGCTGGATCACGCTCGCGATTCTCGTGCGCAAAGAGTATCTCAAGGTGCTGATGAATGCCCTCACCCGGCGGAAGCTGGGGGGCAAGGCCCTCTCCCTGAGCGACAGCACCAGCGAGGATGTGCTGAAAAGAGGGCTCCAGAACCCGGACCCGGGGGTGGTGATATACTGCCTCAACATGCTCGAGGAGATCGAGCATGACCGGGTAGATGAGTATATGCGCCAGCTTCTGGGCCACCCCTCGCCCCAGATCCGAAGCCATGTGCTGGAACGGATGGCGGCACTGGAGATGAGCGATGCGGGCGATGCGATCCATCGCCACCTGAAGAAGGAGAGGGTTCCCGAAGTTCAGGGGATTGCGATCAAAGCCCTGTGTGCGGCCACGGAATCGGACGCTTTTGACGAGGTCTATCCCTATCTGGATCATTCGGATTCGGCCGTGAAAAAGGGAGCGATGGTGGGGCTGCTCAAGAGCGGCGGCATTGACGGGGTTCTTTCGGCCGGGGCCAATCTCAACCGGCTGATCGCTTCAGAGCGGCCAGTGGACCGGAAGATGGCCGCGGAGATTCTGGGAGAGGTGGGCATCTCCGGCTTCTACCGCCCCCTGCTGGAGCTGCTGGAGGACTCGGACCCGCAGGTGCGCAAGGCCGCAATCGTCGCGGCAGGCAGGCTGAAGAGCCACCGTTTGCTGCCGAACCTTATGAACCACTTCAGCTCTCCAACCTTCCGCAAGTATGCGATATCTTCTGTTATCTCTTACGGAAGCAGCATCCTTCCGGAGCTGGAAGAAACCCTTGACCAGGAGGGGCAGTCCCGGGAGATCCGCATCCGGATCATCCGCATCATGGGCCGGATCGGCGGCAAAGAGGCCATCGACATTTTAAAAAAGAAGATCGATTTCTCGGATGAGGATCTCCGGAACCAGATTCTGGCCTCCCTGGTGAAATGCCGGTATCGGGCGCCGAAAAAGGAGATCCCGCTTCTGGGCCGGCGGATTGAAAGCGAGGTGAGCGACGCCACCTGGACATTGACAGCCATCCTCGATTTCGGGGACCATCAGACCTCGACCGAGCTGGTCGACGCGCTGCGGCAGGAGGTGGAGAACAACCGGAAACGGATCTTTCTGCTGCTGGCCATGATCTATCCATCGGATACGATCCTCTCGGCACAGGCCGACATTGCAACGCCGGTGAAGAACAAGCGGGACCGGGCCATCGAGATGCTGGAGAATCTGATCGACCCGGAAATCAAGCAGATCGTTCTCCCCCTGCTGGATGATCTCTCCCCGGCACAGCGCCACTCCCGGCTGATCGCCCATTTCGAACAGCAACGGATGAGCGCACACGAGCGGCTCAAGGAGATCCTCTCCCGGTCCCAGCAGTGGACCTCCATCTGGACAAAGGCCTGCGCGCTCTATACGGTGGGCCGGATAGGAACCAGCGAATTCCACGATGCGGTGATCTCCTGCCTTTCGGAACCTGACCCGACAGTCCGGGAGACCGCGATATGGGCACTGGGATGCCTCAACCCCAATGATCTGCCCCAGCGGCTCCAGCCCCTGACCCGGGACAAGAACGAGCGGGTGGCAAAATTTGCCCGGTTCGTGATCAACTCGGTGGGATTTGCCAGCATCCCCATGAGCAAAGGATACCTGACCCGGTCGGGCCGCTATACGGTGGAGCTTTTCAAAAACGTGCTTCTGGACGAGGGGGAGCGCCGGGCCAGGCGGTGCAGGGCAGCCTCCATTCTGGCCAGATTCCCCGGGGATACGGCCAGGGCAGCGCTCTTCGAAGGGCTGACCATCTCCGACAAGACCATCCGGACCGGGGTGCTCGATGCCCTGATCCAGGGAAATTTCACCTTGGAAGGGGAGAGCCGGCAGGAGTTCTCAAAGCTGCTCCATATGGAGATCAACGACGCGAAAAGGATTCTGGCCAGCATCGTAACCCTGTTAAACGCCCGCCATTCCGAGCGGCTGGTTCATGCCCTCTCCCAGGAAATCAGCCACACCCGGCAGCGTATCCTCTCCATTCTCTGTCTGCTCGGCGGGGTCCCGTCAGAATTCCAGACCTACAACTACTGGTATCTCAACCAGGAGGATAAGCCGATCCCGCAAACCATGAACCAGAAGCTACAGGAGCTGCTGGGGCTGATCCCCGATCAGAAGATCCGGCAGCGGATCTTTCACCTCTTCCAGTACCGGGACCTGACCGAATACCGGAAGATCCGGAAGATCCGGGAGTTGACCACCCGGGAGAGCCTGGAAAAGCACCTGCGGGGGATCGCATTCGGCTCTTCCATCTTCACCCTCTCCTGGTCCCGGATCTGCGCGATGGAGATGATCGTCCGGCTGAACTTCACCAACTGTGCCACTGAAATGGCCGAACGACTGGAGGACAGAGACGATATCGTCCGGGCCACCGCGGCCTGGGCACTGCACAATCTTGACCCGGAAAGCTATGCCTCCCACGCCATCCGCCTGAAGAACGATACCAGTTACCTGGTCGCGAAGACGGCTCGCCAGTTGGAGGATGAGGAAAAAGTGACAAAAAGGAACTATGCCCATGCTGCTGACCATTGAAAAGGTGATGATTTTAAAATCGGTCGATATCTTCTCCGCGACCCCTGAAGAGGATCTGATCGAGGTGGCCAACATCGTCGAGGAGCTGGATGTGAAGGCCGGAGAGGATGTGATCCGCAAAGGCGAGATCGGCACCTCCATGTATATCATCGTGGAAGGGAAGATGCGGGTGCATGACGATGGCCGGGAGCTGGCGATCCTGGGCCGGCGGGAGGTCTTCGGAGAGCTGGCCGCGCTGGACCCGGAGCCGAGAATGGCCACCATCACCGCAATTGAAAACTCGGAACTCTTCCGGCTGGATCAGGGGCCTTTGTACGATCTCATGGCCGAACAGATCGAGGTGGTACGGGGCATCACCCGGGTACTCTGCCAGCGCCTCCGACGCATGGGCAGAACCGCACAGGAGGAGAGGGACCAACCCCCTATCCTCTCGGTCGGCGGCCGGAGCGGGGGCTGATCTCCATGGGTTAATTCCGTTCCAGCCATTTTCTGACCCCCTCCCGCAACACCCGCCGCTCTTCCGGGCCGATCCCTTCCGGGTCGAACCGATGCCGGTAATGGAGCGCCAGCAGGGATCTGATCCCATTCCGGCCATTCTTCAAATACCCGTCTTCGGTGATCCGGTCGATCCATTTCCGGGTCGGCTCCCCGGGCTTGGGACTATAGGCCATCTCTTCCAACTGCTCTACAATGAGGTAGAATTCCGAATCGAGCCCCCGAGCTTCCCTTTCCGCAATCCGGGCACTCTCCTGCTGCTGACGGACGCGGCGCACCCGCTCTCCGCTGTACAGCCTTCGGATCAGGATGATGACCAACGGAATCAGCAGCCATCCCAGATGCTTCCGAATCCGATCCTTATCGATCCATCGCCATTTGGAGAGATGAAAGGAGATCCATGCGCCGAAATCTCTCAGGGACTGGAGCGGGGATGCGCCTTGTGCCTCCAGAGCCCGCCAGTCCGGCGGGGTGGCATCCACATTCCGCCATGCCCCGTCAACATAGGCCAGAGCCCAGGCATGGGCATGGCGCTGGCGCACGATGAACCGCTCCTCCCAGTCGCTGTACTCGTGAACCGAATAGCCGACCGCATACCGGGCCGGAATGCCTGCCCCCCGGAGCAAAAAGACGGCCGCTGCCGCAAAATACTCGCAATGGCCCGACCGGGTCTCCATGAGAAAACCGGAGATGGGCGACTGGGCCGAAGCATTCTTCAGATCGAGGCTGTAGGTGTAGTTCTTTTTCAAAAAAGAGACGACAGCATCGATCCGCCCGGCCGGGGGCAGGGAGAGATCGAGATCCCTGATCGTCTCCAGAACGGCAGGGGCCTCGTCTCCGGGAATGACCATATCCTCTGCAATCGGATCCATATCCGGCCCCAAGCCCTTTTCTGCCGTTACATCGTATCTGATCAGTTTTGGCCCGTTTTCCACCCGCACCGATCCATAATTGCCGACCATGAGCCGATCCACCCCAAGATTTTCGATTCGATAGGCCCCGTTGGGGATCTTCAACAGCCCGTTCCCATCCTCCAGCGGCGTGGTGATGGTAAGCCGATCAGCTTGGGGCCGCGGCTTTGGGATCTTCTCTCCGGTGAGATTCCAGGCGGTTCCCCCATTTCCGGGGCTCAGGGGATTGAAGACCGAGCGGACCGCGAACCAGTTGCCGAACCGATAGATATTGTAGCTCGCCTCCCGAAGGAGAAGGGGAAGAAAAAAGGGGGCATCAGATTCGACCCGGAAGAGGATCTTGTCCGAAGGCTTGAGCAGGCCGATCTCGCCGATGGCTGTCACGGTTCGAAAGGGATCGGTCTCTGAAGAGTATTCGGAAAACCACTCCATCCCCTTGTTCTCGATGAGCATCTGGAACTGATGCAGCCCCACATGGCCTAAATAGCCGCCCCCCCAGGCCAAGAGCAGCAGAAGCCCCCAGAGGGGAAGGGGAAAGCGCGGGGAGCGGAAGGGCAGCAGTGCCCAGGCCGTGATGCCCAGCAGCGAGAGATAGAAGAGGAATCCGCCGGTATTGGCCGCGCTCGCGGAGAGGACGCATAGAATGATATAGGGGTAGCCCAGATCGATGGCCGGGGAAGCGTCGCCAGGCTTGTTTCGATCCCCCTTCCGAAAGACCAGGGAGAGGGCTCTCAGATCGACCCGGTCGCTGGTGCTGTAGTATTGGGCCGCGACAATGGCAAAATAGGAGATGGGCAGCCACTGCAAGATGATGAAGATGATCTCCACGGTCTCTGCCGTGGCCAGCAGCCAGACCAGCATTCCCGCGAAGATCAGGGTGCAGAGGTCCGAGATCCGGTTGAAATCGACAAGGGTGAGATCCCATCGGGAGCGAACCAGGGCTGCCCCTTCGATGACCCCAGCCATGGGCAGGGCAAAGAGCCAGAGCCCGGTCTGCCATCCCCAGAAGAGCAGGGAAACCCCGAGGAGTCCTTTGGGCAGGTTCATAATGTATTCAGTTCCTCCTGAATCCGGCCCATCCGGAGCTGCCGGAAATAGGCCGGATCGGTTTTCATGGGTCCCGGGTCCAGTTCCGGCGCATCGGCTTCGGTCACCACCAGAACGAGTACCGGCAGCCCCACTCTTTTCAGGCGTCCCACGAACCGGCTTCTCGACTCATCCCACTCCAACAGCACACAGATGCAGCCGCTGAAGGTGGCTGCCCGCTCCAGCACCCGTGCCGAGAGGAGTTCAAAGGGCTTGTCCGGGCAGGGCTTCACCCCGGCCAGCACCTCCAGGATCCGATCCTGCTGAAAGAGCCCCCGGCCGCTGGTGAAATGGAAGATCTCGGCCCCCACAAAGATCAGATCCAGCAAAGAATCTTCGGTGCGGATGGAATAGGCAAATGAGGCCGCGATCGATACGGCCTCCTCGAACCGGGGGCTCCCCTCCCGCTGGCCAAAGCTGTCGAGCACCAGAGAATGGCGGACAAAGAACTCATCTTCGAACTCCTTGACCACCGGCTTTCCGATCTTGGCCCAGCTCTTCCAGTGGATATGGCGCAGTGGGTCCCCGGGCCGGTAGTCGCGCAGGGAGACGAATTCGTCTGACTCGCCCACCGAAGAGGTGAGGGCCACCCCGCCCGACTGGTATCGCCGGCCCCCGGGGAGGGTGCGCTGCGGCAGGGGGTATCGTTGGGGGAGCACCATCACCTTCTGAGGCGCCTTGAGCCGGATCAGAGAACAGAAAATG
>JAABSZ010000010.1:0-43771 GCA_011390135.1 Desulfobacteraceae bacterium | reverse complement strand
GGAAGGCGCGACATGTTCATATCCGGCCGAAGAGATCGATTCTTCATCATCCAGCATACCTTCATCCCTCTGACTGTACCCCAGCGGAATCTGAAGGCTTACCGCCAGATCCAGTTCACCCGGCTCATGATCCAGAGAGGTCTTTGCCGTAAGGCCGAGCTGTGCGGGATAGCCGAAAATATGCGGCGTCAGCAGCCGGATACCCAGGTTCTCCTCATCCGTATCATGTTCGGCCAAAAGATAGAGCCAGTCGAAAACCCGGACCTCCGCGCCGCCGAAGATCCCATCGAGCCGGTCCGGCCCCGCGCCATATCCGAAACTGAGCCGAAGCGGCGCGATCTCTTTTGAAAATACGAGGTATTTGGTCTCGAAATGGGTCGAACCGCCGCCGATATCCTGAATGCCCAGAGCGATATCGGGAAGATATCGGCTTTCAAAAGGCAAGGGAATCTGCACCTTTGCATTCGCGGAAAGATCTCTGATGCCGTCCGGATGCTCCTCCGTAAACCGGCCCCCGATCTCGAAGTAGGGAAGGAAACCGATGGAAAAGAGATAATTCTCCGCACTATCCTGCAGATGGCGCCGATACGGCTCCACCTGATCGGAAAAGAGCATGTAGAGCCGACCATTCTCCGTTACCTCGGCATTCGGGGTGTTCAGCAGCCCCGTATATCCCTGAAGTGACAAAGCATTGTGCAACTGCTCGGCATGCACCGTCGAAACGGCCAGCAACACGGCAATCCCCCAAAACAAACCCCTTAAACGCCAGATGAATCTCATAAGCCTTTTGCCCCTCCTCGATGATTGGGTTCTGTTTCAGATACCCGTAAAAATTGATTTAAGATAACTTCCGCATATAACAGGTGTTTCTAAATATCAGAATTAAAACCATTTGACAAATGCTTATTTTACCGATAGAAATCATTTTCCTACAGGAATATGTTTTTTTCGATTACCGAGCAACCGCAATACAGATCATGCAGGGAATTATGAAAAGACACAGCACATACCTTATAAGAATGATCGCATGGATGGGAGTTCTTCTTCTGGTCTCCTTCCTTCAGACGGATGTCCAGGCGCAGCGGAGAACCCTTCCGCTGAAGATTACCAATGCCACACAGCTTCAGCAGGCTCTCCAGTCGGGGAGATTGAGCGAGGAAGATCTCAAAAAAGCCATTGAAGAAGGACGGGTGAGTCCGGAAGCAGTGGATCTTTATCGGAAACAATCGGCCGGCGGCATGGGCAAGCTTACCCCGGAAGAGATTGAAGCCGGGAAGCGGCTGATCGAGAAGGAAAAGGAAAAGCCTTCAGCAGAGAGACCTGCTGATACCCCCCCTGAAAAAAGAGATGAAGCAAAGAAAGAGGTTCAGCCTGCAGACGCGGAAAAAGAGCCCTCCGAAGAAAAAATAAAGGCCGAAGAAAAGGAGGGGGTGGAGAAACAGAAGCTCACCAGGAAAGAGGAACTAAAGGAAATGGTAACGCCGGAGGATTTGGAAATCTTCGGCCACAATCTGTTTGATGAGACGCCAAGCACATTCGCTCCGATTCAGGCCGTCCCCGTGTCCAATGATTATATCATCGGTCCGGGCGATGAGATCATTGTCAATATGTGGGGCCGTCTCGATGAAAGCTACAGCCTCGAGGTCAACAATGAGGGGGTACTCAATTTCCCGAAGATCGGCCCCCTGACCGTTGCCGGCCTTACCTTCGGAGAACTCAAGGAGTTGATCCGCCATAAGGCGGAGGCCATCACCGGCGTCAATGTCAATGTTTCCATGGGGAAGCTGAAAACCCTCCAGGTCTTTATCCTGGGAGAGGTGAAAAATCCCGGCATCTATACCGTAAGCTCTCTTTCAACGGTTATGAACGCCCTCTTTTCCGCGGGCGGCCCAACGGAACTGGGCTCATTGAGAACCGTTCAGCTCAAACGGCAGGGGGAGATCGTTGCGGTCATGGATCTTTATGATCTTCTGCTCTCAGGCGACACCTCGAGGGATACCAGCCTGATGTCCGGAGATGTCATCTTCGTTCCGCAGGCAGGTTCCATGGTTTCGATCATGGGAAATGTCAAACGGGAAGCCATCTATGAGTTGAAAAATATCAAGACGCTGGAATACGCATTGAATCTCGCCGGGGGTCTGGCGCCAAGTGCATACAAGCAGCGGATTCAGATCGAAAGAGTCTCCCGGAATACGGATAAGATCGTCATGGATATCTCTTTTGATCAGTTGCAGCAGGATGCCCCCATTCCGCTGCAGGACGGAGACCTCGTCCGGGTCTTTACCATACTTCCCGATGCGATCAATGCGGTCTATCTCTATGGCAATGTCCGCCGCCCCGGAAGGTATGCCTATAAATCGGATCTCCGCATCGGGGATGTCATTGAAAACCTCGATGAACTCGAAAAAGATACCTACCTGGATTATGCGCTCATCAAAAGATACCGGTATGAAGATTCCAGAGCGGAATTGATTCCCTTTGATCTGGGAAGACTTCTGATCGCAAAGGATGGAAGCCAGAATCTCCGTCTGATGCCCCGGGATGAGATCTACATCTTCAATCAGGAGATGTTTCAGGACGAGGCATATGCCATGGTGGAGGGGCAGGTACGAAAACCGGATCGGTATCTTATCGATGACATGACGATCAGGGATCTGATCCTGAAGGCCGGAGATCTGGCGCCGGATGCCTATCTGTCTAGGGGAGAGCTGATCCGAATCGATAAGGACCGGAACCGCCATACCATCTATTTCGATGTCGCTGCGGTCATGAACAATGAGCCCGCTCACAATATCAGGGTCCAGAACGAAGACATCCTCGTCATCCATTCGGTGCTGGACGAACAATGGGAGGAGGTCGTCACCATCCAAGGGGAAGTCAAAGCTTCGGGTGAATATCTGCTGACAGAAGGGATGCATCTGAAAGATCTCTTCTTCAAAGCCGGCAATTTCACCCGGGACGCCTATATGGAATTGGGCCATCTCCGCCGGATCGATCCCCGAACCAAAGAATCGACCATTCACACCTTTGACGTCCGAAAAGCGATCCAGGGAGATTCCTTACATAATCTGCGCCTTACGGATCAGGATGAGGTGAAGATTCACAGCATATGGGATTATCAGGAGAAATATACGGTCTCGATCCGGGGATTGGTCCGAAATCCCGGGGAGTATCCCTATGCGGTCAATATGATGGTGAACGACCTGATCCTGCTGGCCGGGAATGTCAGGGACGCCGCCTATATGAATGAGGCAGAGCTTGTCCGCTTTTCCATTGAAGATGGCAAAGCGGTTGAGACAAAGATTACCCGATTCAATATTGAACTGGCGCAGCAGAACCATCCGGAACACAATCTCAAATTGGAACCGATGGATGTTGTCACCATCAAGATGATCCCGGACTGGTGGGATGAAAAGCGGTCGGTTACCGTCTCAGGGGAGGTCTACTTTCCTGGAACCTATCAGATTCGGAAGGATGAACGGCTCAGCGATATCATTGCAAGAGCTGGCGGATATACGGAATATGCCTATCTTCGGGGCGCGGTCTTCAGCCGGGAATCGGTCAAAAGGATTCAGCAGGCGAGGCTCAACGAGATGATCAACGAGCTGGAACTGGAGATGGCCAGAATCACTTCGGAAGAGGTGATGGAATCCCTCTCTGAAGAGGACCTTGCTGCCCAGACCGAATATCTGAAATCCCAGAAGATATTGATCCGGAAACTTCAGGAGGCAAGAGCCACAGGGCGGGTTGTCGTTGATCTGGAACCGCTGGCTCAGTTCAAGGGAAGATCGACGGATATGATTCTGGAAAATCAGGATATACTATATGTTCCTAAGCAGATGAACACTGTCAATGTTCTCGGTGCTGTTTACAATCCGACTGCACTGATTTTTGACGAGACCCGACCAGAACTTGAAAATTATCTCAGTATGACCGGCGGACCTACGGAAAGTGCGGATGTGGATCTGATGTATGTGATTCGAAGCGACGGTACGGTCGTCAGCAAGATGAGTGAAAGATCCTGGTGGCAGAAGTTCGAAAATGTCCGGCTCTATCCCGGTGATACCATCCTCATACCGGAGAAGGTGGTCCGAACCAGCTATATGAGGGATGCCAAGGATATCACCCAGATCCTCTACCAGATCGCCACCACCGCAGGCGTTACTGCGGCGCTGTTTTAGGGAGAAACCGATGCATCCAAAGGAAAAAAACATCGACAACGATCATCCTCATCCGCCGATTCCCCAGCCGCTTCACGGGCAGACGCAGCCGCAGCCTCCGTGTGCAGATCCCCCCCAGTATTCAGATGAGGACGAGATCAATCTTCTTGATCTCTTTCTGGTACTACTGAGGCATAAATGGCTGATCATCGGGGTCGTCTTTCTGGCCGGGGTTCTTGCGGTGATCTACAGTTTGAGCCTCCAAAATATCTATCGATCCGAGGCAACCCTCGTTCCCCGGGGAGAGGAGAAGAGCGGCCCTTCTCTGTCTGCACTGGGAGGACTTGGGGGAATGGTGGCCGGTCAATTGGGGATGGGCGGCGGCGAGAACCTGCAAAAGATGGAAGTTGTGCTCAACAGCCGGGAATTGACCACGAAGATCATCAGCAAATACGATCTGATGCCAATCCTGTTTGAAGAGATCTGGGATGCGGAAAAGGGAGGCTGGTCTTCCGAAATTGAAGAGCCCCCGACGATTCAGGATGGATTGAAGGTCATGAAAGAGGGGATGCTGAAGGTCAGTTCGGATATCGAGAAAAATGTCCTAAAAGTCGGTTTTGAGCATAAAGATCCGAATACAGCCCAGAAAATCACGCAATACTATATTACCGAACTGAGCCAGACCTTGCGGGAGGCTGTTCTCGTGGAAGCCACGGAGAACCAGCGGTTTTTCCGGGAACAGATCGATCGGACCGGCGACGCGCTGTTAAAGGAAAAGATCTATGGCCTGCTGGCCCGGGAGATCGAAAAGGAGACCTTTGCCCGTGCTCAGAAATTCTACGGCTTTCAGGTGCTGGACCCGCCGATCGTGCCGGATCTGAACAAAAGGGTCGCGCCCAAGCGAAGCATCATCTGCATTCTCTCGGTCTTTGTGGCCTTTTTTATGACGGTATTCCTGGCCTTCTTCATCGAATTCGTCCGCCG
Organism: Desulfobacteraceae bacterium; assembly: GCA_011390135.1. Lineage (GTDB taxonomy): Bacteria > Desulfobacterota > Desulfobacteria > Desulfobacterales > JAABSP01 > JAABSP01. The sequence continues at coordinate 38,627 of JAABSZ010000010.1, read as the reverse complement.
GATCAAGCAGGACGACCCGGAGCGGTATCAGCAGATCAAAGACGGCCTGAAACCCTGGAAGCGGATATAAGAACGCCTTGCCGGCCTGCATCCGTACCGGTTTAGAGGGTTTTGTCGATTCACCGCCGCCGGATATTGCCGGATGCCGGATGGGGCTGCTCTGCAATCCGGCATCGATTGATGATCGATTCCGCTATGCCCGAAAGCGGATATCGAATCGCTTTCCCGGGCAGCTTAGGGCTCTTTTCTCCCCGCAGCACGGCTTTTTCTCCGAAAAGCAGGACAATATGGTGGAATCGGATCATTTGCACGATCCGATGACCTGTCTCCCGGTCTTCAGCCTCTATGGAGAAACACGCATTCCGACAGAGGAGATGTTCGATCCCATCGACATTCTGCTCGTTGACCTTCAGGATGTGGGAACAAGGGTCTATACCTTCATCTACACGCTATCCTACTGCATGGAGGCCGCAAAGCAGTTCGGCAAAAGAGTGATCGTTCTGGATCGCCCCAATCCCATCGGCGGTATCCAGGTGGAAGGAAACCTCCTGCTTCAGGAATATGCCTCCTTTGTGGGCCGTTTTCCGATCCCGATGCGCCACGGGCTGACCATCGGAGAGATGGCAAGGCTTTTCAACGATTATTTCGGTATCGGCTGTGACTTGGAAGTCATTCCGATGGAGGGATGGCGGCGGGGCATGTACTTCTCAGACACGGGACTGCCGTGGGTCGCGCCCTCCCCTAATCTTCCGACGCCGACTGCTGCAATGCTCTACCCTGGTCAGGTGCTTCTGGAGGGAACCAATCTCTCAGAAGGTCGGGGAACCACTCAGCCCTTTGAATTCTTCGGCGCGCCCTTCATTGATACGGAAAAAATCCTTTCGGCCTTTCTTAAAATTGTTAAAATTGATAAAGCAGATCCGGAGGGGATGGTTTTACGGCCTCTGGCGTTTGAGCCGATGTTCGGGAAATGGAAGGGGCAGTTGTGCAGAGGCTTTCAGATCCATATCATTGATCGGTGGAAATACCGCCCCTACCGGACGACGCTGGCGCTGTTGCGGGCAGTTTTGGGCCATCACAGAGATGAATTTGCCTGGAAGCCGCCGCCCTATGAGTATGAGTTCGAAAAAACCCCCATCGATCTGATCACGGGCGATCCTGAGATCCGGGAGATGATCGAAGGATTCGCGCCGGTTGAGGAGATGGAAGCCCTTTGGCAGGATGATCTTTCCGCTTTTCAGGAGATCAGCAGGAGCTGTCGGCTCTACGAGGATATCTGATCTAATCCGTAAAAACCGACACGAATGAAAATCGGGAGACATCCACAAGCCCCTTGTCGGTGATTTTGAGATCCGGAATTACCGGGAGTGCCAGGAAGGATAAGGCCATAAAAGGATCGGGGAGATGGGTCCCCATGTCATGGGCCGCTTGAATCAGCCGATCCATCTTCTTTCGAACCGAATTCACCGGCTCCGGAGACATCAGCCCGGCAATGGGAAGGGGCAGCCTCACATCCAATTGATGCTTCTGCTCCCGGCATACTGCGGCCAGCCCTCCTCCCATCTCGATAACAGCTTTTACCGCAGCCCGCATATCCGCTTCCTCTACGCCTGCAACAATGATGTTGTGGGAATCATGGGCCACGCTTGAAGCCAATGCCCCCCGCTTCAACCCCAATCCCTTCACGAATCCGATCCCTTTCCCGCCTCTTCCGGTATATCTTTCGATGACTGCAATTTTGAGCAGATCCCGGGAGATGTCCGATACGGCCAATCCGCCGGATACCGATACTTCCATTATCCGTTCCTTCGTCAGCAACTGCCCCGGAACCAGTTCGATGGCTCTTACGCTTCTTCCTTCTGCAGGCAGAGAAAAATCGATACTCTCCTCCGGAACCCGCATCACCGTGGGAAGATCCTCTGAAGGAGAGGGAATATCCGCGACGGCTTTTCCGCCTTCGGCAACCAGCTCTCCCCGATGATAGACCGACTCGATCCGCAGTTTCTCTAAATCCGAAAGGATCAGAAGATCGGCCTGTCGTCCGGGAGCAATCGCTCCCAGATGGTGAAGATTGAAATACCGGGCCGGATTGATCGTGCCGATACGGATGGCCGTTATCGGATCGAGCCCGGATCGGATGGCCTCCCGAACCATCGAATCGATATGTCCCTCGTCCATCAGATCATGGGGATGCCGGTCGTCAGTACACCACAGAATTCGATGCTGGTTCCGTTCATTGATAAGCTGCAGAAGCGTCTTTAAATTTTTGGCCCCGGTTCCCTCCCGAATCATGATATGCATCCCGGCAGCGAGTTTTTCCGCTGCCTCCTCCAGATCGGTGCATTCGTGATCGCTGGAGATCCCTGCGGCAATGTATGCAGAGAGATCGGCGCCCCTCAGTCCGGGGGCATGGCCGTCAACCGGCTTTCGATGTTCCCGGGCCAGCCGGATCTTCTCCAGCACATCCAAAGCCCCATGAATGACGCCGGGAAAATTCATCATCTCGGCCAGCGCACAGATCCGCTCCTCTCCCATGAATGCCCGCAGATCCTGAGCCGACAGTACCGCTCCGGAGGTTTCCAGATCGGTGGCCGGAACGCAGGATGGGAGGGTAAAGTAGATGTTCATGGGAAGGTTGCAGCTTGCCCGGAGCATGTACTGAATGCCTTCAGTGCCGAGGACATTGGCGATCTCATGTGGGTCGGCCACAACCGTTGTGGTTCCTTTCGGCAGAACAGCCCGGGCAAATTCGGGCACGCCGGCCATGGAACTTTCGATATGGACATGGGCGTCGATGAAGCCGGGGCAGACGAAACGCCCTTTTAGATCGATCCGCTTTCGACAGTCGTATTTTCCGAAGCCGATGATATGGCCCGAAGCCACAGCGATATCCGTCGAAACGATCTCTGCCGAAAAGAGATTCACGAGCCGTCCATTCTCCAGGAGCAGATCCGCGGGAACATCTCCGCGGGCCGCACAAAGGATGGATTCAAGGGGAAAATCGGATGGGGTCATTATCAGCAGCTCCTGTCAATGACGCCTTACGGAGCCGGCCAGCTTTTCCATCTTCCGGAAAATCTCGTCCGGCTCCAGCGTCAGCAAAATTCTATCTCTCAGAAGAAAACGGCCGACAACCATTACATGGGTGACATCGGCTCCTCTTGCGGCATAGACGATATGGGAGGCAGGGGAATAGAGCGGCTGCAGATGCGGCTTTTCCATATCCAGAAGAATGATGTCCGCCTGTTTACCCGGCTCCAGAGAACCTGTCAATTGACCGAGTCCGATCGCTTCGGCACCCTCTATGGTGGCCATTCGAATGATGCTCTCGGCATCTGCTGCAGTGGGATCCAAAAGATGAACCTTTTGAAGTTTTGCGGCAAGATCCATCGCCCGAAAAAGGTCGAGCGTATTGCTGCTGGCCGGGCCGTCTGTGCCCAAGCCGACTTTTATGCCCCTTTTTTGAAATCTCGGAACCGGAGAAACCCCGGAGGAGAGCTTCATATTACTGGCCGGATTGTGGGAGATCGTTGCCCCGCATCGGACGAGAATATCATCCTCTTCCGGATCGATCCAGACCCCATGAACCAGGAGCGTCTGCCGGTCCAGAACCCCGGCTTTTTCAAGATAGGCCACAGGAGTCATTCCATGGTCCGCCAATATTTTTTCCCGCTCCTGCACTGTCTCGGCCGCATGGATCTGAAAAAGATGATCTCCCGCGGCAGATTTTGCCGCCTTAAGCGTCTCTTCAGAACAGGTATAGGGGGAGTGACAGAAGATGGAAGGGGTGATCAAAGGGGATTTCTCTTTCCATTTCTGCAAAAAGGCTTGAGCCGTTCGGATATTTTTGGCCGGATCAGGAACACCGGGCGCGGGAAAATCGATCACCCCCTGTCCGAGTACCGCCCTCAAGCCCGCGGCATCGACCGCTTCGGCCACGTAATCCTCATGGAAATATCCGTCACAGCAGGTCGTGGTTCCGGAAAGGATCATCTCCGCACAGGCCAGAAGCGTACTCCAATATACTGACTCCGGGTTGATGTGAGCGGCTTCGGCCGGAAAGATATGATCGTTGAGCCAGGTCATCAGCGGGAGATCATCGGCAAGGCCGCGAAAGAGCGTCATGGGCAGATGGGTATGGGTATTTACAAGCCCCGGCATGACGATACCGCCCTTTGCATCGGTTCGATTTCGGGCATCGGGCAGATCCGCATCATCTTTTCCTTTCCCGATGCAGGATATCCGGCCTTTTTCAATCCCGATATAGCCGTTGTCGATGATTTCGAAATCAGCGTTGACCGTAACGAGGACCGCATTGTAAATCAGATGATCGAGCATGGCCGGATTCTCTTTGTACTATCTTTTTTGTATAATCTTGTTCTTGCGGTCTTTCAAAAATATGGCAAACCTTTCACCCGTGCCATAATGGCCGACAGGAGAGATTCCTGTCAACCCATATCCAATGGAGGCAGAAAGAAAAATCCCGCGTACCGGAACCGGTACCGCGGGATTTTTCTCTTGCAACTGCAAAACCGGGAAGGTTTCTACTTCTTGTCCTCGTTCACCTCTTCGAAATCGGCATCCACCACATCCTCATCCGCAGAAGATTTGCCGCCCGATGAACCGCCGCCGGCCTCGCCCCCCGGCTGTCCTCCAGGTCCCGCCTGCTGATCCCCCGAGGCCTGCTGATACATGGCCTCGGCCAGCTTATGAGAGGCCTGGGTCAACTCTTCGCTCAACCGCTTGATCTCCTCCGGGTCATCCCCGTCCATAGCCGTCTTCAGGCGGGAGATCGCCTCCTCCACATTGCTGCGGGTCGCGCTGTCGATCTTGTCCCCGAGATCCTGCATCGATTTTTCAGTCTGGTAGATCAGCGAGTCGGCATTGTTTCTCGCTTCGATCATATCCCGCTTCTTACGGTCCTCTTCGGCATGAGACTCGGCATCCTTGACGAGCCGGTCGATCTCCTCCTTGGAGAGGCCGCTGGAGGCCGTGATCCGGATCGACTGCTCCTTGCCGGTGGCCTTGTCCTTGGCCGATACATTGACGATCCCGTTGGCGTCGATGTCAAAGGTCACTTCGACCTGCGGGACGCCTCTGGGCGCAGGCGGAATCCCCACAAGCTCGAAACGGCCAAGGGTCTTGTTGTCTCCTGCTATCTCCCGTTCGCCCTGGAGAACATGGATGGAGACGGCCGGCTGATTGTCCGCAGCCGTGGAAAAGACCTGGCTCTTTCGGGTCGGGATGGTGGTGTTCTTCTCGATCAGCTTGGTCATAACGCCGCCCAGGGTCTCGATGCCGAGGGAGAGCGGGGTGACATCCAGCAGCAGCACATCCTTGACATCCCCTTTGAGCACGCCGCCCTGGATGGCCGCGCCAATGGCCACCACCTCGTCCGGGTTGACGCCCTTGTGGGGCTCTTTTTCAAATATCTTCCGTACACGATCCTGCACCGCAGGCATCCGGGTCATCCCGCCCACAAGGATCACCTCGTTGATCTCACTGGCGGCAAGCCCTGAATCCTTCATCGCCATCCGGCAGGGGCCTTCGAGGTTGTTCAGCAGATCGCTCACCAGAGATTCGAGCTTTGCCCGGGAGATCTTGATGTTGAGATGCTTTGGGCCGCTGGCATCTGCCGTGATAAAGGGAAGATTGATATCGGTCTCTCGGGAGCTGGAGAGTTCCATCTTGGCCTTTTCGGCCGCCTCCTTGAGGCGCTGCAGGGCCATCTTGTCGTTTCTCAGGTCGATCCCCTGATCCTTTTTGAACTCATCGGCCAGAAAGTCGATGATCCGAAGATCGAAATCCTCGCCGCCGAGATGGGTGTCGCCATTGGTGGCCTTGACCTCGAAGACGCCTTCACCGATCTCCAGAATCGAGATATCGAAGGTGCCGCCGCCCAGGTCGAAGACAGCGATCTTCTCTTCGCTCTTCCTGTCCAGACCGTAGGCCAAAGAGGCCGCGGTCGGCTCATTGATGATCCGCAGCACGTTGAGCCCCGCAATTTTGCCCGCATCCTTTGTGGCCTGCCGCTGGCTGTCATCGAAATATGCCGGAACCGTGATCACCGCATCCGTGACCTTCTCTCCGAGATACTCCTCGGCCGTATGTTTGATGTTGGCCAGAATAAAAGAGGAGACCTCGGCCGGGCTGTACTGTTTGCCCCGGATGCCTATCCGGATATCGCCATTGGAGGCCTCTTCAATTTTATAGGGGAGGATCTTGGCATCTTTCTGCACCTCGGGAGAGGAGAATTTCCGGCCGATCAGCCGTTTGACGCCAAAGACCGTATTCTCAGGGTTTGTTATCGCCTGACGTTTCGCGATCTGCCCCACCAGCCGCTCACCGCTTTCGGATACCGCGACGCTGGAAGGGGTGGTCCGCCCCCCCTCCGGATTGGTGATCACCGTTGCTTCACTGCCCTCCATCACAGCGACGCAGGAATTTGTCGTGCCGAGATCTATACCGATTACCTTACCCATTGCATTCCTCCTTGATCCTCAATAATCCTTGAATTATTCTTCGCCTTCGCTGTTTTCTAAGCTTTACCACTGGATACGACGACCATGGCCGGCCGCAGCAGCCTGTCATGGAGCAGATACCCTTTTTGAAATTCCCGTGCGACCGTATTCTCCGGATACTGATCCGAAGGCTCCTGCATCGCTGCCTCGTGAAAGTTGGGATCAAAGGGTTTTCCAACAGAAGAGATCGGCTTTACACTGAATTTTTCCAGCACCTTGAGCAGTTCCTTCCGGGTCAGCTCAACCCCTTCCAAGATGCAACCGCTTCCGCTCTTCTCCTCTCCGGAGGATTGGATCGCCAGTTCCAGATTGTCCATCACCGGCAGAAGCGCCTTGAGAAGGGATTCATTGGCATATTTCCGGAAGTTGTCCATCTCCCGTGCCGAACGCTTCTTATAGTTTTCGAACTCGGCCGATACGCGCAGCAGGCGATCCTGCACAGATTTCGTCTCATCCTGAGCCGCCTTCAGCCGCTCTTCGATGTCATCGACCGAATCTGACTGTTCCGCCTCCGGTTGATGAGGGTCCTGCGGAATACCATCATCATCCTTTGCTTCGTTCTCGGGCGCATCCGATACAGCTTCAGGTACAGCTTCAGGTACAGCTTCAGGCGTCTCTGTTTTCAGGTCTTTCTCCTGATCCGCCTTTTCCTCGCTACTGACGGCATCAGGATTCACCTCGGCCTCTTGTTTCCGGCTATGCTCTTTTTCTTTGTCTGTCATCAGTCGATACGCTCTCCAAATTCGATTAAAAAATTTTATGATCCATCCTTTTTACTTTAGAACACTATTTCAATTTAAAACGCTAATTTTTCTTGAAAAAACAGCAAGAATAGAAAAGCGCTGCTAAAGCATTATCCGTAAAAGAAAATAATACGATCTGATACGTTGTCAAGCAGACGAATCTTTAGAAAAATGGGCGGTTAAGTTCTATAGATGGGAATTGGGATATTCGATGAAAAAAGGAATGGGAAACGGTTGTGCACCCCCTGGTCGAATCCGTATCCCGACGGATCAGGACCATATAAATGACCGGGATCGATCCGCGACACAGACGCCATCACTTATCGCTGCTTCCTTCCGGATCTGACGAGGTTCGCGAGTGTCTGTTGCACGGCGGCCGGTCAAAATGGCCCAAGATCGCCGGGTCTGAATCCTCGAGGGGGATTTCAGCCCCGCATAAGCGGATTTCGGGTTCAGGGCACCGCTAGCTCCCCGCTTAGCACAACCGAACCTTAACTATAATGCATTTGGATTCTTTTTCAAGGGTTTTTTTATTGACATCCAGGATGTGAACCGATATTTTTCCGACAATGAGCCCGGACCCGCGGATAGCGATCGTTGAACAGACCCTACGATCCCATGGGATGATCCTGCCGTCCGATGCGGTGCTGACAGCCGTGTCAGGAGGCCCCGATTCCGTAGCCCTTCTCCACATTCTCCATTCCCTTGCCCCGTCTCTATCGATCAGATTGGGTGTGGCGCATCTCAACCATCAACTGAGAGGCGCGGAATCGGAAAGGGATGCCTACTTTGTCGAATCCCTTGCAAAAAAGCTCGATCTGCCGTATCATGGCGGGAATATGGATGTGAGTGAATATCGAAGATCTCAGAAGCTCTCCCCCGAGGAGGCGGGGCGGTTGCTTCGATATTCCTTTTTCGATACGATTGCAAAACAGTATGGGTACAACAGGATCGCTACAGCACACCATGCCGATGACAATGCAGAACTGGTTCTCATGCACCTGATACGGGGAAGCGGACCGGCCGGTTTTTCCGGCATTCCGCCGGTTCGGGAGGGAAGGATTATCCGGCCATTGATCCGGCTCTACCGGTTTGATATCATGGAATACATGAAGGGAAACCGCCTCGACTATGTCACGGATGCCTCGAATCAGGAGTTGAAATACCTTCGCAATCGCATCCGCCACCGTCTCATCCCCGAGTTGTCCAAAGCTTACAATCCTTCCATCCGTAAGCATCTCAACCGATTTGCCGAGATCATTCGGGATGAGGATCAATTTATGGAGGGGATCATTGACGAGTGGTTCGAAAAAGCGGCAGATCCGACCGAAAAGGGAGGAACCGCGCTTCAGATCGACAGCCTGAAGTCCCACCATCGGGCCATCATCCGAAGAATTCTTCGCAGAGCCATCGAGAAGACCAAAGGAGATCTCCGGAAAATCACCTTTGACCATATCGGGGCATCCATGCAACTGTTGCCCCAAACATCTGTCGGAAAACATCTGGACCTGCCCGACGGCATCGGAATCGTTCGGACAAAGGATCATCTCCTGTTTATAAAGGGAAAGCCGGAGAGGATCGATTTCCAATATGCGGTCGATTTCGATTTTGTCCAAAGCGATGGACGCCTCTGCATCCCCGAAGCCGGGGCTGAGATGCAGTTTTCGATCATCGAACCCTCTGCGGTTCCCTCTTATGAAACCATCGACCATAATATGGCATTTTTCGACCTTGAAAAGATCCGATTCCCCCTGCTCATCCGAAACCCTAAGCCCGGAGATCGGTTTACGCCCTTTGGAATGGAGGGCAGCCAGAAAGTCAAAAAGTATTTTATCGATCATAAACTCGATCGGCCGGACCGGGTCCGCTGTCCCCTGCTCCTTTCGGCCAGCGGCCATATCCTCTGGATCGCCGGCCATCGGAGAAGCCGGGAGGCGCGGCTCTGTCCGCACACCCGAAAGATCATTAAAACCCAACTTTTGCTTGCCTGAACCTTCAGAATGGTTAATATTATAATTTGTTCATTCAACCTTTTTCAGGAGGTATTTTCGATTGAATCCGTTTTATAAGAATCTGGCATTATGGCTCGTCATCACCCTGATGATGATCATGCTCTATAACCTCTTCAACCAGCAGGCCACTCCGGATACGAGCATCAGCTATACGGAATTTCTGAGCATGGTGGAGAACGACCGGGTCTCGGAGGTGGTGATTCAGGATCAGGAGCTGTTTGTCACGGATGCCAACAACAGCCGCTTCAAGATCTACGCGCCCGAGGATCAGGATCTGGTCAGCACCCTGAGCGGCAAAGGCGTCTCCATCAAGGCCAAACCCCCGGCCGAATCCCCCTGGTTCATCTCGGTGCTAGTCTCCTGGTTTCCGATGATCGTCCTCATCGGCGTCTGGATCTTCTTTATGCGCCAGATGCAGTCCGGCGGCGGAAAGGCCCTCTCCTTCGGCAAAAGCCGGGCAAGGCTGCTGTCGGATCAGGCCGAAAAGGTCACCTTCGAAGATGTTGCGGGGGTGGACGAGGCCAAGGAGGAGCTGGAGGAGATTGTCGAATTTCTGAAAGATCCGAAAAAATTCACCCGTCTGGGGGGCCGGATTCCCAAAGGGGTTCTTCTGATGGGCCCTCCGGGAACCGGAAAGACCCTGCTGGGCCGGGCCATTGCCGGAGAGGCCGGGGTTCCCTTCTTCAGCATAAGCGGCTCCGATTTTGTGGAGATGTTCGTGGGTGTCGGTGCATCCCGGGTGCGGGATCTCTTCGTCCAGGGGAAGAAACATGCCCCCTGCATCATCTTCGTGGATGAGATCGACGCGGTGGGCCGACACCGGGGAGCAGGTCTCGGCGGAGGCCATGACGAGCGGGAACAGACCCTGAACCAGCTCCTGGTGGAGATGGATGGTTTCGAGTCCAACGAGGGGGTCATCCTCATTTCGGCCACCAACCGGCCCGACGTTCTCGACCCCGCGCTGATGCGCCCCGGCAGATTCGACCGCCAGGTGGTGGTCTCCCTTCCCGATGTCCGGGGCCGGGAGATGATTTTGAAGGTGCATATGCGGAAGACCACGGTTGCCGATGATGTCAACACCCTGAACCTTGCCAAGGGAACACCCGGTTTTTCGGGCGCGGATCTCGAAAACCTTGTCAACGAAGCTGCGCTCCTCGCGGCCAAGCGGAACAAGGAGAAGGTGGACACGAAGGACTTCGAGGATGCCAAGGACAAGGTCTATATGGGGCTGGAGCGGAAATCCAAGGTCATCTCCGAAGAGGACAAGAAAATCACCGCATACCACGAGGGGGGCCATGCACTGGTGGCCCGATTTCTGCCGGAGACGGATGCGGTCAACAAGATCACCATCATTCCCCGGGGCCGAGCGGCCGGCGTCACCTGGTTCCTGCCGGAAGAGCGGGATTTCAAGTTCAAGGATCAGTTGCAAAGCGAGCTTTCGGTGGCCTTCGGCGGGAGAATTGCCGAGGAGATCATCTTCGGAAGGATCAGCACCGGTGCTGCCAATGATATCAAGCAGGCAACGAACATCGCCCAGCGGATGGTGCGCTCCTGGGGCATGAGCGAGGAACTGGGGCCTCTTTCCTATGCCAAGGGGGAGGAGCAGATCTTTTTGGGCCGTGAGATATCACAGCAGCGGGATTATTCCGAGGAGACCGCCAGGAAGATCGATGAGGAAATCAACAAGCTGGTGAAAAACTCCTATCAAAAGGCCAAAAAGGTTCTCCAGGAGAATCTGGATATCCTTCACAAGCTGACGGAGCTGCTTCTGGAAAAGGAGACCGTGCTGGGCGCGGAACTGGATGAACTGATCCATACTATGCGACCCGGAATCAGACTTCCATCGGCCAAGCCATTAGAAGAAGAACCGGAGCCTGAAGCGGATGAGGATTTGAAATCAAAATAGCCAAAGAGAAGTTTACCTTCCCATGCGAACGCTGTACCGGATAGAATGGAAAGATCACCTGCTGGAACTGGGCCGACGAACCTGCGTGATGGGAATCCTGAATGTCACCCCCGACTCCTTTTCGGACGGGGGACATTTTTTTGATCATGGCAGGGCCCTGGCGCACTGTGAAGAAATGGTTGAACAAGGGGCGGATATTATTGACATCGGCGGAGAATCGACCCGCCCCTTTGCCGAATCCGTGGATGCGGAGGAGGAGACCCGAAGGGTCGTACCGGTCATTGAAAAGCTCGCGCCCCGGATAAAAGTACCGATTTCCATCGATACCTTCAAATCGACAGTGGCCCGTCGCGCCATCGATGCCGGCGCATCCATCATCAATGATATCACTGCCCTCGACGGAGACCCGGATATGGGATCTGTGGCCGCGCATTATGATGTTCCTCTGATCCTCATGCATATGAAGGGCACTCCTCGAACCATGCAGGTGAACCCCCAATATGATGATCTCATCGGGGAGATTTATGGCTTTTTCGAAAATGCTCTCCTGAAAGCCAGGGAGGCAGGTGTTTCGGGTTCAAAACTGATTATCGATCCCGGCATCGGATTTGGAAAGAATATCTCCCATAACCTGCAATTGACAGCAAAGCTTCATGAATTCAATGGCCTTGGCGCACCAATCCTTATCGGATCATCACGGAAGGCTTTTATCCGCAAAATTCTGACACAGAAGAGGGGCATTGAAATGTCTTCGGACCGGCCCGAGGTGGAGATCGGTTCCCAGGCGGTTGTCGCCGCATCGATTCTGAACGGCGCACATATCGTGCGTGTCCACAATGTTGCCAATACACGATCGACAGCAGATATCATCGATGAGATTCTGGCACAACAAGCATAATGGATTAGAGGAAAAATTCATGCAGAGCAAAGTATGGAAGGCCATTGCAGTCATATTGCTTCTTTCAGCAGCCCTTATTTCCTGTGCAGGGAAAAAAAAAGAAGCCTTGCAAGGACAGGCGGAAGCCTCTATAAATCTTGGAGAAGCCTATATGAATCAGGGGAATTTTACAGCCGCTTTGCGGGAGTTTTTAAATGCGGAAAAACTGCATGCGGAAGATTCATACCTGCACAATAACCTTGGGATTGTGTATATGGCAAAAGGCAAGGTGGATATAGCCATCGAGCACTTCAAACGATCTTTAGAGCTGAATCCTTCCCATTCCCCGGCAAGAAACAATCTCGGAACCGCCTATCTTGTAAAAGAGGAATGGGATGCGGCCATTGAAACCTTTGAACAGGTAGCCGAGGACATCTTGTATGCAACGCCTCACTACCCTCTTTCCAATATGGGATTTGCCTACTACAATAAAGGTGAGTATGAGAAATCTGAAAAATATTATAAAGAAGCGCTGGATCTTCGTCCGAATTTTGTTATCGCCTTAAAGGGATTGGCTCGAACCTATGTGACGATGGAAAGATTTACCGAAGCGATAAATAAACTGGATGCGGCCATTGAAAAATCCCCGAAAAACCCCTCCCTCCATCTCGATCTCGGAAAAGCATACCTGAAGATCAATCAGCGGCAAAAGGCAATTGAAAGCTTTAAAACGGCAATTGCCCTGGCTCCAGACTCGGGAATTGCTGCAGAGGCGGAAAAGGAGATACTACAGGTAAGGAATCAGCGATGAGGGACACGGAATTTGCGGATATACCGCTACCCCGATTCGATTATTCCTTTTTGAACAAGGATTCAAGTTTTGTAAGCGGAATATCGGTATGTTCCAAGTCCCTAAACTCTTTTTTGAGCTGACCAATCTCATATCATACCCATAGATCATTGGAAAGATCCTTTTTGCTGTTGTAATTCCAGCAACTTCCAACTATCTCCATTTCTTTTTTTGATTTCCATAGTGTCGCCATTTCTTTTTGGGGTTGCCCCTGAGCAACCCAATGTCTCCCATTTCCGACCGTTTGCTCTCTTATTCCATTTTTGTTTTTCTCCATCTATGGTATCAGCGTCGGATAGAATTACATGAAATATAAAACAATTCAGTATTTTTTATCGGATATCGACTCTGTAAATTCTTATCCCCGATAATCTAACCTGAGATTGAAAGTAAAAAAAACGCCCTTCAAATTCTCAATGAAGGACGCTTTTTCTTGAATTGATCTATCTGGTTTTAGAAGAAGAAGGGAGGCGTCTTTTCGCTCTGGATAATGTTTCCTTCAGCATTCAATAACTCAAAGGCAATTACATCACCGACAGCAACGGATATTGTTTTTACATATGGATATCCGTTCCATCCAGGAATCACAGGATGCTGGCGGGCATCCGGAAAGGTGTAATTCAACAATTCTTCCGGTTCCGTCAAACTATCCCTCTTCCGGCTGACAATAAGCTCTGTTCCTGCAGTGGGCGGATGACCATACTGATCTTCGATTGCCAAGGTAAATTTTACATTGCCCCTAGTGGTCATCTGATAATCAACATTCATCTGCAGGGTATTCGAATCGATGACAACAACCGGTATTCTGGCCATGATGGTATTGTTCAGACCCTCTTCGCTCTTTGTCCATTGGGGCAATCCTTCGGGCATGCCAAATTTTGCCCAATGGAAACTGATTCCCTCACCGCCGCTGTATAGCGTCACTTCATCCAGATAATTTTTAGACAGTGCCAGCGCATGTTGCGGCGGAACAGTATCCGGAAACTCCTCATCGGTCAATGTCTCTGTATTGGCAACCTTATTCCAGAATCCTCCGTCTGCCATATATCCGGAACCATCCTTTTTCAACGGATATGCAAAGATATTTCCCTCGCCATATGGAGAATTCTCCTTGCGGAAGTATGTGGATGCATACAGATAATCATTGACATCATCCACCACAATATCCTCAATGGCAAGCAGAGCAAGGTTAGGCGGTCCCTCCATGTTCATGCCTTCCATATAGGTAGTCCAGCTCTGACCGCTGTCGATACTTACCCATACACCGGCATCCTCTGTCCCGGCATAGATGATATCGCTCACACCGGTAGTCGGGTTCGGATATAGAGCCAAAGTGGTAATGGAATTTCCGGCAAAAGAGCCCAATGGCGTCCACCCGATGCCTCCGTCAGTACTCCGATAAACACCGGTTGACGTGCCCGCATAGAGGATGGCATTTTCGCCATGCGTATTTTGTACCCGGACGATGTCTCTGACCTGATGGCCATTTCCCAGATCATTGCTCTGCTCAAAGCCAAAAGACGGTGCTTCGTTGCTGTTTATTGCATAATATAGCCCTCTTCCGTCTGTTCCGAACCACATATAAGGATAATCCTCGGTATAAGGCGGCGGTGTATCCACATGGTCAACCAGCACGGTAAGTACCGCAGCATCCAGGGATTCCAATCCGTTCCACTGGGAAGCATCGTTGCTGTTCCAGGTCAATCCGCCGTCGAGGCTCCGGTAAAGGTTTCCCTTACCGGCATATCCGGTGGCCGCATACACGACATTGATATGATCCGGATCGATTTGGACATCGTTAATATATGGATCTATCCAGTTCTGGCCGGTAATTTCCGATGAACGGCTCACGTTTCTCCAAGTCTGTCCGGAATTCGATGATTTGTATACACCACCTCCGTCCGTTCCGGCAAACATGATAAAATTGGACATTGCAAAAGGATCTTCAGGAGCAAGGGTAAGCGAAGTGATATGAGTTGTAGGTCCTCCTGTTGTCTCTGCAGTAATTGATATCACACCATTCAGAGGAACGACACCAGCCGATGGATCTAATATGCCAATTGCCTCCCCTGGTTCTTCAGATATAGAAGGATCAACATTTTGATCATCATTTGTAAGATTACTGCCGGGGTAAACAAGTCCACCTGTATTATAGGTTTTAAAAGAGATTGGCGTACCATCCGGAACAGGATTCCCAAAAACATCACCAGCATTAACAGTTATGGTCGTCGAACCCAAATAATGAATATTTACGCTACCCGCATCAATACTGAATTCCTCACCCACCGGAAGACCAGCTTCAATTATGATCTGAGATGAAATGGTAGTTATCACCTCCTGAGTTTCCGGATTGGTATAAGTTGCCTTTACAGTGACAGTTCCGGGTTTAGATCCGCTGTATACAACTGTTCCAACTTGACCATTTTCATCCGTCACGCCAGTAGTTGGAGAAAGGGTAGCATCAATGTTACCGGCTTCCGCTTCCGGAATTGAGAAATTAACATTAAAACCAGCTCCAACAGACTCACCAACGGCATCCTGCACTTCAAAAACAACCTGTGATGCTGTCTGACCGACGCCGCCTCTTTGCACACGGATTATTTTTGGATCTGGATATTCTTCCAATAATAGAATAATAGCAGGTATCGGTTTGATTTCCTTAGTCAATTCTACGGTTGTTGAGTTGCTTACCGTCCCAGCCGCTGCAATAATCATTGCAGTACCGGGTTTCTCTCCTGCGATCATCGATATTGTAACCGAACCGGTGTCATCCGGTATTCTTACCGTATAAGTTGCCTCTCCATTGGAGAACCTTGCACCGATATCGGAAGGCTGAATGGTAAATGTCACCGGCGTGCCTTGGGCAACGGCCTGGTTGCTCAAGTTATTGACAGTTGCAGTGATTGCAGATGAGCTGTTGCCATCCGCCGGGATGCTTTGCGGGTTTGCCTGGACTGTGATGGCACCAATCTGCTCTTCGGTCTCCTCCGTGAAGACCAGCGTCGTCTTGTTGGTAATGCCGCCGGATTCGGCGATGATTTCAACAGCTCCGGGAGTCTCCCCGGCTATCACGGGAACATCTATTGCCCCACTTTCACCCGGCAAGTTTACCGTAATGCTGCTCTCGCCATTTCTGAAGGCTGCACCGATATCTGCGGGCGACAAGGAAAAATTGACAGTCGTACCTTGGGACATCGGTTCTCCGGAACTGTTCATCAGCTCTGCCGTAACGACTGAAGAACTGGTTCCGTCTGCAGGTATGACTTCCGGATTTACACTGACGGAGATGGAAGCGACCTCATTCTGCGCAGTCCCCGTCAAGATGATGGATGTCTTATTTGTAATTCCACCCGCCTCGACGACGACATCTGCCGTTCCTGGTGTACTTCCTGCGATCACAGGAATGGTAATTGTTCCATCATCCGTAGGAATACTCTTTGATAATGTCGTACCTCCCCCGCTAAAATGCGCACCTGTTTCATTCGGCTGAAGAGTAAAAGTGACTGGCGTACCTCTGGACATCGCTTCCCCAGTACTGCTGGTGAGGGTTGCGGTTACAGCCGAAGAACTGGCTCCGTCGGCAGGAATCGTTTTGGGAGCCGCCACAACCGAAATTATCGCCACCTCCTCATCGATCAGATTTAAGGAGACTTGCGCTGACAATTCATCTTCCGTTGTGGCTGTGATATTGACAGCGCCGCCCTCTCGGCCCGACTGGTAAGTAGCGGTAACGGTTCCTCCACTGGCAAATGTGGTATAAGTTTTCTGGCCACTTTCGGAAAATGTTCCCCCGCCGGAAATGGTAAACGTAATTCTGGTATTTCCAGAGGCGGGTTGGCCGCTGACATCGACAAGAGTTGCTGTAATCGTACTCGTACTGTTGCCGTCTGCCAGCATTTCATAGTCAGATGCACTTAATGACAACTGCCCGCGGCTCAGTTCGATCTCCACCGAAGCCGTCGCATCACCAGACAATGATCTCGCCCTTATGACAATCGGATTTTGTTCCTGAGTCGGTTGATTTCCAGCGCGATATAAAACCGTTGCAATGCCGCCCGAAGTATAGGCTTTTGTCTTTGTGGCATAGGGAAAACCACCCCAGCCACCTGAAGCATCCGGCGGATCGAGTGTAAACTCGACTGCGGTGCCGTCATTGACGATATTGCCCTCTGCATCCAGCACAATGGCCTGAAGAGTGCTTGTGCTCTGGCCATCGGCGGTCAGACTTTCCGGCTCCGCAGTGAGGGTGATTTCCGCGGCCGGTTTGGTCTGATTATACGGAGAATGTGGCAGGACACAACTCTGGGAATCAGATGCTGCCCAAGGGAGCCAGAATGTATAAGTAGATTGTGTCTCCGATCCGGCAACTGTGGTCGTAGCCGTTATTTGATCCCTGATCCAGCCGGCAGATTCCTTCACATAGACCAGATCGAACTCGGCCACACCGTTTTCACCGGTTGTCACCGTACTGGGAAAGAGAGAACCAGCAGCCGTACTTGGGGGTGTAAGTCTGCCATCATTATCGTCATCCTCTCCTGGATCCAAAATCAGGTTTCGGTTTTCATCTTCATTGTCCAGCACATCAATTCTATTTATGCAACAACCTTGACCATTGATGCAGGATGCCCAAAAGCCAGTAGCATATTGAACCGGCCAGGTGCCGAGTGTAACTTTGGCATTGGGCACCGGATTGCCGTTGGCATCAGTGACGAGAACCGACATGGTCAACTCATAGGCCGTCTCGCTGTTGACCGATTCGATCACGGTACTCTGACCGATGATCACCGAGCCGGCTGTTCCGCCGATTATAATGTTGATATTGTCGGAGATGGTCGGCTTTCCCACAACCTTTGCAATGACCCTCACCCCTTCGGCCCCGGAACTCAGGGACCCGGAGGTGAAGGTGGCTCTGGCGATGCCGAAGCTGTCACTCAGCACCACCACCGGGGAAATGAACTCTCCTCCGCCGGTGGTATTCTGCAGAGAAAAGGCCACTGCCGCGCCGCCAACCACCTGATCATTCGCGTTTTTGACCACTGCTTTGAGATCAACGATATTGCGGTTCTCCGGGTCAAAGGTTGGAGCCACCACAGATGAACTTGCCTGAAGGGTCAGTTTGGCGGCCTGATCCGAAGGCGCAGATACCGCAACTGTCAGCAGATCAAACGTCAGCACATCCGCAGCATCTGAAACCTGAACCGTTGCGATGCCGGCCTGGGTGGCTGTCAAAATGGCAGAAGCCTGCTGATTGGCAACAGAAACCTCGATGACCTGGGGCGTCTCACCGGCCGCGACAGTTCCGCCTTTCCAGTGACCAAAGGTTGTGGAAAAGTAGACCCGCTGCTGAGTAGGGGCATTGATGGTGACAATCAGATCCTGACCGATTCCCAAGGCCACCGGGTCCGTCTCCGGCACGATAATCCGAAATGCCTCTCCGATAGAGCTGATCGAATACTCCTCCTGTGCCCGGGCGCCCAACGATTCGACAACCAACTGAACCTCTTCCCCCACTTGATTGCCATGCACATTGATTCTCAATGTCCCGTTCACATCGGTACGGCAGACCAGCTCTCCCGTTTCATTTACAGGGCAGGAGCCGTATCCTTCTTCAGGCTCCCATCTCAGTGCTTCCCGGGGATCAGAGGTGATGATCACCGGCGCATCATATATCGGCTCTTCGCTGGCATCCCGGACAGTGATGGTCAGCTCACTCTCATTATCGCCGCCAATCTCTAAATTCCTTGTATCTGTCGAGAGGGAAACTGTGTTGCCCCGGATCAGAATCGGAATCGACTTTGCCATCTCCTCGTTGATGGTAGCGGTGATCGTGACAATCTGATTTCTTCTATCCACATTGCCGGCCGAAAAGGTGACTTGGGCCTGACCATTCTCGTCCGTTACCGCTCTGGCTGCGCTTAGTTGACCGCCTGTGGCATTGAAATTGATCGTAACGTCTTCAATGGGCACATTGTCAGCATCCAGCACCGTTGCCGTAATGGTTGCGCTGTTGGAATTATCCGTCAGCACCGAAGGTTGAGATGTTGTCAGAGAAAAGCTCCGGGCAGCGGGAACGAACTCAATCTCTGCCTGCCCAGCAATGCCGCCCGCCCTTGCGGACACCGTTACCGATCCCACTTGTGTCGAACTGGTCAACGTGGTCTGCACGCGGCCGTTTGCTGTGGAAAGAGTGGTACTCTCCAGTGTTCCACCTGTGGTGGAGATGGAGACCCGGATACCGTCTGGCACAGGTGCGCCGGACGCATCTCTGACATTCACCGTAATGGAGGTTGTGGATATGCCGTTGGCAAAAAGAGAACCTGTTCCGGCACTGACATCCACAGAACCGACTTCGATCTGGGAAAGATCGAGCATGACCACGGCTCCCGGCAGGAGGGATACGCTGTTTTGAATCATGGAACCTGTATCCGGGTCAAGAGCCACAACCTGAAGGGTTCCTTCGGGAGGAATGGCAACCTCTTCGATATAGAAAGTGCCATCGGCCGGAACTCTTATCACCTCGTCCCCTGCAAAAATAAGGGTTCGGGGAGTAGCAGTCCCCCGGATGGTGCCGACCTTCGGCTCCTCATAGAAAACACCATATACCCCTCCCTGGGTTACTGCCAGAGCGGTCCCGTCCGCAGGGGTTTCATCAGTGACGGCTCCTGTATCCACCCAACGGTGCTGATTCGGAGAAAAGTAGAGGATTCTGACGCCGGTCAATCCGTGGGGGTTGGGAAGAATGAGGGTTGCCGGCGTCTTCATGCTCAGAAGCGCCGGGCTGATACTGACCAGAACACTTGGCGCCTGTTTCCCGCCAATAAGAACATCTCCTGCTTCCAGTGTATCCGGAGAGGGTAACGGAACCGGCAAGGGTTTATTGATATCGATATATTCCACGCGAATATTCACATTTGTCAGCCCATTCTCATCCCCCCGCTGAAACGGAGTTTCCTGGGGCGGGATTTCAAGCCGGGCATTGGCTCCATTGATTCTATTGGAGGTCAACACCTTTCCGCTGGCAGACAAAACATTGAATGGAGTGGCTGCTGCAGGCTGTAGGAGGAATGACTGCTGCAGGGTGGCTCCGGGCGAAAGATCTATTAATTGATATGCATCTACAAAGCCTTCTTTGGAGGCAAGTACCGTATGGAGTTCCTCGGAAATGTTCAGGGAGAACTGCCCCAATGCATTGGTGACGGCAGTCTGATATGGACTGAAGATATATATGGTTGCACCGGAGACCGATGCTCCGCTTTCGCTGTAAAGCGCTCCGGTAAAATTATAGGTAGGCTTTGGTGGCGGCTCCGGCTCTCCGCCGCCGCCATCTCCGACATCCATCCCCCCTTTTTCACCGCATGCTGCAAAAAAGAGAACTCCCATCATCATCAACAGAAAACTTATATAATTCCACTTCCTTCTCATTGTTCACCTTTCCTGCATGAAAAGAATTAGTTCAAAAACAGCAGTTCTACAACTGTGTTCCACGCTGCTCGAGTTGGACAATTTTGGGTGTAATGAATATCAGGAGTTCCTGTTTGGTGGTACTGTTGGTTCTCGATTTGAAAAACCATCCCAGCAGGGGAATCTTCGACAGCCCCGGAATTCCTTGATTATCCTCGGATACATTCTCTCTGATGATTCCGCCGATGACAAAGGTGTCTCCGTCATTGACGAGAAGCTCCGTAGACGCTGATTTTGTTGTAAGGGCCGGACCATCAGCGGTCTCCTGAAAGATGTCATTTTTGTCGATTTTCACCCGCATGGAGATCCGGTTGTCCGGCGTAATATGTGGGGTGACATCAAGAGTGAGATCGACATTTTTAAAAGCGATCTCAGTCTGCCCGTCCTCATCTCTGGTCTGATAGGGATACTCGAACCCCTGGCTGATCTGGGCAGGCTTGTTGTCCAGCGTCAGCACCCGAGGCGCGGAGACGATTCTGCCCTCGCTTCTCGATTCCATAGCCATCAGCATGGCATTGAGAATGAATGGCGTTCCCGCGATCCGGGTGAAATTGAAGCCGAGTGTTCCGGCGCTTGCCACGGGAAGATTCATTGCCATGTCCCAGCCATGGGTCCCCCCAATGACATTGTATCCCCGCTGAGGGCCGACCCCCTGATCCGCAATCGCGCCAGCCGCTTCTGTATCATTGGTAAGGCCGCCGCTCATGTTCCAGTCGGTACCGATGGACTTGGAAAAATTGACATTAGCCTCCACGATCCTTGCTTCGATCAGCACCTGGGGAGTCACCCGATCCAGCTTTTCGACGATCTCCCTTGCCTGCCGGATCGTCCCGGCAGTATCGGTGATGATGATCATGTTGGTCCGTTGATCAACACTCAATGTGCCCCGATCCTTGGTGACGATCTTCTCGAGATGCGGACGGATTTCACTGCCGGCATCCGAATAGTTGACCGGAATATATTCTGTTATCAGCGGCTCCAGCGCCTTCTCCTGTTCTTGGACCGTTTTTTCGGCCATCAGCCGGTCCTGCCGCGCCTGCTCCTCATTGTTGAGGGTCTGCAGGGTCGCGATCCGGATAATGTTTCCCTCCATTGTCTTGCCGAGCTGATTCATCTTCAGCACAAGATCGAGCACCTGATCCCAGGGAACCGGATGTTCAAGGGTCAGGGTAACTTTTCCGGTGACATCATTATCAACCGCAAAATTCATTCCGCTGACCTCCCGCAAAATCCGGAAGACGTTTTTTATATCGGTTTCAAAGAAATCAAGGGCGATCGGCTCTCCCGTATAGGTTGGCCCTGTCACATCGGGCAGCGCATCTCCGGCAGCCAATTCATCCGGCAGAAAGTCATCACCGGGGAAAGCTTCCGGGGGTGCATCAAAAGCCGGCGGTGTCGGTCTTGGAGAAGGCGCTGTTTCCGGTGGGGGCTGATCGAACGCCAGCGATTCTTCGGATGGTTGCGTTGAAGCTGTTTCCGGTGGCGGCCGATCGAACGCCAGAGATTCTTCGGATGGTTGCCTTGAAAAGGAAGGCGTAGAGATTTCAGATGGTTCCGAAGCGGGCGTTGAACGGGCATCGGCATCTGCAATCACAACATCCGAGTCGGCCGGCGGAACCGGGGAGATGGAGGAAGCCTCGAAATTGACCGCAAGAATCCCATCCTTCTGTTCGACAAAATAGGGAACGGATTCCCGAAGATCAATTGTGAAGATGGAAACATTCTCTCGGCCGATCTTCTCCTGCCGCGGAACGATCTTGTCGACCGCGCTCTCGAAACGGTTTGTGATCAGTGGATGTTTTCGATAATCAGGCGTTTGCGTCTCATATAATTTCAATTGAAGCTGGCGGTCCCCAACAGCATCGATTTCATAGGAGACCGGAGCGGTTGTTCCGATAATCAAGGTCGATTTTCCGGCCTCTTCGCTCAAAAAATCGATCCGATTCACCCATGAGGGCTCTCCACCGACCTTTGGCACAGATACCTTCTTCTCTGCCGCCAAAGGTTCTGTCGGATCGGAGGTTTCAAAAATCGGAGCCTTTTGGGGCTGGGCAACCAGAGGCCCCTGCGCATCAGCGCCATCCCCTCGGCCGACATAGACGATAAGCCCGTTCTTGTCCGGGTATACGGAAAATTGTTTCAGATATTGCGGTTTTGTCTCGATATACATCCGCACTTTATCCGGAAAGGTTTCATGCCGGACACGCTCGATCCATCTCGTATCGACCGGAAAGGCGTTTTCAGCCTCATATGGGTTTTGGAGTCCGTAAAGATCGACAATGATCGTGGGAGGATTGGACAGGGTAGAAATTTCATAATCCGGAATGGTTCCATCTCCCCGAACAGTTACCATTGTACTGTCATCTAACTGTGTGGCATAGATGGATTGAAGACGCCCGGCAGGGGGAATTCCCGGAAATGAAACAGCCTCTTTTCGGGCCGCCGCAGGCTTTGGCACATCTCCTGCATAGGACTCGCCGGCGCCCACATTGATCATAAGACCATTGTCCACGGGGTATGCGGAAAAAGAGGAGAGATATTGACTATTCGTCTCCAGTACCAGGCGAAGTCGATCCGGATAGCCGAAATAACGGATTTTCTCCACCCACTGCGTATTTACCGACACCTGCTTTTCGGCATCATAGGGACTGTCGACATTGAAGATGTCGAATACGATGCGAGGAGGGCTGTCAATGGTGAAAGTTTTATAATTGGTGATGGCCCCGTCTGCGCCGATAAAAACTTTCAATCGCTCTTCCAGCGCGGTTGCATAGATCGACTGAAGCCGGGTGGCTGTCTGAGCGGCATAAGAGAGAGTGGGTTCTGTCTTTCCCTGTCCATCCTCTGATAGAGCGGAATCCGCAAAGGATACAATGACATCCGTACCCTCCCGGGTAATCTGATAGGGCGTCTCCCGCGCAAGACGGATTTCCACCCGAGTGGTTTTCGGCTCTCCTTCCTGCTCTTGAACCTCTATGGCATTTATCGATCGAACGATTTTTCCCCGCGGCGGATCAATCTGGTACAGATCGGCAGGCCGGTTCGGATCGAGTCTGGTATTTGTAAAATAGAGCAGTACAGCAGGCGGGAAGGGCTGTTTGACAGAGGTGTAGGCAAGAGATTGATTGCCTGAAATATGGACACGGTCCATCATCGGCCCTTCGACAACTCCGATATCGGTCAATTGCTTCGGCGCAGAGATGTTCAACCCCCGGTCAGCACCATTCCCGCTATCCAGAGCATCCTTTCCAGTGGCGCATCCGACAAAGATTACCGCCAAAACCAGAAGAGATACCGCACCCTTTCGAATCTGCCACGACCTTGCCTTTTTTACCCATTCATATGCCATGATTATCCTTCCCCCGGAGGTCTTTGTATTTTAAGTTCTCTTGTTCGGGAAATCATTTTCCCATAAGGATCCTCATACTCCTCCTCAACGACAATCCTGTCTTTCATGATATCGATGACACGACCGGAGTGGATACCAATATAGGTTCCTTCCGTAATAATGTAGCCTTTCCCGGAGGCTTCCTCCACAAGGGCCTTGTTTCCGCTCTTGGCCCGGATAACGCCCACCAGCTTCAACTGTTCCAGATCCATCTTCTCAAGGGGAGTGCGCGGAATCCGTCGCTTCTTCTTCACTGTCTGGTCGGGCTCCGGATCTTCGACCACCTCATCCTCCTTCTCGGGCTCCTCCTCTTTAAACAGAGGCTCAAAGGGATCGATCTTACCTTCCGGATGATACCCCTCGGTTTCCGCTTTCTCATCGGCAGGAGAGCCTATAAGCGCGGCAAGTGAATTTTCGTCGAGCCCTGGGGATTCATCTTCCGGCTGCACCTTCTCTTCGGCCTTCTCTTCGAGCGCCTCTTCGGCCGCATCATCTCCATCAGCAACCGGCGCCGGCTCTTTTTCCGTTTCTTTCATCTCCTTTTCCGGCTTTGGCTCGGGTCTGTCGGGAGAAGGAATTTTTGCAAGAACATTGTCTGCTGTTTGCGGCGCTTCATCGGTCTCCATAGAAGGCTCTGGGGTCTCCATAGAAGGCTCTGGCGTTTTCTCCTCACTATCCACCTTCTCTGAAACAGCCGGCGCTTGGGGTTCAGACGGCTCAGGAATCTCTATGGGTTTTCGAACAACACCCTCATCAAAATCCCCGGAAGTTTCCCCATCTCCTTTTAAGACATCAACCTCTTTTTCCTCCTCAGGTTGTTTTGTCTCTTCTGTTCCAGTTGTCGGCCCTCTTGCAGAAAGCTGTCCGGTATCAGAGGGAGGCGGCGGAACCGATTTTTGCACCGGTTTTTGCACCGGAATTTTCTTCCGAACGGTTTTTGCAGATGTTGGCTCCGGAGGTTCTTCACCGCATCCTGTAAAGACCAGAACCGCGAAAATGCAACAGATCATTATGATAAAATGCTTTTTCATAAGCTCAAATTATCATTACTTTCCCTGAGCCGCATTCGGCTCAGTTTCAATGAATTTATAGGTCACCGCGGTACAGGAGATGGTCAACTGATCCTGCTGCTCCTTGCTCCTTCCGGACTCGACCCGGATATCTTTGATGTTGACGATCCGGTTGAGCTGGGAGACTTTATAGAAAAAGTCGGCGATCTGGTGATAAGTGCCCAGAACCCTCATGGAAACCGGTATTTCAGCATAAAAACCTCTGGCCTTTTCCGGCCTGGGCTGGAAGAGCAGGAATTCGAGCCCTGCATCCTGTCCTGCATGGGAGACATTGGTCAATAACGTCGGAATCTCCTCGCTTTCCGGAAGCGCCCGTTTGGCCTCCTCAAATTCAGCCCGCGCCGCGGCCATCTCTCTTTCGACCTCTTTGAGCTTGCTCGCCTTCCGTTTCGCGATAACGAGTTCCTGTTCGAGCTTGGACAACTCATTGCTCAATCTGTCGATCTCTTTGTGCTTAGGCAGAAAAGAGAAATAGACAAAAGGGCCGATCAGAAGAATGGCTGTCACTACACAGATCAATATCTTGTGGAGCCGGGTAAGTTTTTCGATCTTTTCGAAAAGCGGCTGTAGATTCAGTTTCATCCTTTCCTGGCCTCCGGTTTGTCATCCGTTTCAGAGTCAACAAGTTTAATTGGCGTCTGTTGAAAGGTGATCTGAAAACGCATCAGATTGATCTCCGGCTGCGCCTGGCTCTGCCGGAATTTTTGCTGTTCCAGGGTCACCAGCCGGACATCTGAAAACATATTGATTCCATTTGTCTCATCTCCCGGCAGTTGAAAGTTTGCTTCTTCCAATCGGGTCATGAAATCAGCCACTGTTTTGTTATCCAAGGCGATCCCGCGGACAGAGATATTGACATCAACCTTCTCCTCCCTTTCCGTCTGTTTTCCCTTCCCCTTTGTAATTACAGTAATCTTTTCAATGGCTTCAAACTGCGTCAGCCACATCTTCTTTTCCACGACCATCCGGGTCAGGGAGTCTATCAGCCGGAAGGAGCTTCCGCGGCTGGAATTCAGGGTTTTAATCACCTCAAGCTTCTGGCGCAGAATCTCGAGCTGCTTCCGAATCTCCTCCACTTTGGCAACGATCTTATTGTATCGGTCAAGCTCCTTTTTGGTAAAGTCGATCCTGGCATTGAGATCTTCGATCTTTCCGTTGAGGTTCGATTGGTACCAGAGAAGCCCGGCGACCAGAAGGATAACAAAGCCGATAAAGATAAAGATCTGGCTCTTTGCTTTTTCCTTTTTCCGAACACGGGCATAGGGCAGCAGGTTGATCCGAATCATTTGTCACCCACCCTTCTCAGCCCCAGCCCCAGACAGATGGCCGCCTGGGGAGCAATCCGATCCAGATAGGAAGGATCGAAATCATTGCCCGTATGAATATTGTCGAAAGGATTGATCACTTCGACCTGGGAGGAGGTCTCTTCGGCCAGCACCTCCTGAAAACGCTTGATATTGGCGCCGCCACCGCTCAGGACGATCTTTCGGATATGTTCTCCGGGATAGGTGGAATAAAAAAAATCGAGCGCTCTGTGGATCTCGGTGGCCCAGTCGGTCACGACAGTAGAGACAATATCCACCAGCTCCTTGGAGGGGATCTGATCCGACTCCCCGCTGTGGTAGAGCTGTTCCGCCTCTTCCATTGTCCCGCCGATCTTTGTGACGATCTCCTGATTGATCTGGCCGCAGCCCATGGTTACGTCCCGGATCAGAACCGAATAGGGGCCCCGCAGGATATTGAGCGTCGTTTTGCTGGCTCCGACATCGATCAATGCGATGCTGTCGTTTTCGAAACCATAGTTGACTTCATAGATGTTTTGCAGTGCAAAAGCATCTACGTCGATGACCAGAGGGGTCAAATCCGCAAGTTGGATCAGACTCTCATAGTCGTTAATGATCTCTTTTTTCGCGGCAACCAGTATGACGCTCATCTGATTTGGATTGGATTCGTCTTCGCCGACGATCTGAAAGTCGAGGTTGACATCACTGATGTCAAAGGGGATATACTGCTCGGCTTCGAAATGGATGGTTTCCTGAAGCTGGTCTGCAGGCATGTTCTGAACCGAGATGGTCTTGACGATGATGGCAAATCCTCCGATGGAAACCGCCACATTCTTCTCTTTGATTTTATACATTTTGAAGAGCTGGCGGATACCGTTGGCTACCTCTTCGGGATTTTTGATGGTTCCATCTTCGATGATCCCCGGAGGAATGTCGCTCATTCCAAATTTTTTCAGGGAATATCCCCCCCCCTTGGTCTGTTCGACCTCCGCCACCTTCAGGGTTCGGGTACCAATGTCAAGTCCGACGATGCTGCCCTTTTTCTTTCCGAAAATCACGGCTTACCCTGTTGATTTTTGAATGGGTTAAGGTTACAACATATGATAAGTTGACTGCGCTGCCGGTTGGATTTCCGGCCTTCATGAATGTAGCATACCTCTTCTGGAAATGGAAACATTTTTACGCTCCGCGAGTCCCTATTTATAGCATATGCGGATACCTGTCAATAAAAATGGAAAGTTGCATTGACAAAGACAGTTGGACGCTGATCTGATTTATTCCATATCCCGAAACAGACCGTCAATGGGTCCAAAAGGGTAATGAGCGGTAGAATTATCCTACCGGGAAAACCGATTATAATAGATATCGAGAACATATCCATGAATGATTCATCATCGGCGGAAAAGGAAAAGCCTTTTCGGCTTGTCAAATTTTTCACCTTCGCCAGTCTCGGGGTGATCTTTATCGGGACAATGGTTCTGGCTCTTCTCAATACCCACTGGGCCAGAACCATGCAGATCAAAAAGAGCGAAGACTATGCTCTGCTGCTGGTGGAGAACCTCAACCACCAGGTCTTCATGCAGTTCATAATACCGGTGGCTCTCAAATTCGGCAAGATCCAGTTGAGAAACCCGGAGCAGTTCGAGCGGATGGACAAGATCGTCCGAAGCACCCTGCACAGCTTCAATGTGGAGATGGTCAACATCTACGACATGAACCATATCATCTCCTATAGCTTCGACACGGAAAAGGTGGGCCGGAAGAACATCGGCGGAACCGGCTATGAGAAGGCGGTGGAGGGCCGCCCCTTTTCCAAGCTGATCCAGCGGGGGAACTTCTGGCAGCTCTTTTTCGGCTTTCCGGAAAGGAGCCGGATCATCACCTTCGCGCCCCTGCGCGCGGAAAAGCCCCTCTCCCGGATCTCGGGGCCCGTGCTGGGGGTGGTGGAGATCACTCAGGATCTCTCCGATGATTACAAGACCATCTTCCGGTTTCAGATCCGGGTCATCCTCACCTGCACCGGGGTCATGGGTTTTCTGCTGCTGGCACTGATCTATGTGGTCAAAAAGGGGGAGGGGATCATCCATCAGCGTAATCTGGAGCGGATCAGACTCAAAGAGCAGCTCGAACAGGCCCGGCGGCTGTCGGCCATCGGAGAGATGGTCGCGGGCATCTCCCACGAGATCCGGAACCCGCTGGGGATCATCCGGAGTTCCGCGGAGCTGCTGAAGAAGAAGATGGCGCATTCGGAGCCGGAGAACACCATTCCGGACATCATTGTGGAGGAGTCGACCCGGCTCAACCATATCATTACCGATTTTCTCGATTTTGCCCGGCCCAAATCCCCAAATCTCGTCCCCTGCAGGGTGGAGAAGATCCTTGGCAAGAATCTCGACTTTCTGGCCCCGCAGATCAAAGATCAGGGATATGAGATCCATACCCGGAACAGGGAGCCGCTGCCGGAGATCATGGCTGACGCGGATATGCTCTATCAAGCATTTTTGAACATCTTTATCAATGCCATGCAGGCCATGCCCGCCGGAGGGCGCATCGATGTGGTGATGGAGGCCGGAAACAAAGATCTGGCCATCAGCTTCAACGACCGGGGAAGCGGTATTGCCCAGGAGATCGCAGACAAGCTCTGGGATCCTTTCTTCACCACCAAGGATTCCGGAACAGGTCTGGGGCTGGGCATCGTCAAAAACATCATCGAATCCCACCGGGGGGCAGTAGAGATCATCAACCGCATCGGGGGCGGCGCGAGGGTTTCGGTGCGCCTCCCGGTGGAGAAAGAAGAGCAGTCACAAGGAGCATAAGATAAAGTTATGGAAACCATTCTGATCGTTGATGATGAAAAGAACTATCCCCTGATCCTGAGTGCGGTGCTCGAAGAGGAGGGATATGAAACCCTCACCGCAAACAGCGGCCAGAAGGCCATTGAGATTCTCAAAAGCGCTGAGGTCGATCTCGTGCTGACGGATATGAAGATGCCGGTCATGGACGGGATAGAGCTGCTCAACCGGATCAAATCCAAAAATCCCGATCTGCCGGTCATCATGATGACCGCCTACGGAACCGTTGAAAAGGCGGTGGAGGCGATGCAGAAGGGGGCCTACAACTATATTCTGAAGCCCTTTGACAACGAAAGCCTCATTGTCTATGTCAACAAGGCTTTGGAGATGTACCGGATGGTCAAGGAGAACCGACGGCTGAAAAACGCCGTCTCCACCCATTACAGCTTCGGCAACATCATCGGCAGAAGCAAGCCGATGCAGGAGGTTTTCGCGACCATCGAAAAGATCGGGCCAACCGGCGCGACGGTGCTGATCGAAGGAGAGAACGGAACCGGAAAGGAGCTGGTGGCCAAATCGATCCACTTCAACAGCCCCCGGAAGGATAAGCCCTTCATTGCCGTCAACTGCGCGGCTCTTTCGGAGAACCTGCTGGAGAGCGAACTCTTCGGCCATGAGAAGGGGGCCTTTACCGGAGCGGTGGCCGCCAAAAAAGGAAGATTCGAACTGGCAGACAGGGGAACCCTGTTTCTGGATGAGATCGGTGAACTCTCCCTGAACCTTCAGGTCAAGCTACTCCGGGTACTCCAGGAGAAGAGCTTCGAGCGGGTGGGGGGAACCCGGTCCATCTCCGTGGATATCCGGATCATAGCGGCCACCAACAAGCAGCTCAAGGCGGAGGTGGGAAATGGCCGGTTTCGGGAGGATCTATATTACCGGCTCAATGTGCTCCATATCGTACTGCCCCCGATGCGGGAGCGGACCGAAGACATCCGCCCCCTGGTGGCTCACTTCATCAAGAAATACGAGCATGAGCGCCATTCCGACGTTCCTGTCACCGGGTTGGATCAGGAGGCTGAAAAGCTGCTCTATGAGTACGATTGGCCCGGAAATGTCCGGGAGCTGGAGAATCTGATCGAGCGGGCGCTGATCCTCTCTCCCAACGAGAAGATCGGGGTTTCCGATCTTCCCAAATCCCTGACAAAAGGATCGGAAAACGCCCTGCGCTTAGATGATATCCCGCCCAATGCAAAGCTCAACAAGACCCTTGCTCAGGTGGAGCAGACAATGATCCGCCGGGCCCTGAAGATGACGGGAAATGTCCAGTCCCACGCTGCGCAGATTCTCGGCATCGGAAAGAGCGGCCTCAACCAGAAGATCAAAAAGTACAAGCTCGATGTGGGGCAGAAATAGGCCCGCCCCAAAAGGGGCAGGCCGTCGAAATCAAATCGAAGGGCTATCCTGCGATCTTCTCCCGAACCATATCGGCATAGGGGGAATCCTCATGTTCGGCCAATAGTTTTTCAAAGGCCTCCCGGCTCTTCTTTTCATCGCCGGTTCGCGCGTAGATCTCACCGAGATGAAACAGAGCATCGGCCTTCAAGACCGGCTTTTCCCCGCTTGTCACCCGCTCGAAAAAGCCTGCTGCCCGGCCGTACTCCTCCTGGCGCTCATACGCGTAGCCGAGGCCGCTCAAGATCATGTTGCGGATGGCCGGCTCATTTTCAAAATCCCGCAGTGCGGCCTCATAGTTATCGATGGCCTCCGGGGTCCTGCCGGCCCCATAAGCGATGTTGGCATAGATGACCCGGCCCAGCCGCCCCCCCTGGGTATCGCCGTACTTTTCCAGCAAATCCTCGAAATCCTTCTGCACTTCATCATAGGCCGCATCCGCATCTTTCTCCTCAACCACGGCTTCATACCGGTCCCGGACATTTTCCAGAAGCACAAAGGAGCGGTCTTCGGAACGGATGGAAAAATACTTGAGTCCGGAAAGGAGGATCAGCACCAGCAGCAGTCCACCAATGGCTCCGGCCGCCTGCCCCTTGTGATCCATGATATACAGAAAAAGCTTTCTGGAAAAGGTGAGAAACTCATCCGGCTCCTTGAGCAGCTCCTTGCGCGAGACCTTCTTTTTGGCCATCTCTCCTCCCGATCAATTCAATTGAGATTTTTTTACAGCTCTACCAGACCAGCATCTGATGAATCCAGCCCTTGTCCCCGTCAGAATGCTGGATCTGTATCCAGTTTCCTTTTCGATCCAGCACACTGAAAGGGACACCCCTTTCCACGGTAAAGAGGATATCCTCGTCCGTACCAGGGCCGGAGCGGACATTGCATTTATCCTTGACCACGATCACCGAATTGACATTCTTGAGCAGATCCGCATAGATCCAGCCCTTATCCCCCTCGTAATCCTTGAAGTAGGCCCAACCGCCGCTCTTTTTGATCACATCCACAGGGTGGTACCGCTCCACCTGCCAGAGGACATCATATTTCGTACCCGGGCCCGAACGGATGTTGGCCGTGGGAACATCCACTGTCATACGATCGGCCAGTGCAGCGCCGGCCGTCACAAGTGCAAAAAGGATGATGATAAATGTGTAGCCATAGACTCTTTTCATGCGCAACCTCCTTGGCCCTGTTTTATTTGTGGCTATCATAAAAGAAAATGCAGGGGATTTCAAGGCGCAGATGATATAAGAGCCTTTTTTACACGCTGTAGAAGAAGAGATCGGGTAGTCGAACGCAGGTGAGGCGGTTGCCGTAGACCGCGCCCGTATCGATGCCGATCTTGTTGCGCGTCACCAGGGGCTCTGAAAAGGGGGTATGGCCGAAGATCACCCGCTTTCCGAAATCATGGTCAGATAAAACGAATTTCTCCCGCACCCAGAGCAGCTCCTCGGACCCCTGCATGTTCAAGGGGATCTCCGCACTGAGGCCCGCATGGACGAAGATGTAGCGATCCGTCTCATGGTAAAGAGAAAGGGAACCCAGAAAGTCGAGGTGATCGGCCGGGATGGGGTAAGATCCTTCCCCTCCGTGGTCCCTGTAGCTTTTGAGGGTATGTCTTCCGCCATTGACCAGAAAGGTGGTCCGATCGATATCCGAAAGATAGTTCTCCAGCATAAGCTCATGGTTTCCCTTGAGAAAGCAGACATTGGAATGGTGCTCTTTCAACCCCATCAGATATCGGATCACCTCATAGGAGTGCGATCCCCGGTCGATATAGTCTCCCATGAAAACCAAAGAATCGGCATTGAAATCGATATCGATGATCTCCATCAGCTCCCGAAGCTTGTCATAGCAGCCGTGGATATCCCCTACGGCAAATATTCTCTTCTCTTTTTCCATTGCTAAAATATCCGGCAATCTGCTATCAGGATATCCTCTCTTCCACCCTTTCAGGCAAAGCCTGAAACCCGCCCTCCCTGATAGACCAGGAAGGAGACGAGCCAGGCAATCGCGGTGGTATAGGCGACATCGAAGAGCATCCATTTGACGGAGCCGGTCTCCCTGCGGATCGCGGCAACGGTTGCCAGACAGGGGACGTAGAGCAGGACAAAGACCATCATGGAGAGCGCGGAAAGCGGTGTCATATCCGATTCCTGAAGAGCGGTCTTCAATGCCTCAGAGGCCTCCTCCTCCACGGCATAGAGGATCCCCATAGTGCTCACCACAATCTCCTTGGCCGCAAATCCGGTCAGCAGAGCCACGCTCCCCCGCCAGTCGATCCCGATGGGCGCAAAAATCGGCGCGACCGCTTTTCCGATCCTCCCCATATAGGAGCGCTCCGCATGCTCGGTCTCTCTTGCCCGCTCCACCTCCGTTAGCCGCTCCCTCTGTTCCTGAATAAGCCTTTCCTGGTCTGCCGTTTCAGCCGCTTCGAGCCGTCGGGAGTACTTCGCCTGAATCTCCTCTTTCATGGCGGCATAATCGCTGCCATACTCCGGGTGAAGGGGAAAAGCGGACAATGACCAGACCACCACGGAGCCCGCGAGAATCACGCCGCTCATCTTCTTCAAAAACATCTTGCTCCGATCCCACATGTGGATCAAGAGGCTCTTGAGCATCGGGATTCGGTAGGGCGGAAGCTCCATCACAAAAGGCGCGTCCGCGCCCTTCAATAAGGTGGTGCGGAGAAGACGGCCCGTTGCAATGGAGAGAACGATCCCCATGAGATAGATCCCGAAGATCACGGAACCGGCCTGTGCCCCGAAAAAACTTCCGGCCAGCACGATATAGACCGGCAGCTTTGCGGAACAGGACATGAAAGGGGTGATCAAAATGGTGAGTATCCGGTCCTTTTCACTCTCCAATGTCCGGGACGCGACAATGGCCGGCACATTGCAGCCAAAGCCCATGAGCATGGGGATGAAAGATTTTCCGTGGAGACCGATCAGGTGCATGATCTTGTCCATCAAAAACGCGGCACGGGCCATGTATCCGGTATCTTCGAAGATCGCGATGCAGAAAAAAAGGATCAGAATATTGGGCAGGAAGACGATGACGCTGCCGACTCCGGCGATGACGCCGTCAAGCAGAAAGGCTTTGAAAAGACTTTCTGGCAAGATCGAATCCAGACCCGCCGAGAGAAGGCTCACCCCCCACTCGATCGCGGCCATGGGATAGACTCCCAGCTTGAAGGTGAGCTGGAACATTGCCCAAATGAAGAAGACGAAGATGGGAAAGCCGATAAACCGGTCCGTCAGCACCAGGTCGATATTTCTGGAGATATCGACCCGCTTCCGATTGGAGGTGGTGACGGCCTCCTTGACCAGCCCCGCGATAAAGCCGTACCGCTCATCGGTCATGACGATCTCGGGATCATCGTCAAAAAGCCTCCGCAGATGCTCCCGCTGGTTTTCCACCTCCCGGAGCAGCTCCTCCCGGCTACGGCCGGCAAGATCCGCGATCCGATCCCGCACCACCTGGTCGTCCTCCAGCAGCTTGATCGCTGTCCAACGGAATTTATAGGGAAGTCTGGCCTCGCCGATAGAGATCCGGAGCAGATCCTCGACCGCCAGGATCGAGACCTCGATATCCTTGCTGTACTGGACCTTTCGGGTTTTGGGGATATGGACATCGCTTTCGGCCAGCTCCACGGCCTTTTCCAGAAGAGTCTCAATCCCCTCGTTCTTATTGCCAACGGTGAAGACCACCGGAAGCCCTAAAAGCTCAGAAAGCTTGTCCACGTCGATCTTGATGCCTCTCTCCCGGGCCAGATCGGCCATGTTGAGGGCAAAGAGGACCTTGCAGTCCAGCTCCCGGATCTGGGTGGCCAGATAGAGGCTCCGCTCCAGATTGGACGCGTCGATAATGTCGATCACCAGGTCCGGCGCGGTCTCGAGGACGAAGTCTCTGGCAACGATCTCCTCGATGGAGAAGGGTGTGAGGCTGTAGGTTCCGGGCAGATCCACGATCTTCAGCTCATGGCCGAATTTGTGGATCGTTCCCTCCTTCTTCTCCACGGTGACGCCGGGCCAGTTGCCCACCTTCTGGCGGGTTCCTGTGATGTTGTTGAAGATAGTGGTTTTGCCGGAGTTTGGATTTCCGGCCAGGGCAATGGTGAGGATCTTTTTACGAGGCAAGGGACTATCTCACATCTTCCACGGTGATCTGTGCGGCCTCCTCCACCCGCAGGGAGATATGATACCCTTTGACGATCAGCTCCATCGGGTCCTTTAAAGGCGCATATTTTTCCACATAGACATCTGTTCCCCGGACGATACCCATCTCGAGAATCCGCCTGCGCAGGGCTCCGTTACCGCCCACCCGCACCACCCGGGCCTTCTGGGACTCCCGCAGATCACTTAACTGCATGGATGCCTCCGGATGCGGAACAATCCTCTTTACCCCGGGCCTCTTTACCCCGGGCATCTTTCCCGCTGGATTTGCCATCGGAGTTTTCCGTATCCTTCCCATGGACCGGCCCATGAACAGGCCCATGGACCGGCTCCACCAGAATCTTCTGGGCAAGCCCCCGTCCCAGGGCATACCGGTGATAATCGACCGATATCACCACCTGCCCCTGATGGATGTTGGTCAGGACTTCGATCTCATCTCCGATCCGAAGCCCCATGGTCAGCAGGCGCATTCGGGCGGTAGATCCGCCGATGAAATCCCGGATGATCAGCCGCTCCCCCTGAGGGGCCGCAACCAGCGGCATCCGGTGGACCTGCTCTTCGAGACAGTCGGAACAGATCCCGTAGATCTCCATCCGGTGTTGAAGCATGTGAAATCCGTGGGAATTGGCGATCTGCCGCTGCAGAGCCTCCATCTGATCGTTTTCGAATTCGACGATCTTTCTGCACTTGGTGCAGATCATATGATCATGGTGCTGACCCAGGTGGCGGTGTTCGTATCGCACCTGTCCATTATCGAACCGATTGGCCTGGGCAAAACCGTAATGGCACATCATGTCCAGGGTATTGCGCACGAACTCCAAGTCCAGGGAATGGCCGTCGTTCCGGAGGCGTTCGAAAAGCTCTGCATCGGTGAAATGATGCTCGCTTTGAAGGAATGCATCCAGCACCTTGTACCGGTCCTCGAACCGGTCGATGTTCTCCTGGTTGAAGAGCTTTTTGAACTGCTCTTTTTCCTGATGGTGAATCTGTTTCATATCTCTTTCCGCATCCTTTAATTAGCTATAATTTTTAAAAATAATGGTGCAGGAGAGAGTTGTCAATTTTATTTGGGCCCCGGGATCTCATAGGTGGTGCAGGAGCCGCCCGAACAGGTTCTGGACTGGGACTGGACCCCGGAAGATGATCCGCCCGGAGTACCGCCGTGCATCGCATAGTTGGTGGTGCTCATCACCCGCTCGAACTCCTCGGATTGGCATTTGGGGCAGGCGGTCTCGGTATTCTCGTCCCGGCCCAGGATCAGCAGTTCGAAAAGTTCTTCGCACTTCGTACATCTGAATTCATAGATCGGCATTTGGATCACTCCTTATATCCGTTATCTTTTTCGAATATATAAATTCGAATATATAAAAAGGGTAAATATCGGCGATTCCGGGCCAAATGTCAAACGGAAATTTTCCGGTCGGCCAGGGATACTGCTCCGTCTGCCCTACAGATAACAGACCTCTCCGGGGGCTATTCCACCCGGAAGAGGTGGAGATGCTTCGGGTCGAGATACCCCTGTGCCACCGCTCCGTACTCGCTTTCGATCTCCCGGAAGATCTCTTCGAGCCCCTCCCCTGCCCTTTCGGAAATGGTCGCAGCATCTACACCGCTCCTGCGGGAGAGCCAGTCGAGAAAAGAGTGCCGGGCAGCATCCGTGATCTCCCTCGACTGGGCTTGGCCTGCCCAGAGGGTTTGAAAAAAATTCGAAAAATCCTTCATTGGAATCGGTTCAAGCGTATCTTCGAGACCGATCTGATCCCTTGCCCAGAGGGTCAGCAGCATCTTTTTATAGGTGAAGAAGCCGTCGAAATCGATCTCCAGGGGCAACTGCATCCGCGACAGCAGCGCATCCATCGCCATGACCCGATCCAGCAGAAGATCGGTTCTGTGGAGATCGGCAAGGGAGGCAAAATCCCGGTAGAGTACCCCGGTCTCGTAGTTGTCATAGTACATGGGTCTGGGGATCAGCAGCCCGCCGAGAACGCCGGTGAACTTTTCGTCCCAGAAGGAGATGGGCAGCCCCCACCGCTCGAACCAGCAGCGCTTCCGCCACCGCTGAACCTTCCATTTGAGCTTCAAGGCACGACCAAACCCCAACCGGAAGATGTCGGAAAGGGGATATCGGCGGATGATATCGGCCATGCGTGAGACCAAATCGGCCCCTTTTTTGCCCCCGGAAAGGATTTCCAGGCCGATGCTCAGATATCCGCTGGCCTTGTCCACCACGACAGAGAGCGCCTCCCGGCTTCGGATCGTATGCTCGTCGGCCGAGATGATCTGATTGCTCAGGCCCGCAAATTCGATCTGAAGCTGCTCATAGACCACCGCTTCATCCACGGCATGGAGGGCAATGGTAAAAAGGTTCTCTTCATCGAGCCCCTGAAAGGGATAGAGGGGAACCGGCACAAAGTTATCCCCGGAGACCTCCTCACGGGAAACGTATTTGTGCCGCTTCTTTTTCAGATCCTTCACCGACATCGGCTGATAGATGCCCACAGCCTCATGAAAGGGAAGAAACCCCTTTTCCGCAAGGCGGACATTGCGCATCCGGAAGGCATCCTCCTCGTACTCCGCGGAGATGAAATTTTTGAACTCGAGCATCATCTTCTGATAGGTCTCATAATCCTCGTCCGCAACGCGCTCTAAAAAATTGGAGAGAAAAAGATCCCGGATCTCGATATCCTCCTCCCCATGGGATGGCTCATCGGTAAACCGGTTGTAGAAGACCTCATCGATAGTGAAATAGCCATCCCCGAAATCCGATGGGTCCTGATCGTGCATCCGGATGCCCGCGTCCATGTTTTTGTGCATGTAGAACTCGATGAACTCGGTTTTTTCTTCCAGCAGCCATCGCACCAGACGGGGCGCGTCTGCCCTGGCCAGCAGATCGAGCCAGTGAGTCAGGGTCTTCAGGCAGAGCCGGTCCCGCTTCCAGACCTCGATGTCCAGCAGGTATTCCCACTGCCGGCCCGAGGCCAGCGACAGGATCTCCAGGGCATCCCCGGTTCCGATCTCATGAACCAGGAAATAGAAGTCCTCTTCCGGAAAGGAGTGGACAACTGCCGCAGGATGCTTCTCATCCAGGATGGCATCCACAGCATTTTCCGGATTCATGGAGAGGATCTCCCGGCGCTTTTCCGCCAGATCTCTTGCCCGCTGCAGCACGATATCGTTTTTTATTGTCTCGTCTGTCATCATCTGTCTTTTGAGTCTTTAAAAAAGGCTTTGCCGGAAGATCCTCAATATAAGGATGAGTTCCGGCAAAGCCGTCCTTTTATGAGCACAATTTATATTCCGCAGGCGGAAATGTCAATGCGGCGCGGAAAGCGCATCACAAGGGCTGCTGTTGGGAGTTCAAACCGTTATTGTGTTTAAAATCTTTATGAATTCATTGATCGATTTTACCGTAATGGCATCATGGAAGAGCGTCTTCAAAACCGATGTGTCGTCTGTTTTCTCAACCGCCGATATGACGGAATGGGGAACGGTTTCGAATCTTGTCTCCAGGATCTCGATGACGGCTTCTCTGGATCTTTGCAGCATTCCCTGTTGAACTCCCTGTTGAACTCCCTGCTGGATTCCCTGCTGAATGCCCTTTTCGATTCCCACCCGCTCGATACTGCTGATATACGGCATCTTCTTCTCCTCCTCATACGCATAAACGGTCCGACGAAAGTCCGCTCCGTCATAGATGGCTTCGATGATAATGGGCATCTTCTCAGGGGCTTCCGTTCTGATGACCGTCTTCTTCTGCGGCTGCTGCATCACCGTCGATCTTTTCCTCGGGCGGAGAGAGTCTGAACAGAAGCAGCAGACCCGGGATGGCCAGCAGGGTGCAGGCCACAAAGAAGCCGAACCAGTCCATATGTTTGGCCAGATAGCCGCTGGGTGCGGTGATCAGATCCCGGGAGAGTCCCATGAAGCTGGTGAGCAGCGCATACTGGGTCGCGGTGAAGCGCCGGTCAGTGAGGCTGGCCATATACCCCATGAACGCTGCCGTGCCCATGCCGGCCGTCAGGTTTTCAAACGCGATCACACCGCCGAGTGCCGGGATGCTGTAGCCGATCCGGCTCAAAAGCGCAAAACCGGCAGTG
>JAABSZ010000001.1:0-79030 GCA_011390135.1 Desulfobacteraceae bacterium | reverse complement strand
GGGCCTGCTTTCTGTTGGATTCGCTCATGGGCCGCTCCCGCTTCCGGAAATAGGCCACCACGTTCTCCAGGGCTTCGGAATCCAGGACCATTTCGACCCCGGCCGCGGCTGCAAAAGCCGGGGCCGTGATATCATCGGAAGTGGGGCCCAGCCCCCCGGTCACGATGGCCACATCGGCCCTCTTTGCGATCTCCTGG
The DNA here is from genome assembly GCA_011390135.1 of Desulfobacteraceae bacterium. Classification (GTDB taxonomy): domain Bacteria; phylum Desulfobacterota; class Desulfobacteria; order Desulfobacterales; family JAABSP01; genus JAABSP01. The sequence continues at coordinate 78,833 of JAABSZ010000001.1, read as the reverse complement.
ATGACGTCCAGCAGCGCGCCGGGCTCATCCCCCACACAGGTGTGGCGGGTGACGGCACAGCCTGCGATCTCCAACTGCTGCGCGATGTGGCCTGAATTGGTATCCACCAGGTCCCCGGAACGGATCTCGTCACCGGTGGCCAGAATCTCTGCAATCATATCTCCACCCTCTTTCCGACACCGGTTATCATCACCATTTCGGCTGCTTCCGCTCCGGATTGAGGATGATCCTTGCATCCACCAGCGCGAGCCCCTTCTGATAGACCAGCACCGGGTTCAGGTCCATCTCCTCGATCTCCGGATAGGATTCGATGACCTCCGAGACCATCAGCAGCAGATTCTTCAGCGCCTTCCGGTCATAGGATTTCTCCCCCCGAATCCCCTCGAGGATCTTATAGGACTTGATATCCTCCATCATCTTTCTCGCGGAGCGTTCCGAGATGGGCAGCACCCGGAAAGCCACATCCTTTAAAATCTCCACCATGATGCCGCCCAGTCCGAACATGATCACCGGACCGAACTGGTCGTCGATCTTGGTGCCGATGATCACCTCCAGCCCCTTTTCGGCCATGGGAGAGACCAGCACCCCGCGGATATCGGCATCCGGCTTGTACTTCTTCGCACTGTTGATGATATCCTCGAAACTCTCCCGGATCTCCCCGGCCGTGGCCAGATTGAGGCGAACCCCGCCGGCATCGCTCTTGTGAAGGATATCCGGAGAGACGATCTTGAGGACCACCTGACTCCCCATCCGGGTTGCGGCCTCCACTGCCTCGTCTGCACTCTTCACCAGCACATCGCCCCCCTTTGCCGCGCCGTGAAGCTGCATCAGCTTCTTGGCCTCGGGCTCCAGCAGGACATTTCGGCCCTCTTCCAAAGCTTTTTTGATGATGGCCGCGCCCTCGGCCCTGGCCTTGGACCGCCAGTTGAAGACAAAGTTGGCCTTGGCATGGTAGCTTCTCAAAAATGTTCCGTATTCCGACAGCACCCCCATGCACTTACAGGCGATATCCAGGGAGTCGTATACCGGTATATTGTAGTATCGGAGCAGATGGAGCGCGTGGGGCCTTTCAGAGCTGTAAAGGCTGTGGACGACAATGGGCTTGTCCCGCTTCACCACCATCTTTCCCATCTGATGCGCAGCATCCTCCTCCATCAGCGAAAGGCTCTCGGCAAACCTGATGCCGTAACCGCCAAAGAGCCCCACCAGAAGAAGACCCCCGACGTGCGGGTCCTTCAGAAGGATATCGGCACAGGTCGCAAAGACCGTTGGGTCCGCATCGGTTCCGCCCGCGACATCGACCGGGTTTCGCACCGCGGCCGCGGCCGGCAGGATCTTCTTCAGCTTGGCCTGGGTCTTCTCCGAAAGCTCCGGCATGGTGATGCCCAGGTCCGTGAGCATATCGGCAGCGATTGTGGCATGCCCCCCGCCGTCGGCCAGGATCGCCACCTGATTGTTCTTCATGGGCGGCAGACTGGAGAGGGTCTCGGCCGCGGGGAAGAGCTGATCGGAGCGCTTGATGACCACGATCCCGGCCCTTTTGAATGCGGTTCTGGCCACTTCCGAGATCCCCGCAAGAGCACCGGTGTGGGAGCCGGCCGAACGCTTGCCGATGGAGGAGCGGCCGCTTTTCAGCAGGATCACCGGCTTTTCCAGGGTGGTCTTGTATGCCTGCTGGAGAAACTTCCGGCCGTCGCGCATCCCCTCCACATACATGAGGATGGCCCGGGTATCCTTATCCTTTCGGAAAAACTCCAGGTATTCGTGGAACCTCAGGTCAGCCTCGTTGCCCACCCCGACATAGTAGGAGAAGCCTTTCTGGCTTTTGAGCTTGGCCTCGGTTATGAGGGTGAGGGCCATGTTGCCGCTCTGGGAGAGGAGCGCGATGTTACCCTCCGGGGCATTGCGCAGCCCCACGAGGTTGAGGTGATCCTTCAGGTTCATCATGCCGGAGGTGTTGGGGCCGATGAGACGGATATCGTTCTTCTGGGCCACCTCCACCACCTTCTGCTCCAGCTCCCGGCCGTCCACGCCGGTCTCGCCGAAGCCGCCCGCGATGATCACCGCGCCCGATACCCCCTTTTTGCCGCAGTCCCGCAGCACTGTGAGAAGGCTCCTGGCCGGGGTGGTGATCAGGGCCATATCCACAGGCCCCTCGATATCCGCGACCCTGGCATAGCATTTGTAACCGAGGATGCTCTCCTCTTTGGGGTTGACCGGGTAAATGACCCCCTCGAACCGCTCGTCGATAAGGGTGCGGATGGCCTGATACCCCCGCTTGGTCTCATTTCTGGATGCGCCGACGATCGCGACGGACCTGGCCTTCAATATCTTATCCAAAGACATGATCTGCTTCTATTGCTCCTTCAATAAGGTTATTGTCTTTTCCGCTCTTCAAAATTCTCGAGGGAGTGCTGCCGCTCCTTGGTGGAGACGCAGGCCAGGCATCCTTCGATCTCGAAATCCATGAGCGCGTCGAGGCTTGCGCCCTCTTTGGCCATGATCAGCCCCTTCTTGATCATCCCGATGGAGAAGGCCGAGTTGGCCGCGATCTTCTCTGCCATCGCGATCGCGACATCCATCAGTTCCGCTGCGGGGACCGCTCTGTTGACCAGTCCGATCCGTTCGGCCTCTTTCCCGTCGATGTTTTCGGCAGTGAAGAGCAGCTCCCGGGCCTTGCCGGGCCCCACCAGATCCTGGATGAGCCGCATGGCCCCGCCCGTCACCGATGATGTCACCCTTGCCTCGGGGGAGCCGATCTGCGCGTCAACGGCTGCGATCCGGATATCACAGGCCAGGGCCAGCTCGTAGCCGGAGCCGAGCGCGTAGCCGTTGACGGCCGCTATGGTCGGCTTGGGATACCGGATGATCTTTTTCGATGCCTCCTGAAGCTCTGTCAGATAATCCCGGTAATCCTCGGCCGAACGGGTCTTAGATTCCTTCAGATCCGCGCCCGTGGAAAATGCCCGGCCCTCGCCAGTGAAGATGACCGCCTTGACGGCCTGGTCCGCGCCGGCATCGGCCAAGGCACTCTGGACATCGAGCCAGAGCTGCTTGTTCATGGCGTTGAGCACCTTGGGCCGGTTGAGCTTTATGATGGCGACCCAGTCCTTTTTCTCATAGAGAATACATTCGTAATCCATCTTTTCTGCTGTTTCTCCTGTTTATTGAATTGTCAATTTTTGTCAATCTTTGTAGATGATGATCTGCTGTCCCGGATAGATCGGCTTTTTGTAGTTCAGCCCGTTCCACTTCGCGAGCTTTGCAATCGACACGCCGTGGCGCTCTGCGATCCGTCCCAGGCTGTCGCCTCGCTTCACCCGGTAAACAATCTTTCTGACCGAGCTTTGTTGTTGTTTTTCGGCATTCCATTTCTCCAGAAGTGAGAGATAACGCTTCTGAAATCCCTCCCCGGCCCCCTTTGGAATCTTGATGGTATGATTTCCCTTGGCCAAATCGCTTCCCAGAATATGGGGATTGAGGTCTTTGATCTTTTTGTAGTAGGTTCCCGCGGCCTCCGCTATCAGAGTCAAAGGGATATCACGGTAGCAATTCACCACCACCCGGTCATGGGGACGGGAGGAATAGAGATCCGATGCTTCGAAGTGAAAGCCGTACCGCCGGGGATTTTCAAAGATGAGTTTGACAGAAATGATCTTGAAGAGGTGGCGTTCGGTCTCCGTGGGCAGATCGAGATGGTAGTAGTTGTTCACCTTCTGGCGTTGGATACGTGAGCGGAGCCCGGCCTCCCCCATATTGTATGCGGCCACGGAAAGGGTCCAGTTCCTGAACTCTGCATGGAGATCCTTGAAATAGCGAATGGCCGCGATAGTTGAATCCTCCAGGCTTCTGCGCTCGTCCAGATTCCGGTCGATGGTGAGGTTGTACCTCTGGCCCGTTGACCGGATGAACTGCCAGTATCCCACCGCGCCCATAGAGGAGCCGATAGCGGGCAGAAGCGAGCTTTCGATGACGGCCACATATTTGAGATCGTCCGGCAGCCCGTTCTGGCGCAGGGTCTTCTCGAAATAGGGCATATACCGGCCGGCCCGCTTCATCCAGAGAACGATCTGTGCCCGATCCCAGAGGATCAGCAAAAACTCCTTCTCCAACCGCTCCCGAATGTCCGGATCATCGAGGGGGACCTTCTCTCCGCAGAAATCGACCGGAGTATCGAAGCGGAGGCTCTCGATCAGCGACGGGATGGGTGCGGATTCGGGAATGCTTTGCCCCGTAACGATTCCCGGGGTCCAGCAGAGCATTGCAAAGAGTATCGAAAGAATGAACTTACGGTGCATGGAACTCCTTTTTTTACAGCCTTTTCGGCAGCAGGTTGAGTTATCACAAATGCAGGGGGCTTTCAAGACTCAAGCCGCCCTCCCCTTTAAATAATTTTGCTTTAAATTGTTCCAATGGCTCCGATTCTCTCCCTCTGGTACGGGAAATATCGGAATGATTTGCCTCCTTAGCTTGATATTTAGGATTGAAAGATATATAGTGTTACCTTTTTTTATTATCCTGATTTTTATTATCCTGATTTTTATTATACAGATTTTTTATTATAAAGAGGCAAAAGCCTCATATCAAATTTTTCCGGAGGAAGATGTCTATGAGAATCGTAACCCGAGCCGATTTCGACGGTGTAGTCTGTGCTGTGCTGCTCTATGAAGTCGAGGATGTCGAGGGTCCGGTCAATTGGGTGGAGCCGAATCAGGTGCAAAAAGGGATGGCCGGAATCCGGCCCGGCGATATTATGGCCAATCTCCCCTATGATCCTGACTGCGAACTCTGGTTCGATCACCATTATACGAATCGGCCTCAAAAACCCTTTAAAGGGGCCTTTTCCATGGCCCCCTCTGCAGCCCGGGTCATTTTTGAACATTATGCGGGTCGATTCAAAGGCGATTACCGGGAACTGGTGGATCAGGCCGACAAGATCGACGCGGCCGAGCTGACGGTCGAGGAGGTGAAGCATCCGGAGAATTATCCTTATATCCTCCTCTCCATGACCCTGTCGAGCGCAGACAGGGATGATGAGCCGTACTGGAACCGGCTTGTTGATCTGCTGGGATCGCAGAAGATGGATCGGATCATGGATGATCCGGAGGTGCAGGAGCGCTGCCAGGCGGTAATTGAACGAAACCGCGAGTATGAGGCCATCTTGAAGGAGCAGACCCGGCAAATCGATCATGTGGCGGTTTCCGACTTCCGCTCCTTTGTCGATGCCCCCTCCGGCAACCGTTTCCTGATCTACTCTCTCTACCCCGAGTCCGTGGTTCAGGTGCGGGTCCGCAATGACCGGGAGCGGCCGGAAATGGTCATCATCAGTGTGGGCCACAGCATCTTCAACCGGAACTGCAATGTCAATGTGGGGCTGATGCTTTCTCTATTCGGCGGCGGGGGCCATGCCGGTGCCGGCTCCTGCACGGTTCCCAAGACCGATGCCGACGAGGTGCTGGAAAAGATCATCGGGATTCTGCAAAAAAACCAGAAGAACGATTAAAGACCGCTCCCGGGTCCCGGATCACTCCGGATCACTCTGGATCAGAATCCGGACCAGGTTTCGGACCAGGTTTCAGATCAGAATCAGGATCTGGTTCCGGCCATGATCCCCGAATCATTTGGCCCTACAAAGGGAACCCTCTGGATCTTCGAGAGTCCTGCACGGGCCATCATCTCCAACAATTCCCCCTCGGAATAGGCCTGCCCCCCATCTGTGCCCAGCAGCATGTTGAGGGAGAAGAGCGCGGGAAAGAGGGGCCGATCCCGGTTGTCGTCCAGGATGAACTCGTGGATGAGCAGAAGGCCACCCGGGTTCAGGGCTGCAGCGGCCTTGGAGACGATCTTGAGGCAGTCCTGGGGATTCTCTCCGTGGAGGATGTGGGAGAGCCATGCCGCGTCATATCCCTCCCCTTTTGGCCCTTTGGGAAGATCCTCTACAGTGAAATCCCCGGGCGAAAAATCGATCCGGTCCAAAAGGCCGAACCGCTCGATGGTCTTTTCGGCAAAGGGCTTTGTGGTGGGCAGGTCAAAGACCGTTGCCCCAAGCTGCGGGTTTTTCCGGCAGAAGTGGATCGCATAGGTTCCGGGGCCCCCGCCCAGGTCGAGCAGGCTTTTTCGGCCCGAAAGATCGATCTTCTCCGCGATGGACGGGGCAATTAGATTGGCAAGGTTGAACATCCCCATCAGAAAGCTCTCCCGCCGGCTCTCATCGGAAAAGGAGGATCTGCCCCGCACCGCCTCGCCCCGGACGACCGCCTCGTCCAGACGGGACCAGGATTCCACCAGATGGTGGTGGTGCATGATCATATAGCCGATATATCCATCGGAATCCTTTGAAAGAAACCGGAGTGCCGCATCGCTGTTCCGATATTTTTCCCCCTCCTTTTGAATAAGCCCCATTGCGGAGAGGGCATCGAGCAGCATTCCCGTTGCCCTCGGTTCCGTGCCTATGGATGCGGCAACATCGGCGGTTTCCTTTTCCCCCTCTCCAATGGCCGTGAAGATATCCAGCTTCACCCCGGCATGGAGGGTACAGGTGCGCCAGTAGTATCCGGAGGTCTCCAGAATCTTTCCGGGGTTCCAGTTTTCACCGTTTGCTGTCATACGATTCTCCCTATCTGCGGATCATGCCTTTGAGCTGCTCCAGCGGAATATCCTCATCATAGATACCTGCTGCAACTTCATACGGTTGTCCCGGAACATCGAGAACATAGGTCAACTTTCGGGAGGGGGTATCCTCCCCCACCTTGGGCCACTGGTATTCGATCCAATCCCCCCCGGGCTGTTTGACCCCATCGCACATCTCTGCAAAGAAGAGCTTTCCGGTGGTGTCCCGAAGCCCCATCAGAGCCATTCCCACCAGCTTCGGCTTGAAGGGATGGGCCGCATCGGTGCCATTTTTGCAGTCGAGTACCCAGACATAGGTATCTTTGAAGGCCCAGCCGCTATCAGGATCATTGAAGTCTTCCAGTCCCGCCTCCCCCTTCTCCTGAAGATAGAGTGCAGCCGCCTTCACCCGCTCCATCACATCATCGGGCGATGCCTTTTCATCGCCGTATGCGGCCAGCACAAAGAGCAGGAGTGCGGAAAAAATCCCGATGGTCAGTGTTCGTAAAGATTTTATAAGATCATTTTGCTTCATCTTTTCCTCCTTTTTTGATCACATATACCCTTTCCCGGCCAAACCGTCAAGCAGGATCAACCGAATCGAAGAGAATCGAATCTGAAGTTGTATTTGGTTGAAGTGTCGGATAGAATAGACAGGATCAGTTTTTAACAGAGCATCATCGAACAGGCCATCATCAAAAAGATACCGCAGATCGCACATGATCCGATGCAGGAAAACCGCTTTTAAATCGAGAAAAGGGGAGAGCTTATGATCGAAAAGGTGCTCATCATGGGGGCGGCCGGCCGGGATTTCCACAATTTCAACCTCTACTTCCGGGGCAATCCCCGATACCGGGTGGTGGGGTTCACCGCAGCCCAGATCCCGGATATCGAAGGACGCTGCTACCCTCCCCAACTGGCCGGAGATGGATATCCCCAAGGCATCTCCATCTATGCCGAGGAGGAGCTGGCCGATCTCATCCGAAAGCATTCGGTCGATCTGGTCGCCTTCTCCTACAGCGATGTTCGCCACACACACGTGATGCACCAGGGGGCCATCGCGATGGCCAATGGCGCGGATTTCATTCTTCTGGGGGCCACATATACCATGCTGAAGCCGAAAAAGCCCCTGGTCGCGGTCTGCGCGGTGAGAACCGGATGCGGAAAATCCCAGACCACCCGGGAGGTCTGCCGGATTATCAAGGGGATGGGGAAAAATCCGGTGGTGATCCGCCATCCCATGCCCTACGGCGATCTTCTGGCCCAGGAGGTGCAGCGCTTCTCGGAATTTGCCGATTTCGACCGGCATCAGTGTACCATTGAAGAGAGGGAAGAGTATGAGTCCCTGGTGGAAAAAGGGATCACGGTCTATGCCGGCATCGATTACGAGAAGATTCTCAAAGCGGCCGAAAAGGAGGCCGATCTGATCGTCTGGGACGGCGGCAACAACGACACGCCCTTCTACACCCCCGATCTTCACATCGTGGTCTTCGATCCTCACCGGCCGGGCCATGAACTCCTCTACTATCCCGGCGAGACCAATATGATCATGGCCGATATCGCGATCATCAACAAGGTCGATTCCGCGCCGCCCGAGGGGGTGAGTCAGGTCAAGGTCAATATCGAAGCCCATGCGCCAAAAGCCAGGATCGTCATGGCCGAGTCGGCCATTCTGGTCGATGATCCGGAGGCGATCCGGGGAAAGCGGGTCATGGTGGTCGAGGACGGCCCTACCCTGACGCACGGAGAGATGGCCTACGGTGCAGGAATCATTGCCGCACGGAAATATGGCGCAGCCGAGATAGTCGATCCGAGATCCTGCGCGGCCGGCGCGATCCGAAACATCTATGAGAAATATTCTCACATAGGCCCGGTGCTGCCGGCAATGGGTTACAGCACAAAACAGGCAAAGGATCTGGAGGCCACCATCAATGCCGCAGAGTGCGACCTGGTCCTCTTTGCCACCCCCATCAACCTCTCCGCACTTCTCGATATCCGCATTCCCTCCCAGCGGGTGCGCTACGAATACAAGGATCACAGCGAGCCCCTCCTTTCTTCGATCCTGCAGAAGCGGTTGGGAGGTCTTCTGGGAGAGACTTCATGAAAAGGGATGACAGACCAGTTCTGCTGGTGGCCCTCGGGGGGAATGCCCTGATCCGAAAAGGGGAGAAAGGGAGCATCGAGGAGCAGTTCGAGAACCTGCGGAGGCCGATCCGCGAGATAGCCAGGCTGTCCCGGCGCTTCCGGATCATCATCACCCACGGCAACGGCCCTCAGGTGGGAAACCTTATGCTCCAGCAGGAGTGCTGCCCGAATCTTTTGCCCCTGCCCCTTGAGATCCTGGTGGCCCAGACCCAGGGGCAGATCGGCTATATGATCGAATCGACCCTGGACAGTGAACTGATGGCTTTGGGCATCCATGAGCATCAGCGGATAGTCAGCCTCATCAGCTATGTGGTGGTGAATGAAAATGATCCGGCCTTTTCAGCCCCCACAAAGCCGATCGGCCCTGCCTTTACCGAGGCCGAGGCTGCACGCCTCCCCTATCCCACAATCAAAACGCCCAAAGGCTTCCGCCGGGTGGTCGCCTCCCCTGTACCCGTAACCATCGTGGAGAAGCGGGAGATAAAAGCCCTTATCCGTCAGAATTTCATTGTGATCTGCTGCGGGGGCGGCGGGATTCCGGTGATCCGGGAGGGGAGATCCTTTGCCGGGGTGGATGCGGTGATCGACAAGGATCTTGCCAGCGCGAAGCTGGCTCAGGAGGTGGGGGTCGATCTATTTGTGATTCTCACTGATGTACCCGGTGCAATGCTCGATTACGGCGGCCCGGAAGAGCGGCTCCTGACCCAACTGACACCTGAAGAAGCTGAAGCGCATCTGGCTGCAGGCCATTTCCCGGCAGGCTCCATGGGCCCCAAGGTGGCAGCGGCAGTAGACTACGTCCGCCACAGCCGGGGCAGAGCTGCGATCGGCTCTGTTAACGATCTGACCGGAGCCGTTGAAGGAATCTCGGGAACCCGGATCTTTTGGAAATAAACCCTCCCGGGGAAAGGGGATGTTGCCTTGCGCGGAAAAATAGGGTATGAAAAAGAGTCAGAATTAAAACGGCCTTTAAGGATTTCCATAATGAGCACGATCTTTATCTCTCACAGCAGCCGGGACAGCGATTTTGTCGATAAGCTCCGCCAGAGCCTTGAAGCCAAGGGGATATACAGTCTGGTCGATTCCCGGGAGCTGCGGGGAAGAAACATTCCCCTCGACCGGATCTTCAAGACCCTCGAAAACGCCAGGGCATTCATCGTGGTGGTCAGCCCCGATGCCTTCAACTCCGCATGGGTCGCGGAAGAGACCCGACATGCCTCCCAGGTCAAAGAGCAGCGGCCGGACGATTTCGCAATCATCCCGCTGCTGCGGGAGGGGGTGGAACTGGGGGCATTGAAATGGCTCTTTGTTCAAAAGCCTCTTGCCATCCGGGTGATCAAGGGCGCGGCCGGAATCAAACGGGCCCTTCCCCAGATTCTGTCGGGACTGGACCGCGGAAAAGATCACCGGATCGGAAAGTCCGATGGCCCGCCTGCCCCGGAAAGAACAGATCCGATTGAAGTGGAAACCCTCGATGCACCTCCCCCCGAATCCCCTCCGGCCATCGAAATGGTCAATGCGGCACCGTCCGATGAACTGCTGCTGGAGCTGCGCTCCCCCTATATCGAAAACCGGGACGGCAGAACCTATGCGGCCGCGACCGCGGAACTCAACTACATCTCGGCAAAACGCCAGACAGTGATAGCCGAATGCCGGGAGCCCTATCTCTTTACTGCGCCCATCGGCTACCCGGAGATCGAGGAGCTGAAGTGGTATCTTGATCAGTATTACCTCTGGCCCAGCGGTGCCGAGAAACAGAGAGCCCAGGAGGTCGAAGAGCGCCTGCCGGAGTGGGGCCGGGAACTCTATTTGAATGTCATGCCGAAATACAGTTGCTCCGAGGTGCTGTCGAGCTGGCTTTCGGCTGAAGAGGGACAGGAGCGCCGATTGACGGTCTTTATCGACGCGCAACTGGTGCGGGGCTCTTCGGTGGTTCAGCAGCAGGAGGCCAATCGGGCCGCGTTTCTTCTTCTCTCTTTACCCTGGGAGCTGCTTCATGACGGAGAGCGGTATCTGCTGCAGGGGGCCAAATCGGTCCGGGCCCGGCGCCATCTGCCCCTGAGAATCCCCCGGGGAATGGGAGATCCATCCCGGTCCAAATCCTCCACCCGGGTGCTTCTGCTCAGCCCCCAACCGGACGATCCGGACAGTTCCGCCCCACTTCCGGATGAGATGCCGGCTCAGCCTGTTTTGGAGCCCCTGGGGCCGGCCCAAGCCTTCGGAGAGGTGACGCAGGTGATTCCACCCACGGCTGAAAATATCACAGCGATCATGGAAAAAGCGAGGGATTCAGGAGAGGATTATGCGGTGATCCATGTGGATGGCCATCGGCTTCACCGACAGGGTGCAGGGGGCGGAGAGAGTCTCTTTCCCGGGGAAATCGGCTCGTTTTCAAACGGAAAAGCCGATTCGGACGATCCTCTGGCCTTCCGGACAGAAGAGTTTGCCCGGACCATTCGAAACCATCGTCCTCAGCTCTTCTTTTCCAGGAGCCTTTCCATCAGAAAACGGTAGAAGCGGCCGAAATCCCCGGGAAAAAAGGTTTCTCTCTCTACTTCATGAAGGGAACTCCCAATACATAGGTGAGGCCGGCAGAGACATTGAAGTTGTGCGCTTCATCTTCAAAGGCATAGTTGTACCGGGCATCGATCCGGAAGGCGAATCCTTCGGAAAAGAAGTACTTCACGCCGAAGCCCGCATCTGCAAGGCCGCCGGTCTTGTCTTCTCTCTCCTCATTGATGGTGGTTGCGCCACCGCCGAGCGCCACATAGGGAACCCACTGGTTGTCCGGCATGAAATGGTAGAGGAGATCGATTTTGTAGATGAACTCCACAATATTATCGTAGACCTCACCCTTTTCATACTTCTTGGTGTCCACGAAGTTGGCCGTGAATTCCGCGCCCAGGCTCTCAGTGAAATGATAGCCAAGGCCGAAGGTATAAATGGGGCTGTCATCTTCATAGACATCGTCATTGTCGAAATAGAACACCCCTACCATGCCGGTCATGTCCAGGGTACGGGCTTCCATCTGGGCGTATCCGGTTCCGGGCGCCGCCACCAACAGCGCCGCAAGCAAAGTTCCCGCCTTCAGCAATCTCAAAAATCGTTTCATTCTTCTTTTCTCCTTTGATAAGAGTTCATTTAATAAGAGTTCATTCTCCGTCAGCAGAAAAAGATTTCCGCCTTAAATATATCTTATAACAGGGAGTGAAACGATTTCAAGATAATTTCTTTTGGATATAGGGTGCGAAAAGGGTTTGCCGGTTTTCAGGTTCTTCTGCAATGGCTGAAATGCTGCAGGATCTGCGGACGCAGAAAAAGGGGAAACGCCTCATCATGAAGAGAATCGATCCGGAGGGGATGCCATGATGAGGCGATGGGCGGAATGGGACTCACTATAAATGAGACTTACTATAAAGGGAGAGGGATGCCTTACCAGCCCTTCCCGGTAATGATCTTCCGGATCTTTTCCTCGGTCTTCTTCTCCACGAGGATCATCCGGTTGGCCTGGGCCTTCTGGATTCTTTCAGCTAAATTTGCGGTATCGATGGGCTTCTCCAGAAAATCCATCGCACCCAGCTTCATGGCCTCGACCCCTTTCTCGACAGAGCCGTAGCCGGTGAGCAGGATCACCTGAAGATCGGGGTTCTTCTCCTTCATCGCGGCCAGAGCCTCCAGACCATCCATCTCCGGCATCATCAGGTCCAGCACGACCGCATCGAAACCTTCTTCTTCGACCCGTTTGATGGCCTCTTTTGCAGAGGTGGAGGTGGAGACGTTCATCCCCCGGGTCTTCATCCGCTCGGCAAGGGTATCGACAAAATCGATCTCATCATCTACCAGCAGCACTTTTTCTGTCATCTTCCCCTCCTTTTCGTTTTAGTTGCATTTAAAAGTTGAATTATCTTCATCTTTTAATGGTAGCCTATTCTCCCGGGAAAATCAATCCCATCTTTACCTTATTTTTTCAGGGCAATGGTCAGGCTCTTTGCTGTCGAATCCGTTGTAAGGGTTGCGCCAATGGCCTCCGCCAGCGCAGTTTCCGGCGGCCCTGGAAAGGGGGCAGAAAGATCGGCAAGGCCGGTCATGACGATGGCAATCCCGTCGGCCTCTTTTTTCGGGATGAGGGTGACTGCCCCGCGGCTGCCGGCCGCATCCATTGCATATTGAAGGCACAAAAAGAGCAGGTTCTCCAGATAAAAGGGATTGGCCGGGATGGCCAGGGGCTCGGCCGGAGATTTATGCGCGACCTGAACATTTTTGTTCGCGGCAAATCGGCTGTTCAGCGCGATCATCAGCTCCAGAAGATCCGCGATGTCAACCTGGTGATTCGGCTCGTCCACGCTGTGGGCAAACCGGTTCATGTTCCGGATGATCCCGTCGCCCCGTATGACATGCTTTGCAATCTTTTCGCTGATGCCTTTCAGGCGGGCCGGATCGATCGGCTTTCCCTTTTCCGCCATAAAGCAGTAGTCCTCCAGAAGCCCCGCATTCTCATTGATGATGGCAAGGACATTCTTGATCTCGTGGGAGATGGATGCAGAGATTCTGCCGAAGAACTGAAGGCCGTTCCAGCCGAGGCCATCGGGCTTTTGTTCCATTTGCGTACTCCTTATCACCCTTTTCAGTCTTTGCCGGAACCCTTCTTCTTCGGGTCATCCTCTTTCATCATCTCCCGGGCCGTGTCGAACTCCCCGGCCTCGGCAAAGGTGGCGGCCATGATCGACTTCTGCACCTTGTTCTGGTACGCATTCTTGATGGTCGAAACGATCTTGTCGATGTCGGCCGGCTTCTGGAGGTAGTCAAAGGCGCCGAGCTGACGGGCCTCGTTTTCGTCCTTGTCGGAGCCGTGGCCCGTAAGCATGATCACCTGCACATCCGGATAGGCTTTCCTGACCCGGCGCAAAACCTCCATCCCGTCGATGCCGGGCATTTTCAGGTCCAGAATCATCACGTCCGGAACCTCATCCTTGACCACCTTCAGGGCCTGCTCGCCGTTGTAGGCGATGTCGGAGCCGAGGTTGCGCATCTCGATCCGCTCGGCCAAAGTCTTTACGAACTCCTCTTCATCATCTACCAGCAGAACTTTGATCTTATCCATAGGTCTCTCCTTACGATCGTCGATCGCTTCTTTTATGGATCACTCGTCTTTCGGGCCTCTCCTCTTTTCGGCCTCGACAGCTTCCTTTTCCAGAATCTCGAGGGCCATGTCCGGCTCACCGGCCTCGGCAAAGGCCGCGGCCGTCATCATATCCTGATACCGGGCAAAGAGCGACTTTTCGGTCTTCTCCTTCTCCCGCTTCCGCTCCCATGCGTCCCTGATCCGCCGGGTTAGGCGGCTCAGGTCAAAGGGCACCAGGATGTCATCAAAGGCCCCCAGTTTCATCCCCTCGATGGAATAGGAAAGCTGCCCCGTTCCATTGATGAGGATCACCTCCACCAGGGGCCGAAACCGCTTGATCCGCTCGAGCAGGGCAAGTCCTTCCTCCCGAAGTTCGTTGAGGCTGAGCAGTACCACATCGATGTTATGCTTTTTGATGTGTTTTTTCAATCCCCATCGCCCATCGGATTCAAAGACCTCAAAAGGCGCGGCCACCAGATGCCGGCAAAGGCTCTGCCGGAAGCCGGTGTCCGGGTCGACTATCAGAAGGTTGATTCCCATGAAACCGATCCCTTACCGTTCTATAGGATCAGACCCGCGCCAGCACATAGCTGTAGCGGACTTCATCCAGGCCCACATCTCTTAAAAAATCATCGAGGCTGCGGCTGCTCCTTCGGGTCGCCGGGGTATCGAGGATCTCCAGCGCGGTATCATGGCAATCGGCCTCTGCAAATGCGGCCGCCATAAAGGTCTTTTCGATCTTCTCCATCAGTTTTCTCATGGTTGCACTCCTTTCAGATCAGGTTTGGCGGGAAAGCTCCTCCCTCTTTTAGTGAGGATGGTTTCCCATTGGCTCATTCTATTGACACTTTAATATATGCAACCATGATGCCAAAAAGTGAAAACGCCCTGGATCAAAGGCTTTTACACTTTGTTGCTCAATGCCGGTGGAGGATATAAATCCTTTTGAAACATATTAAAACAATGGACTTAATACAATCTGAAACATTATGAATCATTTATTGAATTTCTCCAGCTTCTCCATGAGCTGGTCGATCTCGATCGGTTTCATGATGTAATCGGCAGCCCCCATATTCATCCCATCCATACCATCCTGATCAGATCCCCTGCCGGTCAGGAGGATCACCTGAACCGCGGGATGGCGCTCCTTGATCCGCTTCAGGGTCTCCAGGCCACCGATGCCGGGCATCATCATGTCCAGAAACACCAGATCCGGCGGATCGTCGTCGATCATGGGCAGCGCTGTCTCGCCGTCGTTGGCCACCCGGACGCCGATCCCGCGCAGTTCCAGCCGCTCGGCAAGGGTATCGACAAACTCCTTCTCATCGTCCACAAGCATTACGCTGATCGATTTCATTCCGCTTTCTCCTTATCCGTCTCCCCGTTGACTTTGGGCAGATAGATCGTAAAGGTGGAGCCTTCGTTCTCCCGGCTGTGGACCTTGATGTCTCCGCCCAGCTTCTTGACGATCCCGTAGGTGATGAAAAGGCCCAGTCCGGTGCCGCCGGCCTTCTTGGTGGTGAAGAAGGGGTCGAAGATCCGCTGGATCGTCTTCTCGGTCATTCCGGAGCCGTTGTCCTGGATGGAGACGCCGACACTCAGCTTGTCCTCCTCCCAACTGGTGATGGAGACCCTGCCGTTGTCGTGAACCGCGGCCAGGGCATTGCTTAAAATGTTCAAAAAGACCTGCTGTACCTGCCCCTGATCCGCAAGAACCCGGGGAAGATCTTCTGCAAATTCGGTGCGCAGATCGATGTTCCGGTAGACCATCTCCTTGTTGACGAAGCCGACCACCTCCTGCACCAGATGGTTGATGTCCAGCGGCTCGAGCCTCGGCTCCTTGTGCCGGGCAAACCCGAGCAGCCGGTGGGTGATGGTCTTGCACCGGCCCACGGAATTGATGATGCTGGTGAGCAGATCCAGAAACCGCTGCTTCTTTTCAAAATCCGGAGAATAGGTAACCAGATCCTTCATAAGGCCGGCCTTTTCATTGATGATAGCCAGGGGATTGTTGATCTCGTGGGCCACCCCGGCCGCCAGCCGGCCGATGGCCGAGAGCTTCTGGTTCTGCTCCAGCTCGTGGATCGCGTTCTCCCGCCGCTCCTCGGCCTCCTTGATGTTCATGACCATCACATCCGAAAGCTTGATGACGATCACAATGATCACAAAGACGCTGGCGAAGAAGATGAAGAACATCTCCCCCTGCAGGGTGATCCAGGTTCTCAAGATGATGTCCCTTGGCTTGACCACTACCAGGGAGAAGCTGGGCTTGTCAAAGCTTGCGTACGCGACGATCACCTCCCGGCCAAGGGGATCGATGGTCTCATCGATGGTGGTCTCATATGCCCCCTGCAGGATATCGAAGGGGCTTTTTTCCAGAACATCGCCGTAATATCGGGAATGGGTCTGAAAGATCCCCTCCCGGTTGACGATGAAGGCGTCGCTCTTGGCATCGATCTCCATTGTTGAGATGATCTCGTCGAACTTGTTCGTATCGATGGTGGCCCGCAGCATCCAGTATGTCCCGTCATGCTCTACCCGCTGCACCGCGATCGCGATATGGGGAAATTTCCGATACCCCATGAAGACCTCGCTGATGAAGGAGTCCCGGATGAGCACCTCCTGGAACCAGGCCTGCTGGGAATAGTCCTTGTTCTCGAGAGAGTAGGGGCCGGCGTATCCGACCTGAAGCCCCTTGCCGTTGATGAGGCCGATATCGACAAACCCCGCGAACTCATTCTTCAGGACCCGATAGAGCCGGTTCAGGGTCGCCGGGTCCGAAAGCTGTTCAAAGGTGTAGGCCGAGGAGATGAATCGGATCATGGAGAGCCGCTCCTCTAAAAAGAGATGAAAGGAGTGGCGGGTCTTGTTGAGGAGCACCCGTAGAGGCTCGATCACCTCGTTTTTGAGGCTCTCCCGGTACTGGAAATGGTTGATGGCCCCCATGACCGTCAGGGGGACGATGGTTACAAAGAGCATGATCAGGGTGATATTCCGCCGAAGGATGATATATCGCGAGGACACGTCGCTAATCTTGTGGATCGACAGAAAATGGCGGATAGTGGTGTACAGCCAGCTTTTGGCCCGGGTCATCATTGGCGCCTCCCAATCATTGTTGGATCTGGTCATAGAGCAGTTCTCCGGCTTTGAGATCATCCTTTTGCAGCCGGTCAGGAATCCGGTTCCAGAGGCCGGCCACCGAATCTAAAACAAAAATCCCCTTCCAGTTCAGGTACTGGTAATACTCATCTTCGATGCCGCCGCAGATCACCGTCTCCACCTCCTCTTTCAGGATAAGACGGCAGAGTTCTTCGGCCGAAGGGTGGGAGACCACGAGAATCCGCTCCTCCCAGGCTCGGCCTTCCGGCTTTGGAAAGAGAAGGAGGACTTCGGTGGCCAGATCGAAGCGGGGGGCGATCTCCGCGCCGTATAAGGGAACCAAAATCTTTTTCATGTGTTGTTGGGTTTCATGTGCTGTCTATTTTATGTTCCGTCGAGGCCGTGCTGCTTCATCTTCCGCCACAGAGTGCTACGGCCCCAGCCGAGGATATCTGCGGCCTGGCCCCTTTTTCCCTTGGCCCGAATCAGCGCATCCATGATCATCTCTCTTTCCACTTCGGTCCAGGTTTTTCCCTCTTCAGCGATGGGGCCGCCGGGTTCAGGGGAAAGGTCTCCGGAGGGATCGGACTGGCCGGTTTCCAAGGGGCTCGATAGACCGGACTGACGAGATGGGCCCGAAAAAAAGGACTCGGTTCCGGCCGGCTCCGAGAGATAGGTTGGCAGGTGTCTGGGCCGGATCTTCGCCTCATTGCAGACATTGACGGCATATTCCACGATGTTTCTCAGCTCACGGACGTTTCCGGGGTACGGATAGCGGCTCAACAGGGCAAGGGCATCCGCGGAGAAGCCGCTGATCGGCTTGCCGAACCGTTCGACAAAGGTGTTTAAAAAATGATCGAGCAGCAGACGGACGTCCTCCCCCCGCTCCCGCAGGGGCGGCAGGTGAATCCGGACCACGTTGAGCCGGAAGAGAAGATCCTCCCGGAACCGCCCCTCCCGAACCATCCCGGCCAGGTCCCGATGGGTGCCGGCCACCACCCGGACATCGGCCTCGAAGCCCTTTGTGCCCCCCAGGGGATAGACCACATGGTCGTCGAGAAAGGTGAGCAGCTTCACCTGCAGGGGCAGGGGGAAGTCCCCGATCTCCGTTAAAAAGAGGGTTCCGTTGTGGGCCATCCGGAACCGGCCCGGCTTGTTCTCAACCGCGCCTGTGAATGCCCCTTTTCGGTGGCCGAAGATTTCCGACTCCAGCAGGGTTTCGGGCAGGGCTCCGCAGTTGACCTTTACGAAAGTGCCCTTGGATCGGGGGGAGGCCATGTGAATCGCCTCTGCGGCCATATCCTTTCCGGTTCCGGTCTCCCCGGTGATCAGCACCGACGAGTCGCTCTGCGCGATGGCCGGGATCAGGCGGAAGACCTTCTCCATGGGCGGGCTCTTGCCGATCATCCCCGAAAGCCGGTATCCGCCCTCCTGTCGGGCATCCAAATGCCGGATGGGTCTGAGATCCTCCACCGACTCCATGAATCCGGCAAGCTCGCCGGCTGTATCCCGGATGGGCGACAGGGTGATCCTCACCGGGATGAGCTGCCGGTTCCGGTCGATGAGATCGCTCTCCACCGTGACGGGCTCAGAATCGGCATTCATCCCTTTTGCCGGGCAACCGGTCACGCAGAGGCGGCTTCTGATGACCTGGCGGCAGGGAATCCGATACCGGTGGATCTCCTCGGGAGGAAAGCCGGTGAGGGCCGCCAGGAACCGGTTCATCCGGAGGGTCCGGCGGGAATCGTCCAGCAGAACGATCCCCATCGGAATCTCGTCCATGAGTTCATCCAGAGGAACAAGACGATGACCATCGAAGAGATCTCGGACATGTGGGGTTTCGGGCCGTTCCACGTAATCGGGTCAGTGCTTCTCTTCAAGGATTTCAACGACTGCCAGAAAAAGATCCGTATCCCGCAGCACCCCAACAAGCCTGCCGTTTTCCACCACCGGCAGCTTGGTGATCCGGTTTTTGAAGATCATTTTCAGCGCGTCCATCAGGCTGGCATCGGCTTCGATGGTCCCCCGGACCTTGAGCATGATATCGCTCACCTTGACCCGGGCATTCTTCCGCACCCGTTCGTAGAGATCGAGATGGGTCTCGTCGAGCCCCTCCGCGTCGGCCTCGGCAAAGGCGGCCGTTACGCCGGCAGAGGAGAGGCGCTTATACCAGCCTCCGGCCACCTCGGGAACCAGGGTTCTCAGTATTGAGGCAAAATCGAGGATACCGGCGAGTTTTCCGCTCTCACCCATCGCGAGGACTGTCCGGTGGCCCGCTTCGGTGCAGGACTGGCTGTCCAGTTCACAGAAGGAACCCCGCAGCGCCATCACCGCCTCCTCCAGTGTCGCATCCTTGGAGACCGTCGAGTAGTTCGACAGGGGGATCATCCGATCTTTGACTTTTGCTTTCAGCGCCATTTCTATTCCCTCCTTTGTCCTCCGGGTTCCGGTTAGTGTCCGCCCGTGATCAGGCCGCTGGCCGCCAGAATCAAAACCAGCGCTTCCAGAGCGGCAATCACGGCATAGACCGTGTCTCCGGTTCTGATGAGCAGCGGGATAATGGCAATATAGCAGAAGATGGTGACACCGGCCAGCATCGCGATGCCGATGAAGTTGATAAAATCGCCGTAGCCGACCATCCGCACCCAGGACCATCCCGCATGGATGTTGGCCTCATGCAGATACTCCCCCACATTCAGGGACCAGTAATGAGAGACCTCCGACAAAGGGATATACGGCTCCATAATGCCGAAAATATAGAGAAAATAGGTTATAAGCAGAATGGCCAGCCCCACATACATCCCGACTTCCAGAAATTTCGCATAGAGCAACTGCTCTTCGCTCGCCTCCAGGGAGACATCCGTCTTGTTTTCCATGTCACGCCTCCATTATCTTTATGATCTGGTCTTTATGATCCGGTCTTATAATCTGATCTGATGATTCGGATCGTACTTTTTCCCGGTAGTCTGTTCCCGCGGGAATTTTTTATCCGAAGATCCCTTTCTGAAGGGCCTTCAGGCCCGCAAACGCCAGAATACCGATCACCATCCACCGGATGAAGGTCGGCTTTGCCACCTTCAGCAGCCGCACCCCCACAAAGGAGCCGAGCATGATCCCCACGAGGGACGGAACCACCATCAACGGGATGACGCACCCCTTGTTCATGTAGATCCAGGCGGCCGAGGTGTCGGTGATGGAGAGGAGAAATTTGCTGGTGGCCACACTGATCTTCAACGGCGCGCCCATGAGCAGGTTCAGGACCGGTACGTTTGCCCACCCTGCGCCGAGGCCGAACATCCCGGCCATCACGCCGATGATGACGAAGAGGCAGAGCCCCAGCGGGGTCCGATGCACCTTCCAGTTGATGTTCTGCTTGAGGCTCGGCTCGTAATAGACGCCGTAGATCCGCAGCGCGGAGGAGAGTTTGTCCGCCTCCTGAACATCGGGGATGGTCGATTTCTTTGCGCTGAGCATCAGGATGCAGATGCCGAGGATGGTTACCCCCAGCGCGATCTGCACGACATTGGTGGGAAGGGCAAGGCCGATCATGGCCCCGACGATCGCGCAGGAGGATGCGATCAGGGCAACGGGGATGGCCAGGCGGAGGCTTGCCAGGTTGGCCTTTAAAAGGCCCGGACCTGCGGCCAGGGCTCCGGAGAGGGCCACCAGGAGGCCGGTGCCGCGGACGAAATCAAGATGAAACGGAAAGAAACCGCTGATGATGGGCACGAAGAGAACGCCGCCGCCGACGCCGCCGAGCACCGCGAGGATGCCCATCACAAAGGTTACGATAAAGAGCAGCAGCGGCCAGAACCACCAGGAATGTCCCCCGTTGTCAATTCCGTTCTGCGCGATGGCAGGGGCGGCCGTCAGCAGGATCGCTGTACAGCAGAGAAAGAGCCCCATTGCGTATCTGCCGTTTTTTCCCATCTGTTCCTCCTTGATCTTGAAAAAAATTGGTTTGGCCCCAAAAAGGGCGCCGCTACAATTTGCAACCTTCTCATAACTTTTCTATAGATATCCGGAGGAATCGATTTCGTCAACAAAAAAATATTCCATTTTGTTTTTTTTGGGTGGAAAATGTTTCAACCCCGTTTCACCCGAGCCGGAAAAACGCGGCACAAGGGGCTACAGGCGGATCAGATCTCCGCACCGGCTTTGCAGCGCGGGAACCAGTTGGACATTTCGATCCTTCAGGGAGGGCCCCACCGCAGCCAAAGCCTTTTCCGGCGTGTTGTTCTCCTCGCTCAGATGGGCTAGCACCACATGGGAGAGACCGTCGTGGAGAAGACTTCCCAGCAGATCCCGCGTATCGAAGTTGGAAAGATGCCCCTTTCGGCCCTTGATCCGCTGTTTCAGATGCCAGGGATAGGGGCCGTTCATCAGCATCTCAGGATCATGATTGCTCTCCAGCACCAGAAGCGAGCAGCCGGAGAGGTGGGTCTTCACCATCGCGGTCGCGATCCCCAGATCGGTGGCAATCCCGATTTTGGTTCCGTTGAGGCCCACCGTAAATCCGGCCGGATCGTCTGCATCATGGGAGGTGGAGAAGGGGTGAATGGTCAATGCACCCACTTTGAAAGGGGCGCCGCACTCCATTGAACAGGCCATATGGAGCTTTCGGACCTGGGGCTCGGCAGCGGCAAGTGTCCGCTTTGTCATGTAGACCGGCAGCCCGTATCTCCGGGAGAGAACCCCCACCCCCCGGACATGGTCCGCATGTTCATGGGAGACAAGGATTGCCGTGAGGGATTCCGGACAGAGATGATGGGCCCCCATGCGCCGTTCGATCTCGATTCCCGAAAGCCCCGCATCGATGAGAATCGACGCGGTCCCGTCCGAGACATAGATGGCGTTGCCCTTGCTGCCGCTGGCGAGCACGCAGACCCGGAGGCGCTTCTGTTTCTGGGTTTGGCTGTCTGTTTTCGTTTCCATGCCTCCATCCTTACCCAAGGGCGCCGGGAAGATCAAGAAAAATCGGCTATATTCATTCCGCTGGAAAGATTTCGCGGCAATTCACATCGACATTGCTGCCCTCCATTGTGAATTGGGTTCAGTTATGGTATGGATAAGAGTGATGAGAACAGAAACGGGGAACAAATGAAAATAGCGGTAATCTCCGACGTTCACGCGAACCTGGAGGCCTTTGGGGCGGTTCTTTCCGATATCGAAAAGCAGGTCGTCGATGGGATCATCTCCCTGGGAGACAATGTCGGATACGGACCGGACCCGGAAGCCGCGGTCTCTCTGCTTCGGGAACGGGGAATCCCATCGGTTCAGGGAAATCACGACAGGGCCGTGGGAAGCCCCACACGCCATCTCAACTGGTTCAATCCCATTGCCAAGACATCTTTGATGAAAACCATCGAGATGATCCGGCCACAAACCCGCGCATTTCTTCGGGATCTTCCCCCGTTTCTGGTCCGCCACGGAGCCCGGTTCGTCCACGGTTATCCCCCGAACTCCCCGTCCACCTATCTGTTCCAGGTCAAGGAAGTCAACCTGATCCGGACATTGGCGATGATGGAGGAGACCATGGAGACGCCCATCTGCTTTGTGGGCCACACCCATGAACTCTCCCGGGTCTGTCTGGATGACGGAGATGTCCTCTACGAGCCGATCTCCGATCCGCTGATCCAGCTCGACGATCATAGGGCCTACATCATCAACGCCGGAAGCGTGGGCCAGCCCAGAGACGGGAACAACAAGGCCAAATATCTGATCTGGGAGACCGAAGAGCATTCGATCCGGGTCCGATACGTCGCCTATGACATCGAGCGGGTCGTTCAGAAAATCAACGACGCGGGGCTTCCCCGGATTCATGGGGAGCGGCTCCGATAGCCCTCCGCAGAGAAACAGAAGATGAAAAGCGAAACAGGATGAAAACAATCGGCAAATACGAGGTCCGGGGCATGCTGGGCCGGGGCGGCATGGGCAAAGTCTATAAGGTGCGGATACCGGTGGTGGGCAAGATCTCCGCGCTGAAGCTTCTGCAGCCCAACCCCCATCTCGTCTCCCTGCTGGGAAAGGAACGCATCCGCGAGCGGTTCATCTCCGAGGCCGTCACCCTGGCCAAACTGAGACATCCCAACATCGTCGAGATCCTCGATTTCGACGAGGAAGCAGGTAATCCCTTCTATCTGATGGACTACTATTTCAATAACCTGGGAACCACCATCGGAGAGACCTACAGGACCGAACAGCCCTCCCGGATCATCCGGATGGAACGGGCCGTTGCGTACACCCGACAGATCCTCTCGGGCCTGGCCTGTCTCCACCATTTCGGAATCATCCACCGGGACATCAAGCCCTTCAACATCCTCATGACAGCCTACGATACCGTCAAGATCTGCGACTTCGGCCTTTCCAAGCTGCGGGGGGAGACCTTTGGCGGCCCTCAGAACCTCAAGGTCGGCTCTCCCTGGTATTCGGCCCCGGAACAGTCTGATGATCCGGACCGGGTGGATGCTTCGGCAGATCTCTACTCGGTCGGCGTCATGCTCT
This sequence comes from Desulfobacteraceae bacterium, assembly GCA_011390135.1. Classification (GTDB taxonomy): domain Bacteria; phylum Desulfobacterota; class Desulfobacteria; order Desulfobacterales; family JAABSP01; genus JAABSP01. Next base: position 55,354 of record JAABSZ010000001.1, on the reverse strand, counting down.
ACCGGATGCTCACCGGGAATCTGCCGGCCGCCCCCTATCTCCCCCCGAGCCGCTTCAACCCCAGCCTGGACTGGCAGTGGGACCGTTTTATAGGACAGGCCATCTCCACCAACCCCTATCGACGCTTTCCCTCGGCATCGGAGATGCTCGAAGTCCTGGAGAACCTCAATGCCCAGTGGGAGGCCGATCGGGAGAAGATCTGCCAGGTCTATCCGGTCTCCCTCCCCCGGGAGCAAAAAGAGCCGATCCTCCACCGGATGGAGTGCCTGAAGGTATCCGCGAAAGATGCCCGGGAGACCTTTGCCGCGGATGAACTCTGGCGGCCCATCACCTTCATCCGAAATGACTTTGATCCTGACCCGAAATCCCAAACCGTGGCGGACCGGGCTACGGGTCTGCTGTGGCAGCAGTCCGGCTCCGATTACCCCATGAACTGGCGTGCTGCCCGGGATTATATCGAAGGATTGAATCGAGGCCGCTTCGGGGGCCGGAGCAACTGGCGTCTGCCCACGGTGGACGAACTCCTCTCTTTAGTGACAGAACATCCCCGGGGGGATTTCTGCATCGAGCCGGTCTTTGACCGGCGCCAGCAATGGCTCTGGAGCTGCGACCGCAAGTCTTTTATCGCGGCCTGGTATGTGAGTATGGATCTCGGATTTGTCTGGTGGCAGGATTTCAGCGGGTTCTACAGCGTCCGGGCCGTCACCCGGATCTGACATCCTCGGTTTCGTCAAACCGGAGGAATGCCTGTGCCTCGGCATACTCTTCCCCGTCGGCATCCGACCTTTCTTCCCCGGACCAGCCAAATGCCGCAAGCCCATCGGTATTCCCGTGGGGGAGGCAGCAGCTCACCGATCTCGGAAAGGCCCCGGCCGACGACTGGAACCGGGTGATCAGGGCATCACGATGGACTTTTCGGGCCTCGATGATGTCCTCCAGGTAGACCGCCGCAACCCCTTCAAAGAGATCCCCCTTCTCTTTGAGTTTCTCGATGCACGCCTTGAACTTCTGCAGTGCGGCCTGGGCATCCCCGGCATCGACGATACAGGTGAAATAACCGTGGCGGGATTCCCCTTTGGCGCCGATCTCATCGAATGAAAAATGGCCTATGCAGAGCAATCGGACCTCCTTTTTATATTTATATTTATAGCTTTTTTATATTTATAGCTTTATTGCTGGTTTATAGCTCTATTGCTCTATAGCGGGTTTATCCCCGGGACAGATTCATAAATTCAAACAGATGGTTCAGAATCCAGCGACGGAAAATAATTGATATTGACTTGCAGCCTCGCCTTGGGCTATTAATACCGTTTATGCCATTTTCCTGTCAATCGGACCGGTAACTATGGACCGCAATCGATGGGTGAAGGCATGAGAATTCAATTTTATCGATCGAATCAGGCGCTGCGGAACCCGCAGGATTCCGCAGCGCCTTACAGTAAGGAAACCAGAAGAAGAGATGATTCAATCCATCAGAGGATTCAAAGACATCCTGCCCGGCGAGACCGAGCTGTGGCAGCACATAGAACAGGAGGCCATCTCCCTCTTCTCCGATTTCGGATTCAAGGAGATCCGGATTCCGATCATCGAGAAGACCGAACTCTTTGCCAGAAGCATCGGCGAGGATACGGACATCGTGGAAAAGGAGATGTACACCTTCCCGGACCGGAAGGGCGATCTGCTGACCCTGCGGCCCGAGGCCACCGCATCCATAGTCCGTTCCTATATCCAGCAGAAGCTGTATGCCGCGGACCCGGTACGGAAGTTTTACACCATCGGCCCCATGTTCCGAAGGGAGCGGCCCCAGAAGGGGAGATACCGGCAGTTCTACCAGATCAACGCGGAGATCTTCGGCGTGGCCGAGGCCAGTGCGGATGCGCTGCTCATCTTCATGCTCATGACGCTGTTGAAACGGCTTCAGGTGACGGATATCGAAGCCCATGTCAACTCACTGGGCTGCCCAGAATGCCGGCCGACTTTCAGAAACAAGCTGATCGCCTTTCTATCAGACAGGGCCGAAGCCCTCTGCGCGGACTGCACGCGGCGCATGGACAAAAACCCCCTGCGGGTTCTCGACTGCAAGGTCCCGGGATGCCGGGATGCCGTAACCGGTGCGCCGGCCATCACCGATCACCTCTGTACCGGGTGCGCGGATCATTTCGAAGCCCTGAAGACCTCCCTTGGAAAACTCGATGTCCCCTTTCTGGTGGACAAACGGCTCGTTCGGGGGCTCGATTATTACACCCGCTCCACCTTCGAGATCCTGACCGGTGCGCTGGGCGCGCAGAACGCGGTGGCCGGCGGGGGTCGGTATGACGGCCTGATCAAACTGCTCGGCGGCCCCGATCTTCCGGCCACCGGATTTGCCATAGGATTGGACCGGCTGGCCGAACTGGTTCCGACAAAGGCGGAAAGTCTTGTGCGCCATCCGGACATTTACATCGCGGCGCTGGGGGAAAAGAGCCTTGGGCTGGCCTTCCAATGGATCTGCACTTTGGCCATCTCCGGCATCCGGGCCGAGACCGATTATTCGGGAAAGAGCCTGAAGAGCCAGATGAAGCGGGCTGACAAGCTCGATGCGGCCTACACATTGATCGTCGGAGAGCAGGAGATCGAAAATGGGGCTGCGGTTCTGAGGAACATGAAGACCAGCGATCAGCAGGAGATCTCTTTGGAAAACCTTCCAAAGACCCTTGCCGACATCATACGGGCGTAATTTCTACAGGTTTAAATTCTACAGGTTTTAAATAAGGAGTATAGGCAGTGTCTGACAAGCTAGGCGAAATGCGGCGGACCCATACCTGCAGCCAGTTGGGAACGGCGGATGTGGGAAAAGAGGTGGTGCTGATGGGATGGGTTCAGCGCCGGCGGGATCATGGCGGCGTGATCTTTGTGGATCTTCGGGACCGGGAGGGGCTCACCCAGGTGGTCTTCAATCCCGAGATCGAGCCCCAAGTGCATGAAAAGGCGCACGACCTTCGAAACGAATATGTCCTTGGAGTACGCGGCACGGTTCAGCCCCGGCCCGAGGGGATGATCAATCCCAATCTCCCCACCGGAACCATCGAGGTGATGGTCAATGAGCTTCGGATCTTCAACGCCGCGGAGACCCCGCCCTTTCTCATCGAGGACCGGATCGACGTTTCGGAAAACGTAAGGCTCAAATACCGCCATGTGGACCTGCGCCGGTCCCGTCTCCAGAAGAACCTGATCACCCGCCACCGGGCCGCCCAAAACGTGAGAAGCTATCTCAACAAGAGCGGATTCCTGGAGCTGGAGACCCCCATGCTCACCAAGGCCACCCCGGAAGGGGCCAGAGACTATCTTGTCCCGAGCCGGGTCAACCCGGGCAAGTTCTACGCGCTGCCCCAGTCCCCCCAGCTCTTCAAGCAGCTCTTCATGATCGCAGGCTTCGACAAATACTACCAGATCGTCCGCTGCTTCAGAGACGAAGACCTGCGCGCGGACCGGCAGCCGGAGTTCACCCAGATCGATGTGGAGATGTCCTTTGTGGGCGAAGAGGAGATCATGGAGATGACCGAGGGGATGATGGCCCAACTCTTCGACGAGATCTGCGGGATCGAGCTTACCCGGCCATTCCCCCGGCTCACCTACGCCGAATCGGTCGCGCGATACGGCCTGGACAAGCCCGACATCCGCTTCGACCTGGAGCTGACCGACCTCTCCGACATCATGAAGGATGTGGGATTCAAAGTCTTTGCCGGCGCGGTCAAAAGCGGCGGCGTGGTAAAAGCGATCAACGCCAAGGGGTGCATCGACTTCTCCAGAAAAGAGCTGGACGATCTGACCGAATTCGTCTCCATCTACAAGGCAAAGGGGATGGCCTGGATCAAGGTCCGGGAGGATGCGTGGCAGTCTCCCATCGCAAAGTTCTTCTCCGATGCTGAAAAGGCAGCCATAACCGAACGCCTTGACATCGAACCGGGCGATCTGATCCTCTTTGGCGCGGATTCGGAAAAAGTGGTCAACGAAAGCCTGGGCCATCTGCGGAACAATCTCGGCAAACGCCTCGGCCTGATCGACGAGAACGCTTTCGCCTTCACCTGGGTCACAGAGTTCCCCCTGGCCGAATACGACCCCGCGGAGAAGCGGTACGACCCGCTCCACCATCCCTTTACCGCGCCCATGGATGAGGACATGGAGATGCTGGAGACCGACACCGGCGCGGTCCGTGCCAAGGCCTACGATTTGGTTCTGAACGGATTCGAGCTGGGCGGCGGCAGCATCCGCGTCCACCGGACCGACATCCAGCGGAAGATCTTTGCCGCGATCGGCCTGAAGCCCGAAGAATCCGAGGAGAAATTCGGCTTTCTCCTGTCGGCCCTCGATTCCGGAGCCCCGCCCCACGGCGGCATCGCGCTCGGCTTCGACCGGCTCATTATGCTGCTCTGCCGGGAGAGTTCCATCCGGGACGTGATCGCCTTTCCCAAGACCCAGAAGGCGGCCTGCCTCATGACCGACGCGCCTTCGGATGCGGATAAAAAGCAGCTCGACGAACTCTCCATCCGGGTACGGATGATGGATTGAGAAAAATCATGTTTTTTTCTTGACAAACAGCCCGAATGTGGGTATAAATATAGTTCTTGTTGAACGCTGATTGATCCCCAGTAGCTCAGTCGGCAGAGCAGGTGGCTGTTAACCACCGTGTCCGTGGTTCGAGTCCGCGCTGGGGAGCCAAAATATCAAAGCCCGGTCAGAAATGGCCGGGCTTTTTTTATTGAGGCGGCAAAGATCATCTCCCTTTCGACCGAACCTTCTTTTTTGAAATTGTTTGAAAAGATCGGTAAATTGTCGTATAGATAGAGAGACTGCCGGTGCAGGACTTATGGGCGCTTCCGGCAAAAACTTCAAAGGAAAACTTTTGGTCATGATTGACAGAGCAGATCCCAAGCGGCTTTTTCTATCTCTTGTTCCCCTCCTTTTCCTGGCCATCGTTGTCGGCTGTAAGAAAATCCAGATGCCAAACTTCCCATCCTTGTCGGAGAACTGCGAAGACCTTATGCGCAGAGGGCAGGAATTCGAAGAGAAAGGATATCTGGCCAAGGCCCTGGAGATCTATGCGGCTGCATCTGAAAAGACCGATGCGCCGACCTGTGCCGAGGCTGCCCGTAAAAAAGCCGTAGAGATAAGAGAGATCCTGCCTCCGGACCCACCGAAATCTCCCCCTGCCCCTCTGACAGAACCTAAGCCCCCTCCCCCGGAACCGGCACTACCGCTTATGCCTTCGGAGATCCAGCATACCGTCAAACGCAGCGAAACCCTCTCCCAGATTGCCATGTATTATTATGATACCTATATGACAAAGGTTTATCATGAACCGGACTCGGGGCGCTATATGACGCTTCAGCTTATGGAAGAGAATTATGGGATATCGAACACGAAAAAGTTCAGGGTCGGCAATGTTGCCGATCTTCTGGAAAAAATCAATGGAACCAAAGCAAAAGACCTGGTTGTCGGCAGCCGGATACTGATTCCCGAGATCGAGGGGCTCCCATTTCTGCATTACGAGGAGCCGAAAGTCTCTATATCCAGTCAGGATGACAGCAGAAGAAGCAGTGTTCGAAGACCTCCTCCCCGGAAAAAACCTGAAAAAAGTCCGAAATCGGAACAGCCTCCACCGCCTCCGCTTGAAAAAAAGCCGTATGCCATTCCCGATGCGGTCCGGAAGGGGATTCAACTCTATCATGATGCGGAGTTTGAAAAGGCGCGGGAGATCCTGCTGAAGACCGCCAGGGACGGCGCGCTGGAAACCCGCCAGGTATCCCTTGTCTATCTGGCCATGATCGATATTGCCTATGGGAATTTGCAGGGAGCGGACGGACATCTGCGGCGGATTCTGGTCATCTCCCCGGATTTCGAAATCGAGGATATCCGAAAATTCGCTCCAGGTCTGATGGATGACATCACTCCGGATCTGAGAAGGAGATTCCAGAACATCCGCTGAAATAAAACAGGCGGCCGGCCGGAAATCCAAGAAATCGGTAACAGCCGCCTGTAAAACCTCTATTTAATGAAGGGCGTCATCAGTTTTCAGCGGTCATGAAGTTGACCTTATCCTGGATCTCCGGGATGAAGATCCATTCGATGATGACGTCTCTCACCATGCTCCAGCCCTTGTCGGACTTGATCCCGAGTTCAAATTTCCCCTTGATGTTGATATTGGGTTTTTTGATGGCCGGATAGCCGATGCAGTTCATGATATGCATCAAGACACTGGATGCCTGCTGATGGCTCTTGCCGATATTGACATGAAACATCACGATATTGGGCTGACCGTCTCCGCCCGGCTTCAGAAAGATCTCCTCGTTGTCAGTATGGCAGTCTTCGGCAACGAAAAAGGGAGGGTCGGCCACACCGATCTCCTTCTCCTTATCGGCCTCATCTCCCTCCTGCTTGACCACGACATTGCAGCTAGATCCGCCTTCAACAGCCTTGTGTGAGAGTTCACCGATGGTGACCTTTCCAATGTATTCGGACTGGATAGAGAAGATGAAATCGCCGTTTCTGAGGCGGATCAACCGATCATTGCTGTTGGTGATATTGACCTTGATGTCCAGATAGAAATTATCGGCCTCCTCTCTTACCTGAACACTTTTGATTGACTCGATCTTGAGATTGTCGATAACATTCTGTTGAGCTGCTGCCCCTGTAGCCAGCCCCAAAATCAGGCAAAAAATCATTCCGGTTGCCATCAGCCCTTTTGTCATTTTTTTTCCTTTCTTTGGAAATCTAAATCGTAATTAAAAATACCGGCCAATACCTGCAAAAGCGCCTCACCACCTCCTCCCTTCACTATTCTACGCTATTCGAATCCTTTTCCAACCGAACCGGTTTTTCTTCGGTCTCAAAGGCCGTATCATCGAGCCAGTCTCCCTTTCTCTGGATGGAAGGATCTTCCTTTCGATCGGCTGCATCTTCGATTGCCTTATATGTCTGGACGAAGATCTCCCTTGGAATCTCCAACGGCAGAATCCAGTCGATTCTATAGCCCGGCTGAGACATCCATCCCTGTCCGGCCCTGAGCTTGAGATCAAAGCCTCCCCGGATGTGCATATTGACCTTCGGGTTCGAGGCCATCATCAGCTCCGACATTTCATCCGATGAGATCAGATGAAGTCGGAGCGATTCGATATCACCGATCGCTGCCGTAAAACGGACATCCGTCGGATCATCGGTTTCGGCAGAAAGAAGGAGATCTTCTTTTGCTGTTGTTCCCAGCGGAATTTCCTTTGAATCTTCCTGAACAAAGGAAATATCAAACCGACTCTGCTGAAATCTGACAGTATTTCCCCTATTCCGCACGGCGAAAACAACATCGAGAAAGAAATCGTTCTTCTCCTGTCGAAGGGTCATATCTTTGATCATCAGGATATCGATGTCATCCATAATCGTATTGCCGTAGGCATTCGCATATCCGGAAAAAAGAACGGACAGCAGCATCACTGGAAGAAAAAAAAGACAGGTATAACATTTCTTGCAAACAGTTCTATATACAGGTTCCATTGCATCCTTCATTTTTAATTTAGCCAATGGTAAGGGATGAACTCGACCCGACGGTTCAATTTCCGTCCATCCGGATCAGCATTGGAGACAAGGGGTTTTGATTCCCCGTATCCGGTCGAAATGAGTCTATTAGGATCGATTTTCTGCTTTTCCACAAGATATCTCTTTACCGATGCGGCTCTTCTTTCCGAAAGGTCCTGATTATAGACATCAGAGCCCTCGTCGCTGGCATGGCCGGCAATGATGATGACCACGTTGGAGAGTCTTTTATCGTTCAATGCCTGGCCGTATTCATTGAGCAGGGGATAAGATTCATCCCGAATGACGTCGGAGTTATAATCGAAGTTGATCAGGGCTCCGATCTTTGGTGCGGCTTCATAATTGATATCAATTGTTGTTGCAGGCGGTGATACCGGCGGCAAGTCTCCGGGAAGGGTGGTGGTGGTCGTCGTTGTGGCAATTGTTGTTGTAAATGGTGCTTCCGGCGGCAAGTCTTCCGGAAAAGTGGTCGTCGTAGTGTCTGTTTCAATTGTTGTTGAAGTTGAGTCTCCTTTTGGAAGGGTTGTAGTCCTAGCGTAGGTATTCGTTGTAGATGAAGCCGCAGCGGAGGCCGTATCCGCATTTGCGTCTCCCGTTGTATTGATATCGTAGGTATTCGTTGTAGATGAAGGGAATTCAGATCTAGTGTCTATAAAGGCTTTAATGATATCCTCATTCTTATCCGGAAAGGAGATCGGCACTTTTGCATCCGTCAGAATCGCCTCTTCCAGAAAAACAGGCTTGAACGCCCAATTGATACGAGCCGGAATCGAACTCCATCCCTTGTCCGATTTGACCCCCAGATGGAACCTGCCATCGATGAAAAAGATCGGCCGAGTGTCCGGAGGGTCTCCCATTGCGTTTACAATCCGCTTGAGGGAGCGAAGAATTTTTTCCTGCTCATTCCCAAGGTCCACCTTGAAATCGACGCTGTTGTCCCCCGGCTCTCCCGGACCTTTAAAATCCGCCACCGGATATAAAACGATCCTGCGGGAACGGTTGTCGGTCCCCAGCATCTCCGCCGTTGTTACAGGATCGGTTTCATTTTTCTTATCTATGCGAAGGTAAAAGGTGAACATTCCCCTGCCGAATCGGACAAGCCGGTCATTTCTGTTTTCGATATAGACGGTCAGGTCCAGAAAGGTTCCCTCCTTTTCGTCCGTCACGGCCATCCGCTCTATGGCGGTAATTTTGATATTGTCGATCAAATCCGTCTCGGGCGTCTGCCCTGCCGCAGGGGCAGAAAACCCTATAGCAGACAAAACTATGAAAACGATCCCTATTGACGCTGTTTTTTTCATCTTTACCTGTCCCCATGGCTAAAACGGTTATGGGAAAAGAATCCTTTTGACATCTCTTATCAACATTAGAAAGATTTTTCAATAGACATTTTCGTTTTTTGGAATAGAAACCGACAAGGGGAACAAAAATTTGACAAACCTCTTTTTTTCTGTCAATGAAAGAAAGATCGACAACATTATCATTTGTGCCCTTTTTCGGCACGGACATCGTTTCTCCTTTATAATTTTGCAGCGGGTACAGGCATGAAAATAGTTCAAATTCTTATGACGGCATTGAGCTTCCTTTTGATACAGGAGGGTTACCTGTGGGCGCAACCCAATTTCATGAGGCTTGCCGACAATATCTCCATCCGATCGATCGATGCGATTCGAATTCTTGAATCGACCAATTCCATAGAGATATCACTGACCCTCATCAATGATGACGACAAAGGGATCAAGGTCGAAAGTGGCCGCTTCCATGTGATCATCAATCCCGAAGAGCGTCCTCCGATCCCCATCGGTTCGCTTGGGGAGGAAACGGATGGAACGGCGGATAATGTCGATATCGATCATCCGGACATGGGTATCCTGCCCTATACAAGCCTTGATCTGGGTACGACGGAACCTATCGATTTCAAGATTCCGGGATGCCTGAAGACCGGGGCCGGCGGATGCAGAAAACCGGGGGAGGCCTCGGTTCGAGCCGTGATTCCCCTACCGAGGCTGCGGAACATGAGAGATCATGTCATCTTCAAACTGATCAATTATCTGGGGCTTCCGGGCTCCCGGAAAAAGACCGCCCTGATCGGACAGGTGAGAGCGGGCATCGAAAAGAATGATGGCTGGTCATTTTTCCCTGTAGATATTCGATTCGAGCTGTACTATGCTCCGAAAGTTCAATCCGAAGCGCTCTTTGTAGGATGGTGAAGATGTCTTCAGATAAAAATCAGGCCATTGAACGAAAAATTCGACGGAAGGGAGATTTTGAGATCGTATTTGGTGCAAGCCCGGAATGCGACCAGACATTTCCGGATCTTGCAGAGTTGATCTCCCCCCGGCATGCCGTTTTGAAACGCGTGGAAGACCGGCTCTTTCTCAAGGATCTCAGGTCCCGTCAGGGAACCTTCGTAAACGGCCATAAGATCGGCTCCAGAGCATGGCACGAGATCACATTGAATGATGATGTCCGACTGGGCAAGATTCCCATGGAGATCAAGCCGCGGCTTCTGCTGGGAAGAGACCGGGTGGGGCTTTATGCCGAAAATCTCCGTTACGCTATTCCGAACCGAAAAGAACGCCGGCTCTTTCCTCCCCTGAAGGTTCTGACGGAAAATGTATCTCTGAGAGCAAAAGCCGGGTCATTTATCGGCGTCATGGGCCCCAGCGGCGCGGGCAAAACCGTTCTGCTCAACCTGCTGAGCGGCTATCTCGTACCCGACGAGGGTCGGGTTATGATCGGCAGTTTCAATGTGCATAAAAGCTTCGGCCTCATCAAGGACATCATCGGGGATGTGCCCCAGGACGATACCCTGATCCCGGAGCTGACCGTCCGCCAATCCCTTCACTACTGTCTGCGGCTCAACTATCCGGACATGAGAGCCGATGTCCGGGAAAATCAGATCCGGAGCGTTCTCGAAAGAATGGGCTTTCCCGAAGAACGGCTTGACGGCTTCCTGAAAACCCCCATCGGCTCTCCGGAAAAAAGAGGGTTGAGCGGCGGGGAACGGCGCCGGGCCAACATTGCCCATGAACTTGTCCGCAACCCGCTGCTCCTCTTCTTGGATGAACCGACATCCGGTCTCTCCTCCGTCGACTCGGAGCATGTTGTCGGACTGCTCAAGGAGATGTGCAGGGACCGGAAGGTGACAATGCTCATGACGATCCATCAGCCCAGCGAGGCGGTCTTCTATCTTCTGGACGAACTGCTGCTGCTCAACCGCGGGGGAAAGGTCGCCTATTTCGGCCCCGTCGATGAGGTCTTCTCCTATTTCAACCGGTATTCGTCCGAACCGACCGGCGGAAATCCGGCCGAATATGTTCTGCGCGTCCTGGATAAGTGGGAGGTGCCTCGTCCCCCCGAAGAGATATATCAGGAGGAGGCTGCAAGACGGGCTGAGACCGAACCGGCAGAGGAGGATCCAGCGGAAATGGAAACCGCATCCACGGGGAGATCTCAAAAAAAGCGCGGCCATCGGCTCCACCAGTTCGGCCTGCTGCTGCAGCGGAACCTCCGTATCAAGCTGGCCGACAAAATGAGCCTCGCCCTTCTGCTGCTACAGGTTCTGATCATCTCACTGCTGCTCGTCGCGACCTTCAGGGGATACTCCGGGGACTATACGGGCATGGACCGGCTGGCCAGAACCTGGTTTCATTTTACCGGACTGTATGATGAAGCCGTTGCAGAGCGGCAGACCTTCATTATCGAGCCGGCCTTCGAAAGGAGCCTTGAACGGGCGGACCAGGAGGAGAAAGCCGATCTCATCGCGGAAAACGCAGCCCAGAGACGGGTATCCATCCTCTTTCTGATGATCGCATCGGCCGTCTGGTTCGGCGTAGTCAACGGATCCAGGGAGATCGTCTCGGAAAAGTACATCCTCAAACGGGAGACGAGAAGTGCGCTGCACATCTTTCCCTATCTCTGCTCAAAACTCGCCGTTCTCATCCTTATCGCGATCCTTCAGACCGGCATTCTGCTGGCCATCATCTGCTCGTTTCTGATCATCGTTCCGCCCAAAACCTTTATGCAGTTCTGGGGGGTCCTGATCATCACCTCCGCAGCAGCATCGGCATTGAGCCTGATGATATCGGCGATGGTCAGAACCGAACAGGCATCGCTGATCCTGGTTCCGATCATCATAATTCCCCAGCTCTTTCTCGGCGGCCTCATCCGGCCGGTCAAGTACTTAACCGGGGACATAACCCGTTTTTTTACCGATTTCATCCTCCAGAAATGGGCATTCAAGGCCATGCTAAGCTACGATGCCATGAACGGCGGCAAGGTTTTGTTACAGGTCACCGACCTGGCAAACCGGGACCCCTTCTCCTATGTCCGGTTTGATCAACAGAGCATTGCCGAGGTCTTTTTCGGCCGGTCATCCACCTTCTTTTCCGCTTTTCCGGGCGACGCACACGCCCTGCTGATGATCCTGCTGCACGGCTTCATCCCGTTTTTGCTGGCCTATATATGGCTGAAACGAAAGTATGCATAAAGAACAAAGGAAGGAGTGAAGTGATCAGACCGGAAATCGACCCTAACATCCGACGGCTGCCCGTTTACATGCTCGTGGATTGCTCCAGTTCCATGAACGGCGACGCCATCGAAGCGGTGGACCAGGGGTTCAAGAACCTGACGGTCAAGCTTCGCACCAATCCATATACCAGCGACATCGTCTGGTTCAGCATCATCTCCTTCGATTCGATTCCCCGCCAGATGATCCCTCTCTGTCCCCTCGGCGAATACCGGGGCGCTCCCTTCAAGATCGGGGGCAGCTCCAACCTGGGACGAGCCCTTATCTTTCTCAGGGAGTGCGTTGATCAGGAGGTGCGCAAGCAATCCGCAGAGCGTGGAGAGAAGGGAGACTGGCGTCCCCTGGTCTTTCTGATGTCCGACGGCAGGCCCACCGACAACTGGGAAGCCGTCGCCGCAGCCGTATCAAAGGAGATGAACTTTGTGGCCTGCGGGGTGGGAATCGATGTCAACATCGACATGTTGAAGAAAGTCACCCGGACCGTGGTGCTGATGAAGGACCTCACCCAGGAGACCTTCAACCAGTTCATCGATTTTCTCGGTGCGACCATGACCACGGCAAGCCATCGAAGCGACAGCCAGAGCGACGGCCTGTCGAACATGGATTCTTGTTACTCCAACATCAAAATCATTCTTTCCTGAAGGTACGCTTTTTCCGATGACCCTGGCCCAGGCACATCTCGACAACGGCAAAAAGATTCGATACCGCTGCGATCAGAAGATCGGCGAGGGAACCGAAAAGATCTTCTTTCCCACGGAAAGAGAGGATCTGGTCATCGGATTCTATCGGGATGAGGAGGGGATCAGGGATCCGGAGCGGCTCAAACGGCTTCGGCTGATCCTCGACCAGTATAACCCGACGCTGGACCCGAAGAACGGTGATTTCTGGAAAGACCATTTCTGCTGGCCCATCGCTATCGTCACCTCCCCGGAGATGGGGATTCTCTGCCCCAGGTTTCCGGACAAGTACTATTTCTCTGACAGCAGGGGAGAGAAGAAGGGGCGGTGGTTCACCAGTAAAAGGCTGACCCTGACCCTGCCTGCCGATGAAAGGGGAGACCTGCGCACCCGGATTCAGATCGGCCGGCACCTTGCCCGGGCCGTGGGCCGGATGCATGCGGCAGGGCTTGCCCATTCGGATCTTTCCGGAAACAACATCCTCATGGCCCCCCGCAGCTCGGCCTGCATTCTCATCGACATCGACTCCCTGGTGGTCCGGGGAATCTTTCCCCCCAAGGTTCTGGGAACCCGGGGCTATATCGCACCGGAGGTCATGGCCACATCCTTGCTGCCCCTGGGCCACAGGGAGAAGCAACTGCCCGATATTCGAACAGACCTCCACTCTCTGACGGTAATTCTATACCAACTGCTGCTGATGCGCCATCCTCTGGAGGGAAAGAAGATCCACTCCGATGATCCCGAAGAGGATGACCGGCTCATGTTCGGAGAAAAGGCTCTGTTCATCGAACATCCCCATGACGCGTCCAACCGCCCCGATGATCTCGATGTTCGGCTGGACCGGCTGGGCCCTTACCTCTCCCCCCTCTTTACAAGAGCCTTTACCGAAGGGCTGACAGATCCCTATCTTCGACCGACGGCCTATGAATGGGTGGATGCCCTGACATTGACGCTGGACATCCTCCATCCCTGCAGGAATCCCGACTGCTGGCACCAATGGTTCGCCTGCCGGAGGGGCCTTTCCCTCATGTGCCCTTTCTGCGGCTGGAAGCCTGAAGATCCGATCCTGCTCATGCATCTTTTCAGGGGATTCAAGCAGGGGCAGTACATATCGGACGAACGCTACCTGACGCTCTGGGATCGAAGAGAACTCCATGAATGGCATGGACGGCTGGACGTCTCCCCGCCCCAGGGACTCTCCGGCGGCAGCGAGGCGGTCGGCGCCTTTTTTCTGGAGAACGGAAAATGGCGATTTGAAAACAGGGGAAGAGAGAAGATGCGCTCTTCCTCCGGGAAATCGATCCTCCCCGGCCGTAGAGCCGAAATCGTCGAGGGAACATCCATGCAGCTCCATGATCCGCCCCAGGGCCGGCTGGCTCTGTTTCAATTTTTACCCACTGATTTTCACGATCCGAAATGACCGAAAAAACAATGAATCAAAATCTATCCCTCCAGGCCGGAATCGACGAGCTGAACGAGTTTGAAACCCTTTCGCTCGAGTTCAATGAATATATGGGGCCGGTAGTGATCGACAAGCCTTTGATCATCGACGGAAACGGCAGCACATTATGGGCGACGGCCGGGCCGGTTCTTACCGTCAATGCTCCCCGGGTCAGAATCCGGAATTTGCGGATCGAGGTCACATCTCCCACGGAAAAAGAGAAGGAGGCCGGAAACCTGGCGCTGATCGTCGATCAGGCAGATGTTTCCGGCACCGTTACGGTTTCCCGCGGGGGAAAGGGCGCGCAATCTCTGGCACTACAGGTCAAAAAGGGTATCCGGGTCGAGCTGGAGAACATCATCGTAAAGGGGACCGTGGAAGGGCTGATCAACGAGGGCGGGATCTGGGACTACCCGGATGTACTCAACCTCTGGCCTGTGGTTCCGCACCGGAAAAACTGCTTTGCCTTCGAGATGGCGGTTCCGGTCTCCTGCGCCCTGGAAACGGATATCGATGGGTTGAGCATCATCACCCCCGGCCTGAATCCCGGATCGAATATCGTTCATCTCGAGGTTGACGGGCTCAAGGAGAAGATGATCCTCTTCGGAGAGATCGACATCCGTTCCACCTATCTCAAACGAATCATCTCCGTATCAGGGGGCACCTTCGGGGTTCCTCCCGATACCCCTGCGCCGGACCGGGATCATCCCCGCTTCATCGGCGGAAATACCGGGGAGGAGATCACGGAAAAGGATACGCCCCGAAAATCCCGCGCCGGCCTTTTCATCGCGGCCATCCTTTTGCTGCTGCTCTTTTTGGCGGCCGGCGCCTATCTTCTATTTGAAAGAAAAGAGCCGTCACGCCTTACTCACCAACCGCCTCCAACCGCGCCCCCCGATCAGCCGGAAGCCGATACCAGAAGGCCCGAAATCTCGGTCAGGGGCGTCGAGGCTTCCTATTCGCCGGGTCAATCGATCCATTTTTCCATCTTTGCCCAAGACGATCAGGCCCTGGAAAGTCTCCTTCTGGAGATCGAGGGCAGGCCTGTGGAAAAGCCCCTGCAGCTCTTCGGCACCTTCGAAGATATAGAATATACGGTTTCAACGGACGGCTGGCCCCCCGGCGATTACAGCTATATCCTGAAAGTGGCCGATAAAGCCGGAAATACCGCCATCTCCGAAGGAAGCTTCAGCATCCGGAAGCCCATCGATCGGAGGCCATCACCTGCCGATACCCAACCGCCCACCGGAAGCATCCGGCAAATCAGGGAGAGCTATGTTGCGGGCGAAACCGTAGAATACCAGATCACCGCCGAAGATGACAAGGATCTTAGCCGGATCGTTTTCAATGTCAGGAATTCGGAAATCCGGAAATCCTGGCAGATCAGCGGGCCTTCCGCCGAATTCGAGGACTCCTTTTCCACCGACGGGTGGCGTCCGGGCGTCTATCCCTACTACCTCACCCTGGAGGACGGGGCGAAAAATACCAAGGAATATATGGGCAGTTTCGTTCTTAAGGATTCTGCCTACGGCCAGGTCAATATCTTTACGAGCCCCTGGACCCAGGTCTATATCGACGAAAAATCGGTGGGAAGTACACCCCTGGCCAATCTGAAGCTCAAGGCCGGAAAGATTCGAATTAGATTCGTAAACAATCAGCATGGTATCGACGAGACCAAGATCGTAACCGTTGAACCGGACCAGTTGACGCGCGTCAGCTTCAAATGGAACCGGTAAGGAACAGGAATGCACATTGAAACGAGCCCCTATTCTTGCTGTTGCCACGATTTTCCTTCTGATTTCAACTGGGTACAGCCCAGCTTCGGACGGAGAGGCATCTCTTGCCGATGCGGTCGAACATTATCAGTCCGCACGATTTGAAAAGGCCAAAGAGATCCTGGTTCTGCTGTCGGCGGAAAAGCATGAAGATGCCGTCATTCAAAAGGCGCTCGTCTACCTGGCCCTGATCGAGATCGCATACCGGAATTTCGGCGGGGCCGATGCCTATATCCGGAATCTGATCTCGATATATCCGGCCGCAGGCATCGAGGATATCCGCGCCATTGCAGAAGATCTCCCCCCCGCTTTCACAGAGCGATTCAACAATGCCCTGATATCGGCCGATCCCCTTCCCCCATCTGCGGAAATGAGCCGGATACAGGGGCGTTATCCGCAAGGAGAGATGGCCCGGATCAAGATTACTGCCCAGGACAATCGGGCATTGAAAAGCCTCTCCTTTTCCGTGGAAAAAACGGATATAAAAGCAGAATGGGTATTGGAAGGAAAATCGGCATCCGTGGAAGACTCTTTTTCAACCCGGGAATGGGCTGAGGGGGTCTATCGGTATCAGGTTCGGGTATCGGATGAAACCGGCAATTTCCGGGACTACGAAGGCACCCTTGCCGTGGTCCCGCCGGTCGATGCCGTAAAGCCGACGGCCGAGGTCATCGGTATAGCGCCCGAATATCAGCAGGGGGAGAAGATTCGCTTCAAAATCAAAGCAATGGATGACCGGGGGCTGAAGGCGCTCTACTTCATCTTGGAAGGAACGGATATCACGAGGGAATGGGCGGTTGAAGGAAAGTCGGAAACAGTGGAGGAAGCCCTGTCAACAGAGGGATTGGCCGACGGCATTCACCGGTATCGGGTTCGGGTATGGGATGAAAGGGACAATACCCGGGATTATGAAGGAACCTTTGCCATTGCTCGACCGGCCGAGATTCGTCAGATAAGTGTTCCTCGGCCCAAACCGAAAGGAGACGGTTATCTCAATATCGTTTCAAAGCCCTGGACCGAGATATACATCAACGGCAAAGCATACGGAAGAACCCCGAAAGCCAAGCTGAAACTGCCCGCTGGAAACATTATTGTCCGGTTCGTCAATCGGGAGCTGGGAATCGACGAGACCAGAACTTTTACCATTCTACCGGATCAGTTGGTCAAAAAGAGCTTTGATTTCAAATAATCCGATCCCACCCGAATCACTTCATTGAAATCGGCTTAACCCAGAAGGATTCGGCATCGATCAGGCCATCCTTCACCAGTTTCTGCAGAAGATCATCATCCTTGTGAACATAGGGGCCCACCAGTATCTTATATCGGGTCAAATCCGCATCACCCTCTTCCACCAGAATGGCCGCAATCCCCTGCTCTTCGATGTATCTCCTGTCCAGCAGCGTCTCCTGATTCACCTTTTCCGTCGATATCTGAAGAACCGTGTCGATTCCCCTTTCCCGCAAAACATCTGAAAGGCTTTTGAATCGATCGATCATCGGATCTCTATGGGTCGAGGAAAGAATCTGGATATACCACTGCTCCCTGTCGTCGTTGTTCGATGGGAACGAAGCATCCCGATGCTTCCGGATTCGGTCGTTTTCTCCCGGCGCAATCTGTCTTACGAACACCTTCTCCTTCATGGCATGGGCCACGGTATCCCCCCGTTTCCGGGCATCCCGGGCCGTTTCATAGGGGCCCAGACAGACCATAAACCCTTGGCCGTCGCCGTCTGCTCCGGCG
This sequence comes from Desulfobacteraceae bacterium, assembly GCA_011390135.1. Lineage (GTDB taxonomy): Bacteria > Desulfobacterota > Desulfobacteria > Desulfobacterales > JAABSP01 > JAABSP01. The sequence goes on along the minus strand of JAABSZ010000001.1, from coordinate 37,627 downwards.
GTACGCATCAGGAATTGGCGGCCGGCATCGCTTAGGGAATTCCGGACCACCGAGGCCCAGATCTCGGCCTCCTCTTTTGCAGCATGGCGCTTTTTAAAGCATATCAGATAATTTTGCTTCGGATTAACGGCCACAACGATTTCAGGAACCGCTTTTTCAACGGTCTCTCTTTTGGAAACGGTTCTGAGCGATACGCTTTTCTGTAAATCCCGGCGTCCCTCGCCCGCCGAAGCATTCGGCTTTTCCTTATTCCCGCCCATCAGTTCCTTTACCCGTGACAGATAATCCGCATCCCCCAGTTCTGAAGGCCCCAGGGGATGGGTCGGAGCCAGCCCCCTGCCGTGATACTTTTCACCGTTTGGAATTACGAGCCGGCCCGTGGTCAGGAATATGGCGGAACTGTCGCTTAAGGGAATGATCTCCTGGATAGTGCCCTTTCCATAGGTTCTCTCCCCGACGGAGACGGCCCGATCGTTGTCGGTGAGGGCTGCGATAAAAACCTCCCCGGCGCTCGCGGTTCCCCGGTTCTGCCACAGGTAGAGCGGAGATGCTGCGTTGATGATGTTCCCCAAACTCATATAGGGAAAGCTTTCATCGGTCTTTTCAACTGTCACGATGGTCTTGCCCTTTTCCAGGAACAGCATGGCCGAATCGATGCCGGCATTGAGATCCCCCCCGGGATTGTCCCGAAGATCGATCACCAGGGGCGCGGACGGGCCCAGCCCCGAAAGGGCGAGTTTCAGCTCCCGCTGGGTTCCGGTTCCGAAATATTTGATCCGGATCACCGGAATTCCCTCCATCCGGTTCACTTCAACGGACTTTACATGAACCGATGTTCGACTGATGCGAAGATCCTTCTGCCGCCCCCCCATTCCGGAGCGGATCGTCAACAGCACCGATGTTCCCTCCTCCCCCTTTGTCATGGCAGCGACTTCAAAGACGGATTTTCCCGAAACCGAAACCCCTTCCACTTTTTCCAGGATATCCCCGGCCCGGATTCCGGCCCCATAGGCCGGTTGATCCGGATAGGGCAGACAGATGATCTTACCGGCCCCGTTCTTTTCGATCTCCATACCGATGCCGACAAAGTCGCCCTTCATGGATGCCTTGAAAGCTGTATACGCTTCCGGTGTCAGATAGTTGGAGAAAGGATCGATGCTCTGCAGATAGGCGTTCAGGGATTTCTGCACCACCTCCCGTCGGGAAGGCTGATCCAGCGCGCGCGAGGCGATTTTGGTCATGGCTTCATAATACAGAAGCATCTCCGGCGCGTCGGTCCAGCTTTCTCCGTAAGCGCGGGCAGGGAGTCGAGCCGCAAGGAGAAGGGCCGTCAGGATCGCGGAAAGGACAAAACAGAGGAATCGGGCTGTCGGCTTTTTCATAAGGGATTTTTCATCGTCTGCAATAGGTTCGAAGATATTGGGAGATGCCGTTGATTATGGTGATCCGGGCGTTGAAGACCCGGTCTGCCGGAAAACTGATCACCTGTCCCGGCGCATAGGCTCCTCCCCAGTCCTTGAAGTCGATGGTCGAATAGCAGTGCCGTCTTCGGGGAATGCACCACCAGTCCGTCTTGTCGAGCCCCTCGCTGCCGGGATGGAAACGGTAGCCGAACCGCTTCTCCAGACGGACGGAAACCGAATCCCTCTCCTTTTCCGCCACGATTCCTTCGTAGAAGATGATCCAGTCCCCCGAGATATCCGAACATTCCGATTTTTCCACGGCAAAGGCATTGTCGCCGACGTTCAGGGGATAGTTTTCGTAACTTCGGTTCGGGGGAATAGGCTCCAGTCCGGCTCCGGCCAGTGGGGACGACTGTTGGCGGGATGCAGGGGAACCCAACTGATTAGATACGATGAACTGGCATCCGCCGGCGCACAGCCGGGAGAAAAGCGCATGGACGGTTTCGGCGTTCACCACTCCCCTTTTCCCTCCGGGAAGGGTGCTTTGAAATTCCCGGACGGCCCTTCGGGTTTCAGTGCCCATATCGCCGGGGGGATCGGTTTCATATCCGCTTCTCTGCAGCATGATCTGGAGGGCCTGGATCAGAAAGCCTTCGAGGGTTGTCCCCTCGACGGGTTCGGCATCGGCAAACCAGAGGGCCGAAAGAACGGCCATATCCGCCGGTGTCATGAAGAGCCGGAACTCACAGCCGTCCCTGCAATCGGATTCGATCAGCGCGGCAAGGGTCTTCCTGTCAATGGAATCTGTCGCAGCCATGCCGCTCTCCTTCTGATAACGTCCGATGGCCGCGGCGGTCTTCGAATCCCAAACCCCATCGGCTCTCCCCGGATTATAGTCGAGCCGGTTCAGGATCTCCTGAGTGATCTGCACGATGATGGGGGGCCATGCCGGGCCGATGGAGACCTTCCGGCCCCCCGGTGAGCGATTCTTTCCACCGCTTCGGGCGGCAGTTCCCGGAGATTCCGCCGATACACGGGCCGGCTGCCCCGATGCGGAGCGGGGATCATACAGAAGCTGCATCTTTTTCCATGTGGCCCCGTCAACTTTTCCGGTGGGATCGAGTTTCGCAAACCGCTGAAATCGCCTGACGGCTTCGGACAATTCCGCAGTATCGGTTTCGGAATAGGGGCCGGGCTCGAATCCGGCAGATTCGAGCCGGCGATGCACAGAGAGCGGGTCCACGCCCCGGACCTGAATCGGATTCGATTTCTGCTGAAGATCGGAGTAGACGCAGGAGGGAATGAAAACGATCAGAAGCGAGATCAGCACCCACAGAATCCCGGTACGCCAAATCCCGCCGCCGCGGAAGCCCTCCCTGCTCCGGCAATTTGCGCCGGGAAGATTTCTCATAGGTTTGAAACCATCTGTAGAAGGCTTTCGATCTCCCGGTTGAGCATTTCGATTTTCTCCTTCTTCTGCTGAACCGCAAGGCTGCTCTTCTGGATCTGCCCCTTCTGCTTCTTTAACCTCGCCAGTTCCTGCTGCGCCTTCTGTTTCTTTCTCTGCTGTTGAACCGTGCCGGCCTCCGCACTTTGGATCTGCTGCTGAATCCGGTTCAGATCCGCATCGAGCGTAGCGAGATCACTTCTCAGGCTCGCCTCCTCTGCGGTCCGGGCCTGCCGCTCCCTTTCCAGTTCTCCGGAAGCGGCTTTATCCCTCCTCCCCGCGTCCTCCTCCTCCGAAAGGGTTCCTCTCAGGCTGCCCTGCCGCTGTTGCGCCTTGCCCTCATTCCATCCGAAAAACCCGCCCTGGCGTGGATCTCCTGTGGTCTCGCACCCGAACAGCAGCAGAAGCAGAAGGAAGAAGAAAAGCTTTTTCATGAAGACCTCCTCTTTTTTCGATGAAAAGGGTTAGATTCTGGCTTTCTGATCGATCGCGGCAAGGGCCTGGGTCTGGCTCTCCAGTTCCCGTGCGGTCTGCTCCAGCCTTGCGATTTCCTGATCGAGGGCCCTCACTTCATTGGATGATCCCCCTCCCTTCTCTCTGGAGAGGACTTCTTTCTGGATGGCCACCTCATCCTGGGCTCTCTGCAACCGGTTATTCGCATCCGTTTGTTTCTGCTGAACCTCCTCCCGCTTTCTGGCCAGTTGGTTTCGATAGGATCGGTTTTGCCGGTTTTTGGCCACCAGCAGGTCGATTTCCTGGTTCAGCCGGCTGATCTCCGTCCGTAAGGAAGCGTTGTATTGCCGAGTTTCGTTATTCACTTGGCGTGCGGAGGCGATGCAGGCATTCAGATAATCCTCCTGGCTTGCATATTGTGCCTTTTTATTCGCGACATGGTTGCCGTAGACCCATCCTGCACCGCCGCCAATCGCAGCACCAAGAGCAGCACCGATCACAGTACTCTCTGTATCTCTACCGAATATCTGCCCTGCGGCAGCACCGACAACAGCACCGATCCCCGCGCCCGCTGCCGTTCCCTCGGTCTTTGTCCGCCGGCTGTCCGACATCCCCGCACAGCCCGCAACAAAAGCTGCGATCATCAAAACAGTGACAAATTCTTTCCGCATAACATCCTCCTTTCCAAACCATTCAATCATTCATACAAACGGATCAGAAACCCATCAGATCCGCCTCCCACTTCTCCGCGTTCAACCGCCGGCTGTCCATATAATCCCGGTAATGTTGACGAACGATATTGGACATCCGGATCTGCTCCGGCGCATCCCTGCGCAGCAGAAAATCCCGGTATCGGTCAAATCCCCTGTTCACGCTTTCTTCGGCGATTTTCTCCAACTGCATGAAGGCAAAGCCGTAGCTGTTCAGCCCCTCCTTGATGTTCTGCTCCTTGTCCCGGATCTGTTTTGAAATATTGTCGATCAGCCCGGTCTTGCCCATATTGGTTGCGATCTCCAGGGCTTTTCGCTTTCCGGGCAGCTCCTTCATCTCCCGGACCGCGATGAGATAGGCCGTCTCCGACGCCACCTTGACCCATGCAAATGCCGAATCGTGCTCGGCCTTTTTCACCAGGGACTCGATGTTCTGAAAGGAAGCATTCAAAAGCCCCAACTGCTCAAAAGCGTCCTGTGGGGCATCGGGAATCGTGTTGAGGGTGTCCACAAGGCGCTTCAGATTCTCCATTGCCTCCGCCAGGCGGACATCGGTTCTGGCCGAAAGGGGCAGGGTCTTATAGATGGGCCGGGGAGTGGGCGGCTGTCTCGTGGTCTTCACATATTCATCCCATGCCGTTTCCAGATCCTTTGAAGTGCTTCGGCTTGCATAGATGGGAGAGGAGATCACCAGCCGGAATCCCAATGTCGGCTGCCGGGTCGCGACGGTCTTTCCGCTGATGCGCTTGTAAAAGGGGATCTCCTCTCTGAGGGAGGAACGGACACTCCCTTCGGCAGTATAGCTGTGTCCGCCCCGGGAGACGAAGCCGCCCACCCGGCCCTGGTAGTATTCGATCCGATAGAAGGAGTGAGTCATCTCCGCGACATTGCCGAGCATGTCGTGAATCCCCAGGGGATTGGGCTCGAGAATCCCGATATTTTTTTTCTTGCCGTGGGATGATGACGGACCCGCAAACCACTCATATTTGGTCAGGGGGCCCGGATAGGAGTATTTTTTTGCGAACTGGTTCGGTTCCACCGCACTTCCTCCCCGTGCGGCAAACTCCCACTCCACTTCGGTGGGCAGCCGCAGAAACCCCGGCGTCTCCTCGTTTTTCGGCAGCTTGTCCCCCGCGTTTTCAAAGAGCCAGAGATTGTATTTCCGGGTGAAGTCCTGTGCGTCGAACCAGGAGATATCGGAGATCGGCTCCCGGCTCTCGTTCCGGCTTCCCGGCTCCATGACCGCGGCATACTGGGCCTCCGTGACCTCATACTTTCCCATATAATAGACCCAGTCCGGCGGCCCCGTCGGCGGGGCCGCCACAAATGCACCGCCAACGCTCACATCGGTCGGGTACTCTTTGAAACCGCCCCCCGGATCTCCCATTCTGTACTGCTTCAGGGCAAAGGGCTTGTTTCCCTCGCCGATGAAGACTGGCCGGAAGACCATATTTCCGCCGCCGGGCATGGGAAGAATGAAATCGCCGTCTGCGGGCTTGGGGTTGTGGATGTCCGCCATGCAGATACCCGCGGCAGACAGCAGGAAAACGGCGGTCAGAAGAATTCTTTTCATGTTGTTTTTCCTCGCAGATCCGAATATTTCAACCAAATGCCTCACTCATCTCTCAGGGCTTCGGCCGGCTCGATTCTCGTCACCCGCATGGCCGCGATCATCGCAGCCAGCGCCGAGATGGCAATTGTTCCCATAAGCGCTATGCTCATATGGAGCAGCGGCAGCCGGCAGAAGTTGACCCCGGCCTCCATGGGAAAACCGAGCAGCTTGTCCACATAGGGCCGGAACCAACTGTTGATCATCCTGGAGAAGATAGAAAAAAGAACCAGCGACGCCAGAAAGCCCCCGGTTCCGATCAGCATTCCCTGATAGATGGGAAACCGGAAGAGCTTGGGCCCCGACAGACCGATCAGCCGCAGCACGCTCATCTCCCGCTTCTTCCGCTCCACTGAAGCGTAGAGGCTTGCCACCAGGGAGGCCACACTTCCCGCGATCCCCACCAGGGCCAGCAGCCAGAAGATCAGCGTCATCCCCCGGTCCAGCTCGATGACCTTCCGGATCTCGTTGATCTCCGTATGCACCGGCAGGGCCTGTGCGTCGAAAAATCTGCGCAGCGGGTCCACGTCGAAGATGCTTCGGGCATAGAGGCGAAAGCCGGCATACCCCTTCCGAAAGAGGACGAATTCCCCTATGGTTTCATCATACCGGATGTTTCGGGTTCCGAAGAGTCGCAAAATCCCCGCGAGCCGCTCTGGAACGAAGGCGATCTCCGCGTCGGTCCGCTGCGGCAGGATGGATACCGGGAAGGTCAAAAGATTCTCCTCGCCGGCCACCCGAATGAAGACCTCTTCATCAGGAACGTCGATTCCCTCGGGCAGCATCACCGCCAGGGGCATTCCGTCGGATGCATCGGCCCCTTTCCAGTCGGGCGCGGGGGAAAGGCCGACGGCATGAGGCCTTTTGCCCGCGGTCGAAAGGCCCTGCAGAAAAATTTCCGAGATCCGGTTTCCGGCCCCGTCGGTCAGCTCGGCTCCGATGGGGGCGATCCAGGGGAAAATGACCGCATTCTCCCCCCTCAACCGGTTCTCCACATTTCGGATGCTCTCCTCTCCTGCCGGTTTGGTCTGGGTATAGAGGCGATAGACCGTCATCTCCGATGAGACGGTAAAGCCGGCCCTGGCCTTCAGCTCGGCGTTGTCCAGGGTCTCGATCTTTGTAAATCCGGTCCGGTTGAAGAGGCTGTACTCCTCCACCTTGCTCAACGGGGCCCGCATCGCGATGATCAAACCGTCATACAGGGGATAGGCTTTGGGCGTCGATCCGGACCAGCCCAGCTCAGGCACGGCCTGTCCGTCCTTGTACTGCTCGATGGCTTCGAGGATGTCGAGCTGCACATAGACCGACTTCAGCTCGCTGGCCCGCAGCGACAGAATCCCGGCCACCCGCATCTCCAGGGTTCCGTACTCATAGCGGCTTCCGACGATCCGGCCGGCACTGGCCTCGATCACATCACCGACGGCTGCCCCCAAGGCTTCGGCTGCAAACTTTGTCAGCACACACTCTCCCGGTTCTGGAACGGCTGCGCCGTTTTCCAGAAGGAGCGGATCACCGGGACGGGTCGGAATGACATTGAACTGCTCGCTCCCGGTCTTTCCCTTGACGTTCGCCTTCACGGTCGCGGAGATCTGCCGGGTCATGGGAACGATAAAGGCCACATCCTCCCGTTGTTCCATCTCCTCGAACCATTCGGGCGCGAAGGATTTACTGGTCAGTGGCCGGATCTCCCGGTACCGGGGGTCCTGGGTCAGGTAATCCCGGGCCCATGCAATGATGCCGAACTTGAGGCCGAAGAGGAGCAGCAGCGGCGACAGCACGGCCGAGATGGCCATGATCAGACACAGGGTCAGAATCCACTCGTGTTTCAGATCCTTCAGCGAGAGTTTGAAGACGATCCCGCCGATGGTACTGCCCGAAGAACGGCGCATATTCATTCCTCTCCTCCGCCCCTTTTCTCGAAACATACGGAGCGCGTGAATTGATCGCTCTTTTTGTCCACCGCAAAGGTGAACATCCGGTCCGCAGTCCCTTCCACGAGCTGCAGATCATGGGTGACCATCAGGACGGTGACGCCCATCTCGCGGGTCAGGGACTTGAAATTGTCGATGATCTCCTGGGCCGTCGGCTTGTCCACCGCGGCCGTGGGTTCGTCCGCGAGAACGATGGGCGGCCGGTGGGAGAGGGCCCGGGCGATCGCGGCCCGCTGGCGCTGCCCTCCGGAAAGATACTGGGGCTTTTTGGGCATCTGATCGTCGATCTTCAGCCGCTTCACCAGCGCGTCCACATGATCTTCCATACCGGCCATGCCGTTGACGGCACAGGGCAGAAAGATGTTCTCCCGAACCGTCAGAAAGGGAAGCAGCCCCCCGGTCTGCAGCACATAGCCGATATGCTTCTTCCGGATATCGGCCAGACGGGGTTCGCTCCGGCCCATGATCTCATATTCGATATTCCGGCCCGGAATCCGGATGGTGAAGGTATCCGCGCGGGTCGGGTTCAGGGCCAGGCCGAGCATGTCCAGCAGGGTACTCTTCCCGCATCCGCTGGCCCCGATGATGGCCGCGAACTCCCCTGCACCGATTTCAAACTCTTCGACGATCAGCTCGAAGCGATTGCCGCCCTTCTCTCTTTCCTTTACCACGTTTCGAAGGGAAAAAGCATTCTCGACTGCCATTGCAGGAAACTCTCTGTTTGAATGGATGAAGACAGACCGGCATTGTGCAGGACAGCCCAATGCCGCCCTGCAAAGACCGATTTACGGCAGCGCGGTCAGGCTCAGCGGATAGACATGCTCATCCGGATCATCTCCCGGATGAAGAGCAATCCAGCCATCGGGTTCATTGTGGATCGCGACGTACAATTTGATCTTTGCATCCACATGGTTTAAAAACTCCTCCTGCTGATCCATGGACCAACTGCCCCAGAGTTCGTTGCTCATGGTCATGACCTGGCTACGGTAGGGCAGATCGGTCATGAATTCGGGAAGCAGGCCCGTTTCGGCCAGGGATGCGGCGCTGCGGATCTGCTCTCCGCCCCGGGCCGCTGCCGAGGGAATGGCCTGTAGCGCGTCAAAGAACTTCTCGCCGCCGATGAGTCCCCGCCGGCCCGCGGTCATCACCTCCTGGAGGATCGTCCGGAGGGAGTCGATCTGTTTTTTGTTGATCAACACCCGGACATCCATGGAGGGGATGGCCGGATCGATGAGATCCTTGTCCGTGACCCATGCAATGATATCGGCCGGCGCAGGGGTGTTTTTCTCCTTTCCGATCCAGTCCACCAGGGCCGCATACCCCAGTTTTTTCGCCTTTTCCCCGGCATCACCGGCCGCTTCCGCCTTTTGAGGCTCCGGCCCGGCTGTGCCCAAATCGGCCGTATCCTTGATCTCGTCATAGGTCACCTTGCCGACTTTGACATCCTTCAAAAGCGTGACAAAGGAATCTGCGATCTCTTTGGAAGCCTTTCCAAAGGCATCCATATCATTGGAGAGAACTGACCAGTAGGTCGCTTCATCCACGCCCCTGTTCAAAGAAAGGGTTCTGAACTGCCTTTCGGCCGCATCCCAGTAGTCTTTTGCCCGGGGGTCCTTGATATGAAAGGCGAAGATGTTGTATTTGTTGTCGTCGGCAAATGTCCGCAGGGTTTCCGCACTCTGCCCGGAGTGGTTCCATTTGTGGCCGGGGGCGTGGGAAGGCGCATCTCCCAACAGGATGATCATCTTCAGGGCGTTTTCGGTCCACTCGGTCTCCTGCATGGCCTTGTCCATCCCCGCAAAGACATCCTCTTCATAGTCCTTGCTGCCGACCTTGGCGACTTCCACCCCCGCCAGGGTCTTTTCGAAATCCGTCACTTTCTGCATTTCGGGCGTGAAATTCTTCGTCGTGAACTCGATCCCCGGAATGTCCATGGAGTCCCGATAGCCCCACAGTCCGAAACGGACGCTCTCTGCGATCTCGGCATCCTTCGACACCTTCAAAGAGATGTTTTTGATGGCATCCAGTGTAGCCTTGATATAGGGGTCCATGCTGCCGGTCATATCAACCACATAGACTATGTCCATATTCAGCTTTTTGAACATCTCCGCTTCGGGGTTGGAGGCGTCCCCGGACGTATCCTTTTCGGGAGTGAAAGCTTCCGGATTCTCTTTCAATGTCTGTCCGCCGATGCCGCTTTGGGTGGCAGCGGCCATTTTCAGCAGTCTGCCCTCCCGGCCTTCGATTTCAATGGCTGCATGTTCGAGGATCGGAAGCAGATAGAATTTATCCCTGATATCTATGGCATCCTCGGGCTCCATGGAGATGACGGGAAAGTCTGAGGGAATTTTGCCCGACTTGATCTGGTCATAGTAGGTATTGGCCTTGCTGATCCGATCCTCGCCCGGCATCTTCACCAGGTCTCTAAGTGCGGAAAGATCTTCGAACATCAGCACCGGCTTTCTTCCGGAGGGGTGTTCGTAGGCCAGGCACATGGTCTGCTTCCATTCCATGACATCATCGGCCTTCATCCAGCCGATCACCGCGCCGCGGTTGTTCTCTCCGACTTCATACCATCCTTCGGCCGCGATCTCGGAAATACTGACATCGGGGCGGGTATAGACAAAAAAGGACTGGAAGACCTTAACATTCTCCTTGATGATAGCGCTGCTCTCATCCGGATTCTGATAGATATTGGCAAAGGGACGGGTGAGAACCTTCAGGGGAAGAAAGGTCTTTCCGGGAATGACCACCGGCTTTCTGTCTTCTGCAAAGGCCGTCAGGCTGATGCTCAAAAGGATAAATAGAAAAACAAGAATCGCACAACATTTTTTGATCATGACAGCTCCTTTTTCCTTTGTTTGGATGTTGATCAACCTTATGCCTTATGAAATTTCCTACCAAATCTGCTGAGGCTCCTGTCTTATCGAAAACTATAAATGACAAGCAAAAATAGCCAAAAACAATGCGGCCCTTGATTTCATGTCCAACATCTCCTCATGCTCATATTTATCGGAAATCATCTTAAAAAAACTCGGGTTTAGATATTTATCAGTTTCTCATTTTTCTTATTAGAAAATCTCTTACCATTGAAAGGATGGGATGTCAAATCATATTTGTATGTAATTCGAATAGAGTATGAACGGGGACAAAGAAAAATCGTCAGTCCGCTTCCGCGGTCATTATCGCCCTTGAAGTTCTGCACCGGCCGTGGTATGGAGGGGAGAAAAAATGAACGCCAAACCGGAAAAGGAGGAACATTCATGAAAACAGCAAAATCTGAAAGAACGGGAATCGTTTTGGCTATGGCTGCCATTGTCGGCATGGTCTTCAGCACAACTGCTTTTGCCCAGGATCCGAAACCGCTGAAAATCGAAATGGAAAGCGGTGATCAGGTGGTCCAGGAGGTCAGCAGTCTGGAAGATGAAATGATCGGCTATATCGACTGGGAAAACAATGTCGTTTATGCTGTGGGTGACGGGGTGCCGCCTCAGAACGCGGTAAGCCCCGCACAGGCCCGGGTCCGGGCGAAACGGGCCGCTATCGATACCGCAATGGCCCGCCTTCTGGAAACCATAAAAGAGGTGCGCGTCGATTCGCAGTCCACCACGCGCAACTTCATCAACGAAAACCATGTGGTCAACACCCGGGTCTCCGGGTTGGTCAAAAATGCGGTGGTCGAGGAACTTCGCCAGGCAGCAGACGGCAGCTATCAGATCAAGATGAGCATGCCGATTCATGGAGAGAACGGGATCAGCGCCGCCCTTTTGCCCTTTGAAATGAGTAAAGTAAATAAAATCGGCATTGTCACCAGAGTGACCCGCCCCCAAGCCGGGCAGAAGATGAAGCAAAGGGCAGAGGGCCGGGATGCAGATAGAAGTCTGACAACAGAAGATTCCGGAGAAGAGAAGCCGGCCGGAGCTTCGGAGGCTGCCCCGGAAACCGAAATCCTGTTTACGGGCCTTGTCATCGATGCAAAAGGCCTGAAAGTCTCTGCCGCAATATATCCGACCATTAAAACTGCCGGCGGAAAAATCATCTACAGCCTCGGTGTCGCAGATCCCAATGCCGCGGTATCCGACGGTCTCTGCGCCTACAGAAAAGATGTAGGCCAGGCACGAAAGCTGTCCCGAATCGGGGAGAATCCGCTTCTGATAAAGGCAGCCGATGTCGATGGAGAAAACAGGGTTGACCTGGTATTGAAAGAGGAAGACGGCGAAGATATTCTGCAGGCGGATCATCAGACCGGATTTTTAAAGGAGACCCGGGTTGTAATTGTGATCGACTGAGCCGGCAGGGGCTTTTGAATCCTTTTCAAAAGCCCCCCCGCCTGTCTGTACTTTCATGATTCGCATCGAACAACCCCGGTTCCGGAGAATTTTGCATGTCACCTCGTCGAAAAACAGATCCTGTCATTTTATATCTTGTCACAGCCGTATGCTTTGTCATTGCTGCGGGAACTGTTCCCCGGGTCCCGGCATCGGAGGCCGGCACCCTCTATCTGGAATGGATAGAAGCCTTCGACATGGAAGGGTTCGGCGTCGATACGGATCTTGCGGTTCTGCCGGATCAAAGAATCTTCATCATCGACCCATCCTCTTCGGATCTCTGGCATCTACAGGCGGAGAGAAAATCCTTCGCGCCTGTTCCCATCAGGCTCCGGGAAAAAGAGCGTTTAATTGGTCCGGCATCCATCGAAGCAGATAAAGAAGGACGGTTGTGGATCGCCTATCCATATCGGCATGAAATTATCGTCACCCAACCGGCCGGCCCGATCGTAAGAGTTTTCGGCAATACCCATCTTGCCCTGGACCGGCTCGTCTCCATATCGAAAATGCCGGATGGTCAAACGGCCGTCTGGGACAGCGGGCAAAAAAAGCTGCTGATCTTCTCTATGGCAGACAATACCGTCTTTGTGAGGGATATTGGAAAGAGTTACGGGGGAGACATTGCAGATTGCCTCTCCATGGGGCCGGAAACCACGATCTGTCTGGATGAAAATCGTGTGGATCTGATCAAAATCAGGGGAGGGAAGATCATTTCAAAAGGGCCTCTTTTGAAAACGGCTGACAAAACCTATATCAAGATTGCAGACATGAACATGGGGCCCGAAGGCTACCTTTATCTTACGGATGCACTGGGCAGGCATCTCTTCTATCTTTCAACCGATCTGGAGCTGAAGGGCCGTTTCCCCCTCTACGAAAGCCTTTTCAAAACACCCAAGCGCTTTGCATTCGGGGGGGAAGATCTCTGGCTCATCGATGAAGGCCGCAAAGAGCTGATGCATTTTCGGCTGAGGAATGCGGTCACAGAGATGGATCATCGGCTGTTGGGCGAAGAATACCTCTCTCTGGGGTTTTTCGAAGAAGCGCTTCTGGAAACGGATAAGGCAGAGGCGCTGGGGGGAAAGGGGGCGGATCTCGCCCTTGTCCGGGGAAAGAGCTTTTACGGCCTGAAAAAGTACGAACAGGCGCTGTCGGCGTTTTTATCGGCCCGAAGGGATGAAGATCCTTCGGCATTCTTCTTCTGGACGGGCAATGCGCTGTTCAGGCTGGGCCGGTACGGAGAAGCCGCGGAAGCTTACAGGGCTGCCCTGCCCTCTGTAGCGGATAAGATCGGAGTTCAAAACAATCTGGGGCAGACCTGGCTGGCCCTGAACCGTTACGATGACGCCGAGCATCTTTTCCGGCAGATAGTGGCATCAGATCCCGGCAACCGGAGGGCTCTGCTGGGTCTGGGACGGGCTTACATGAAAAAGGGGATTACGGAAAAGGCGATCGGGATCTTCGAGCGGCTCGCAAAGGATCAGGGCTCAGGCAGAAATGCCCGTCACTATCTGGGCCTCTGCTACATGGCATCGGGAAAACTGGAGCAGGCCGTCATCCTGTTGAAGCGATCGGCCGCGGAAGGCCCCTATTATATGGATGCGTTTCGGGCGCTGGCGGAAATCTACCAGAGGATAGGGGATTTTGAAACCGCGGGCCGGTACCGGCAAAAAGGAGACCGGCTGGAGAAGAACGATCTGTTTGACAACTATTTATTGGAGGATGCAATGCTATGAAAGCCAATCTTCTGATCATCTTTTTTCTGGCGGTAATGGCGGCAATTCCTGTAAAGGCGCTCTGTGCGGAGAAGGATCAATCCGTCACTGTGATGGGAGAGGCCGTGATCTATGAGGGAAATACGCCTCAGGCAAAGGAACGGGCCCTTCAGGAAGCCTTCAGCACGGCCATTACCAAAGTGATGGGCGCTTACATCACCGCGGAAAGTTTTACCCAAAACTATGTCTCCATCGATCGCTCCGTGTTGAGCAAAACCAGAGGATATGTAAAAGAGTATAAGATCCTTGAGCTGAGAGAGCAGCCGGAGATTTTGAGCGTCACGGTTCTGGTCATGGTCTCCGGTGAATCGGTAAAAGATGACCTGACGGCCCTGGGGATACTGCTGGATGCGGTCGGCAATCCGGTGGTCGAGATCCGCGGAGAGGATCAGGGGCTGGAGCATTCCGAATCGATCCCTGCCCTCAAGCGTATATTCAGTGCAAAGGGCTTTTATGTCGTTGATGAGAATGCAGAAACCCCACCGGATGTCATTGTAAAAACAGAAGGCAGGATCACGAACAGAAATGTGGTTGGAAACACGGGTTTTCACGGGGTTGTTGCAAAATTGGATGCAAAGGCGATCCGGAGAAGCACGCAAGAGGTGATTGCAGCGGAAAGCGCGGTTTCCAACGGAGCCGGACTGAATGAGGATGCCGCCTTGAAACAGGCGTATCAACAGGCCGCCGAGGTCCTTGCTTCGAAGTTGATCGGATCGGTCAGTGAGAAGTGGAGCCGGGAGCTGACAAGCGGAAAAACCATTTCCTTAAGTGCAAAAACAGGTTCATATGATACGGTGCAACAATTCACGAAGCATCTGAGCAGGCTTTTTGGGGTCAAAAAGGTGGATTTGAAATCCTTCAACAGCGGAGAGGCGAGATATCTGGTTCGTTTTGCCGGACAAAGCAAAACTCTGGCCGATCTTATTCTAAGGACACCGCCGCAGGATCTTTCGATTTCAATCAAAGGGTTTGATACCGATTCATTGGCATTGAGGGTAAATTGAATTGTTCGAGAAAGGAAAGGAACATGAAGAAAAGAATTTTAACTTTATTCCTTAGCTTTGCAATTTTCTTGTTTGTGGTTATATCTCCTGGAAATTCTGCTGCCCAAAGCGAGTTGACCCAAAAAATTCAAGAATTGGCGGATAAACTTACTTCGTCTGTTTCCGGTAAAGTTATTGATGTAAGAGATGATGTCGTCTACATCAATCTGGGAGAGAAAGATTCTGTTTTTGAAGGCTCTGTTTATGAAGTCGTTCGCCCGGGGGATGTCATGATGCTGGATGGGAAACCCTATTATGAAGAAGAGCCTGTTGGAAAGATTCAGGTTTCAAAAGTCAGGAGAAATATGTCCTTGGCAAATCCCATTGCAGCCCTCATGCCGATTCGGAAGGGAGACAAAGTATATCAGCAAAATATCATTTCTCCGGAAGGGCGTTCTGATTCGACAGGAATAGGACAAGGACTTATCGCTGTTCCAAGTGTTGATCTGAAATCGGTTCACCGACGGCTGAAAAACGGAGGATTTTCACCGGGTCATTATGACGAAAGGAATCTGACTCAGTTATCGGAAGCGATCAAGCGATTTCAAAAATTTGCACACCTGACGGTAAATGGACAATTGGATGCAGCGACATGGGCAAAGATGAAATTTCTATATGACCCACTGGGACCTGACAATAAGAAAGCAACTCATCCCTTCAATCCATCCTCCCAAGTACCGGGGGTCTTAAAAGTCAATAAGATTGTCCTTACGGAGTTTCCCCACGGTAATTCTTTCAACGATTTCACAAAAAATGTATACGAGGGTCTTTCCGTATATTTTATTCAAAAAGGCTATCAGGTAGTCGAGCGATCCCAACTGCAAAAGATATTGAATGAGCAGAATATATCATATTCCGGGTTGGTGGACATCTCTACTGCACAGAAATTGGGTAAACTGCTGGGAAGCGAGGCGGCACTTCTGGGGACTATAACCGATGTCGGAAATAATGCAGTTATTCGTGCCCGGCTGGTTGATGTGGAAAAAGGGGTGGCAATGACTGCCGCAGAGGTGGAGATCAGAAAGGCCCCTGATATTTTAGCATTGATGCGAGAAGAATCAAGGATTTCCGGAACTGCCGTCATCGGCGGCGGCAGCGTTGGCAATATTTCGTCAAAAGGTTTTCCTGTTGTTCAACAAGCACAAGGATTCTCTTTTGAGATTCAGAGCTGCGAATTGTCCGGGCAGCAATTGATGATACATATCTATATTACAAGTAACGAAAAGGATAAAGATTTAGCAATATACAACAACTATCATACTAATCGGCCCATAACAAGGATAGTTGATGATAATGGCGTTGAACATTGGCCGGAACATGTTTTGCTTGCCGGTAAAAAAATTGCTGGTAACAAAAGCCCTGGTTATGTTACGGCATTAATGGTTACAGATGTACCAACGATGGCAAGTCTAAGGTTTGGAAATATGCATCCAGAAGCAAAAATTATCCCAAGATTTGATCTCGGTTGTTGGACTTCTGAAGGAGAGCAGCGATTTTCTGTTCAGTTTCGTAGTTTTCCCGTAATTAAAACACAGCAATAGTCCGGTAAAAATTATGCTGCGATTCTTTCGAAGTTAAGCAGCTCATGAGAGGCGGCCTCGATTTTTTTGCAAGTCAGCCTGATGTCAATAGTCCGGTAAAAATTCAGTGTGATGCCAATACTCCAGTAATTATTCGATAGGGTTGATAATTTTTACCGGACTATTGAACACAGTAAAAAGATTGCTTTATTGATTTTTGACTTTGAATTCAATGGAGACCAAGATGATGTATAGGGTTTAAAAAGAATTGAATTGATTCTGGGAACAGTACTTTTTGTCTGTTATTTTGTTTTCTTCGGAAGGAGGATTTGACGCGGCTGTCGTAGGCGATTAAGCGATTTCAGAAATTTGCCAATCTCGATGAGAGCGGCGTCTTGGACAGGCAAACCTGGGCAAAGCTGAAGATGCTTTATGACCCTGAAGGAGACATGTAATTCTGCCTAAATGAATTCTTCTCATAATTTCTGAGAGAAAAAAGTAATAATGATGGCTTTGGCAGATGCTTGTCGTAATCCATTTGATCTGTTTGATCTATTAAAAAATCAAGGAGGATAAAAGATGAAGAAAGAGAGATGGGGATATTTAATCTTTACGGCTCTGCTTGTCCTGATTTTCGTTCATACTGCTGCTGCTCAGCCCGAATTCACCGCCAAAATTCAGGAACTGGCAGACAAACTGACATCCACGACATCCGGAAAAGTCATCGGCATAGACGGCGACATCATCTACATCAATCTGGGCGAAAAGGATTCGGTGTATGAAGGGGCGCAATTCGAAGTGGTCCGCCTGGGGGATGTGATGATCGTGGATGGAAAGCACTATTACAAGGAACGGTCCGTAGGCATCATCCAGATCACGAAGGTGCGGAAGGAATTTTCGCATGCCGTTGCAACGGCCATCTTCGAGCCGATCCAAAAAAATGACAAGGTCTATCAGACGAACAACATATCCCCTGTGAGTACACCGCAGCCTACGCCCGATGTCCGTTCCTATGCGGATACCGTCATCGAGGTGGAGGGCATCGATCTGCAGTCGGTGTTCAGGCGTCTGGAAAGCGGCGGATTCTCCCCCGGCCCCTACCGGGAAGATGACCTGTCGAGACTGTCGGATGCCGTTCGAAGGTTTCAGAAATTCTCCAGGCTTCCGGAGACCGGCACCGTGGATGCATCCACCTGGGCAAAACTGAAGATTCTCTATGATCCGATGAAGTCGGAAGATGGGGGCACAGGCGAAAGCGAACGGCCGGCCCGAAGACCCCAGGTTCCTCCCCCGGTTCAGCCGTCTGTGGTCAAAAAAGTCAATACGATCGCCCTTATCGAATTCCCGTATGGAAACGGGTTCAACCTTTTTACCCGAAATGTCTACGAAAGCATGTCGGTTCAGCTCGTGCAGAAGGGATTCCAGGTCGTGGAGCGGTCCAAACTGGATCAGGTTATGGAGCAGCAGCAATTGAACCATTCGGGCATTATTGACATCTCCACGGCCCAGCGGCTGGGAAAGTTGCTCGGCAGTGAGATCGTGCTGCTGGGCAGCGTATCGGATATGGGCAACAGCCTTGCCATCCGGGCGCGGATGGTCGATGTGGAGAAAGGATTGGCGTTGACGGCTGCTGAGGTGAGTTTCAACAAGACGCCGGATATCGTTGCAATGATCAGTAATACAAAGTATCCGGGAAACGTTGGGCCGACGACTACGGTTTCAAACCAGGGGTCAGGTAGAGGAAATGACCAAAATCAGAAGCTTTTCTATGAGAATGATGCCGTCAGAATAGATGTATTGTCTTTCGACCGTACAGAGGAAGGACTTGTACTGAAATTAAAATTTGTCAATAAAACCAAAAACGATAACGGCCAAATGAAAATTTACAATCCAAAAGAAAGGTCATATCTTGTTGATAACAATGGAAACAGATATGGTTTTAAAAATTCGGAATTAGTAGAATATAAAGTTTTCCCTGTCGGCATTCCTCTTGCGTATACAATTGTCTTTCGTGATCTGAAGAGCGGTTCAAAGGAATTTACACTGAGTTCGTATATATCTGGATATGGGCTTCCGGATTTTACCGCTAAAATATCCGGCCTTACGCTTTAAATCAGTCAGGACTTCGGGCAGTTATGACGACCCCGAAAGGTTTGGGAAATCCTGGTGACGATGGCCGGTGATGAGGGCGTTCTGCTTCTTTTCAAACGTCACCTCGTAGATATCGGGACATTTCTTCCCCGTGATGTAGAATGTATCTGACCGGCTGTCATAGGCGATCCCGTTCAGTACCGCGCCTGTCTGCTTATTGAGCTGTGAGCAGAGCAGCTCCGATGCGTCGATCTTTCCGGTGACGGTTCCGGAGATCTCGTCGATGACCAGGATGAAGTCTTCGAACCAGATGTTGGCATAGATGCTGCCCTTTACATACTCCAGCTCGTTGAGGTTTTCGACGCCGACATCGATGGTTCTTTTTATTTCAAAGGTTTCCGGGTCCCTGAAGTGGATGAATCGGGAGCCGTCGCTCATGATCAGGAACTTATCGTTGTGGGTGAGGCCCCAGCCTTCGGTATCATAATGGAATTCCCTGCCGGTCTTTTTAAAGTCGAGGGTATAAAAATAAGCGATCTTTTTCTGCCAGGAGAGGTGGATGATCTTCTCCTCCCAGATGGTGATCCCCTCTCCGAAGTACATCTCTTGGGAAAAGTATTCCTCGAGGTTCTGCTGAAAAAGGATTTCTCCGGTCTCGATATCGATCTTCTTCAGCGCGGTCTCTGCGGTTCTGCCGGTGCTTTCGTAGAGGTATCCCTCGTGGATTTCAAGGCCCTGGGTGAAGGTTCGGTCGCCGTTGTGGGGGAGCCGGCGGATGACATGAACGGTGTACTGGCTGATGGGGGATGAATCTGGGGCAGGATTTGAAATCGGATCTATCACCGGATTTGTCCGTATATCGTTTCCTTGTCCATCCTTATCAGACTGTTCGGCATCGGATTTCTTTTGGGTATTGCAGGCAAAAAGGACGAGGAGAATGGCGAGAAGCAGGCCGATAATAATGGTGTAGATATGCTTATTCATTTTTCGCTATCTGAAAAGTCGGCGGATATGGCTCATGGACTTCCCTCCATTTTTGTCATATGACCCGGTTCATTGGGTCATCTTTTGCTCAACATGCCCTGAAAGGCCGTTTTTGTCAACCCTTGTCTGGACGGCAGAAAAACGGTTACGATGGAGGAATTATGATTATATTTGGACACAAGTCAAGAAAAACTATTACAACTGATGAGATTTCAATGCCCATCTAAGGATTGGCAAAAAGTTGCAGCGGTGGTAGGATATCCACAGCACTCGATCCTGACAACGGAAAAACCGAAAATGCCCGAAATATAGCAATGGAAAACGAAGAGCAGGTTTGATGGATATGCGTAAAGATTTCAAAAAGCTTCCCGACGATTATCCGGGCGTTCTTGCCGACATCAAAGCTCGCATCCGCTCGGCCCAGTATTCGGCGCTCAAATCGGTCAACAAAGAGCTGGTGGGACTGTACTGGGACATTGGAAGGATGATTCTTGAACGGCAGAAGGATGAAGGATGGGGAAAATCTGTGGTGCAGCAGCTCGCCTCGGATCTGCAATCGGAATTTCCTGGGGTCGGGGGCTTTTCAGCGTCGAATCTCTGGCGGATGAAGGCTTTTTTCGGCGCATATGAAAATTCGGAAAAACTCGCACCAATGGTGCGAGAAATCGGCTGGAGCCATAACCTGATCATCCTTGAACGCTGCAAGGACGCTCTTGAAAGAGAATTCTACATCCGCATGACCCGCAAATTCGGCTGGACCAAAAACATCCTCATCCATCAGACCGAAAACGGGAGCTATGAAAGGACCCTGCTGGGACAGACCAATTCGGCAAGATGCAGTTTTACCTGACCGCGCTGGACC
This sequence comes from Desulfobacteraceae bacterium, assembly GCA_011390135.1. GTDB lineage: Bacteria > Desulfobacterota > Desulfobacteria > Desulfobacterales > JAABSP01 > JAABSP01. The sequence goes on along the minus strand of JAABSZ010000001.1, from coordinate 17,474 downwards.
GGCATGTGCGGGAGGCCGAGGAGAACCCCTCCATCGGCATCATTCTCTGCAAGGAAAAGAATCGGACCGTCGTCGAATATGCGCTGCATGATGCACGAAAGCCTATTGGAGTAGCGACTTACCGCGTCGTGAAACGCCTGCCGGAAGAGCTGAAGGGGGTTCTGCCTTCTCCGAAGGAGATTTCGGCATTGCTGGATGGGATGGAATGAAGGGCGCAGGTCTTGTTTACGAGCGGATGCAGCGGGAGGTTCGCGGTTATCCGGAAATCGATCTGCTTCTCCGGGAGGCAGGGCATGTCTTTCAGGTGCAGTTCGTGAAAAAATGGGAGTTCGACTTTGCACCAGACAATGGCCGGACTGATTCGGACAAATATTGATCAACTGAAAAGCCGAAAGAAAGGGCTCATCATGGAAAAGGAACTCTATACCAAAATTGAGATTCCGGAGTCTTTGCTACACATCTATAAAGACATGGCTGTCTCTCCGGTTTATCTGCTCCGGAACTATGCTTTGAACATGGTTCAGGAAAAGATCAATAAATATGGAGCAGAAGACCGCCATTTCATAAAGAAGTACAATTGCAGTTTCGAAGAATTCAAGGCCCGGGTCGATGCAATGGAAAATGAAGAGAATTTTGAATGGGAAGATGATCTCATGGACTGGGAGTTCGCAGTTGCAAATATAAAGTCTTGGGAACAAAAAAAAGAGAATATTGATTTCAAATGATGATGTGATGAAGCACATTTCAAACCACCTGAAATGAACTGACAGTGAAAATCCGATCCATAATAAGCCATTCAACGGTTTTTCCTTGACACCGGACGCTTCTCCCTTTACACCCTCGTAGGACTTTTAAAAATGAATGATCATTCAGAAAGGAAAAAAAATGCTGCTCAACCCCAAAAAAGAGCGCTTCGAGCACCTGGACAGCGCATCCCGCGAGATCATGGAGAAGACCATCGCGTTTTTCGAGAATATGGGCAAAGAGAAGCTCAAGAAGGACTACCACGACAGGGTCTGGTACTCAGATTTTCTCGATTTCGTAAAGGAGAACCAAATCTTTTCCCGGCTTCTCACCCCTTCTCAGTACAGCGATGACAAGGATGCCCGGTGGGACACCTTCCGGATCTGCGACTTCAACGAGATCCTCGGCTTCTACGGCCTGGCCTACTGGTACACCTGGCAGGTGACGATCCTGGGGCTGGGGCCCATCTGGATGAGCGAAAACGAGGCCATCAAGAAGAAGACGGCCGCTCTTCTGGAAGAGGGCGGGATCTTTGCCTTCGGCCTTTCGGAAAAAACCCACGGCGCGGATCTCTACTCTTCGGAGATGGCCCTCACCCCCCTGGGAGAGGGCAGATATGTGGCCGACGGCGGAAAGTACTACATCGGCAATGCAAATGAGGCCGCGCTCGTCTCCACCTTCGGCAAGAACTCCGAGACCGACGAGTATGTCTTTTTCGCGGCCGATCCCAAGCACCCGAACTATGACCTGGTCAAAAACGTGGTGGACTGGCAGAGCTTTGTGGCCGAGTATGCGCTTAACGGCTACCCGATCACCGATGAGGAGATCCTCTCCACAGGTCAGGATGCGTGGGATTCTGCCCTGAACACCGTCAACGTGGGCAAGTTCAACCTGGGCTGGGCATCCATCGGCATCTGCACCCATGCCTTCTACGAGGCCGTCAACCATGCCGCGCATCGGAACCTCTACGGAAAATTCGTCACCGATTTCCCGCACATCCGGGGGCTCTTCACCGATGCGTATGCCCGGCTTTCGGCCATGAAGATATTCGCTTCCCGTGCCATCGACTACATGCGTGGGGCCTCCTCCGAGGACCGGCGGTATCTCCTCTACAACCCCATCGTGAAGATGAAGGTGACCACCGAGGGCGAGACCGTGATCAACGAACTATGGGATGTGATCGCGGCCCGGGGCTTTGAAAAGGATGTCTATTTCGAAAACGCGGCAAAAGATATCCGTGCCCTGCCCAAGCTGGAGGGAACCGTGCATGTCAATATGGCGCTCATCGTGAAGTTCATGGCCAACTACTTCTTCAATCCGGCCGAATTTCCGGAGATCGGAAAAAAAGACAAGCCCGAAAACGATGATTTCCTCTTCAAACAGGGTCATACACGGGGGCTGGGGAAAATCCGTTTCCACGATTACAAGACCGCGTATGAGAGCGTAAACCTGCCCAATGCCGATATCTTCAAGGAGCAGATTCAGGTGCTGGTGGAATTTCTCATGACCGCGCCTCCGAGCAAAGAGCAGGCCAAAGACATCGACTTCCTGCTGAGCCTGGGCGAGCTTTTCACTCTGGTGGCCTACGGGCAGCTCATCATCGAAAAGTCGAAGATGGAGGGCGTCAAAGATGATCTTCTGGATCGGATCTTCGACTTCATGGTGCGGGATTTTTCCACTTTTGCCCTCCAGATCCATTCCAAGCCGAGCAGCACACAGCAGCAGATGGATCTCTGCATGAAGATGATCCGGAAACCGGTCGTGGACAAAGAGCGCTTTGACAGGATCTGGCAGGATGTCTATGCTCTGGTGGATGCCTATGAGATGAATCCGTAGAAAAAAGGAGGCGCTCTTTATGTATGCCCGGGACATCATGGATCACCGATTTCACACCTTGAAGCCCGACGATACGGTGCTGGAGGCGGTGAAACAGTTATATTCCGCAAGCCAGGCCCAAGGCAAGAAGATCTTCGGCCTGATGGTTACCGATGAAGAGGATCGGCTCGTGGGGATGCTCTCCATGTATGACATTCTGCTCTTTATCCAGCCCAAACACATCCACATCTGGGGCGAGATGGAGGATCTGGACCCCGGAGATCTCTTTGACGAGCGGCTGGAGAGCGTCAAGCGGGTGCAGGTGAAGGATCTCATGTCCACGGATCTGGTGACGGTGACGCCCTACACCCATGTCTTTCGGGTGGTGGATATCATGATCAAGCAGCATATGCGGCGGATTCCGGTGGTGGACGACAAAGAGGTGGTGGGGATCATCTACCGGACATCGGTCTTCTACAGTCTGCTGAAGAAATTCACGGACGCGCCCGATATCGGAGAATAGCCGCCATGACCACGGTTCGAAAGCGAAGTGTATTGTCGGGGATGCGGGTGAAGGAGGCGATGCGCCGGCTGGTGATTCGGCTTTCGTCGGATCAGACCCTGGCCCGGGGGATCAACCACCTGATCAAATTCAAGGCCGGGGCACTGCTGGTTACGGACCAAAAGGAATCTCCCTGCGGCGTGGTCTCCAAGACCGATATCATGGCGGCCTTCTATGGGGGCCTGCCCGTCGAGACGAGACTGGGGGAAATCATGGCGGCCCCGCCCCTTTTCTGCTATCCGGATGAGGAGATCGAGGCCGGGCTTCAGCGGATGGGGGAGCATCGGGTTCACCGGCTCTTTGTGCAGGGGGCCACATCGGATGCGGTGATCGGAACCTTCTCCTATCCCGATATTGTGGGCCTCCTCTACCGGTACTGCAGCACCTGCAAAAAAGGGCACCGCAGGGCATCGGCAGAAGGTTCAGACGAGAACCGGGCAAGGGTGAAAGAAGCCATGACGCCCTTTGTGATATCTTCTGCCGCGGCCGCGCCGATTTCCGAGGCCATCGAGGTGCTCTCGGCCCACACCTTCGGCGCGGTGCTGCTCACAGACATCGCCGGAAAACCGGCCGGCGTCATCTCCAAAACGGACCTGATCCTTGCCTTTCATCATGGCTGCAGGCCGGAAAGGCCGGCGGCCGAGATCATGGGCTCCCCGGTTCTCTCCTGCAACGGAGAGGATCTGCTTGCGGATGCATTGCGGGAGATGCTGATCAGGGATGTCCAGCGCTTTTTCGTCCACGGGGACGATCCTTTGGAAATCAAGGGCGTGCTTAGCCTGTCGGACGCGGCCCGGTTTCGCTCCGGAACCTGTAAAGCCTGCATACCGAGCCGGTTTATCGGAGATTGATCCCTAGAGGTCGCCTCCCGGGTCGAAGAGATACCCTCTGGATCGGATGCTCTTGAAGTATCGGGGATTTTTCGGCTCCGGTTCGAAGTATTTCCGCAGCCGCACGATGAAGTTGTCCACGGTCCGGGTGGAGGAGAACCGGGAATAGCCCCAGCCCACCTCCAGCAGCAGCTTTCTGGGAAGGGGCCTTCCCGGGTTTTCGACGAAGATGCTCAACAGCTTCAACTCCTGATCTGTCAGGCGGATCTCCCCTTGTGCGCAGACCGCCTCTGCGGTCTCCAGATCCACCTCGTTCTCCCCGAACCGGAACCGCTTCCCGGAGGCATCCCGCGGGCTCTCCTCCATTTCGGCTCGGGCCCAATGAACCCGGGTCAGCAGCCGCTCCACCCGCAGCAGCAGCTCCTCCAGGACAAAGGGCTTGACCATGTAGTCATCCACGCCGCAGGAAAGCCCCTGCACCCGATCCTCCGGGGTCCCTTTGGCCGAAAGAATCAGAACCGGCAGTTTTTCGTTCTTCTCCCGGACCGCTTTCAAGACCGAGAGCCCGTCCATCACCGGCAGCATTACATCCAGGATGATCAGATCGGGCTCCCACACCTCCCACCGGGACAGCCCCTGGGCCCCGTCCAGGGCCATCTCGGCCTGATACCCCTGTAGGGAGAGGTTGAGACGAATCCCCTCTGCAATGTGGTATTCATCCTCTACGATCAGAATCTTCTTGTCCGCATGAGAATTTTCGTTCACCATTTTCCTCTTCCTGCTCCGATCTTATTTCCTATCTTACTTCCTAACCTTACTTGGAAATCCTCTTCCGATCTTACTTGGAAATCCTCTTCCGCGATTTCTTCCGAATCCTCTTCCGGCATCGAATATTTGTCCGGCAGAGAGAGGGTAAAAAGGCTCCCCTGATCCGGCCCCCGGCTATGGGCGCTCAGATTTCCGCCGTGAAATCGGGCAACGGTCTGGGCCAGATAGAGGCCGATCCCGCTGCCTCTTGCCATCATGTTGTCGGCATGTCCTACCTGATAGAATTTTTTGAAGACATTCTTGAGATCCTGCTTGTCGAGGCCGATGCCGTTGTCGGCAAACTCCATGAGGATCTTTCCCGGCCGGGCCTTGATGCCGATGGAGAGGGTCGGATTTCCGGACCGGTTATATTTGACCGCGTTGTTGACGATATTCATCAGCAGCATATCAAAAAGCACCGGATCGATGCGATAGAAAAAAGCCTGATGATCGGGAAAAAAGATATCGATTTTACACTTTTCCAGCAGATGGGCATTCTCCGCCAGAAAATTCTCCACCGCAGCACGGAGGTCTTTCAGCAGAAAATTTCCCCCATAGCTCTTATTTTCGATTCTGGCAAGATCGAGGATACTGTTGATTGTTCCGTTCAGCCGCACCGTATCCTGGATCATATAGTCGATATACTTCAACTGGCTCTCCCGGGACAGCTCGTGTCTGGCAAAGGTCTCCAGATAGAGGCGCAGGGAGGTCACCGGGGTTTTCAATTCATGGGTGAAGTTGTTGATGAAGTTGTTCTGACGCCGGTATAGCTGCAGGGTCTTTAAATTGTAAACAAAGATGATGAATATCCCCATGAGAATCACTCCCACCAGAATGGAGAGTACCAGGATGACGATCCAGGTCTCCGATGCCAGCACCTGATCCGCATCAAGATCGAACTTTTCCATCAAAATGTTCAAGCCCGTACTCGCCTCGATATACCAGTAGATATAGAGAATGAGGGAGGTGGCCAGGGCCAGGATGGAGATCACGAAGATCAGTATTGGGTGCAGAAACCAGGGGGATCGCGCCATTTACCTTTTCCTGTTCGGGTCTGTTTTCCTTCTCTTCCATCATACTACAGGATGGGGGGGAATGGCAACATGCCCCATGAACATCAGGGAAAAAGGATGAAAAGAGGGAGGGGTCTTTGTAAAAGTTTGGTAAAACCCCGGGTCAGGGGCTTTTTTTATGCAAAGTTCGTCTATAGAATGAAAATAGAAGGGCAGCTTCTGCAAAAAAATAAACTAAGCATCCATCAGGAAAGGATATTTCAAATGAGCCCCTACCCCGTACACCGCCTCGGCAGCCGAGCAAAAGTATTGTTGACCAGTGTATTCGGCCCCTATGCCGTGGATGACGAATACGGCAGCCGCAAGGTCAATCCCATGGAACTCTACCACAACCAGGTGACCCGGGCACAAGGCCCTTTCTCCCTGCGGATGTTCCATCGATCCTTTGGCCTCCTGTTAATCCAGGCCAATCTCGATTCCCCCTGCACCCTTCTCGACTTCCCGACGATGGACCGCTTCATCGAAGAGATCCGGACCCACCAATATGATGTCATCGGCATCAGCGGGATCATTCCCAATGTGGGAAAGGTAGAAAAGATGTGCGAGCTGATCCGGGAGATCTCGCCCAGGAGCCAGATCGTCATCGGGGGGCATGTGGTCAACCATCCGGCCATCGAAGAGAGCGTGGATGCGGATCATTTTGTCAAGGGTGACGGGGTCTCCTGGTTCCGGAAATATCTGAAACAGGACCCGGATGCGCCCATCCGCCATCCCAAATCCCTCTCCGGCTTCGGCACCCGGGTGCTGGGATATGCCACAAATGACAAGGCCGAAGATACCGCAGCCATCCTGATCCCCTCGGTCGGCTGTCCTGTGGGGTGCAATTTCTGCTGCACATCCGCGCTTTTCGGCGGAAAGGGACATTTCATCAACTTCTTCGAGACCGGAGATGAACTCTTTTCGGTGATGGAAGAGATCGAAAAGGAACTCAGGACCCAGTCCTTTTTCGTGATGGACGAGAACTTCCTGCTCCACCGGAAACGGGCACTCCGACTGCTGGAGCTGATGGAGGAGAATGAGAAGTCCTGGTCCATCTTCGTCTTCAGCTCCGCGCGGGTACTCAAATCCTATACCATCGAGCAGCTTGTGGGCCTCGGGATCTCCTGGGCATGGATGGGGCTGGAGGGGGAGAGCAGCAAATACCATAAGCTCAAAGGCGTGGACACCTATGAATTGATCGAGAGCCTCCAGTCCAACGGCATTCGGGCGCTGGGATCATCCATCATCGGCATGGAGGAGCACACTCCCGAAAACATCGACAGCGTGATCGACTATGCGGTCGCGCACAACACGGTCTTTCACCAGTTCATGCTCTACACCCCCAACCCCGGAACCCCGCTCTACGAAGAGCACAAGAAAAAAGGAACCCTTCTGCCCGACTTTCCCGTTGCAGACACCCACGGACAATACCGGTTCAACTATCGCCACCCACACATCGAGGACGGAGCTGAAGAGGGTTTTCTGCTAAAGGCTTTTGAAAAGGACTTCGAGGTGAACGGGCCGAGCCTTGCCCGCCTCTTACGGGTGACGCTGGACGGGTATCTGAAGTACAGAAACCATCCGGACATGCGGATTCGCCGCCGGTTCGAAAGAGAGGCAAAGCAGTTGAAGAACACCTATGCGGCCGCGGCCTGGGCCATGAGATCCCATTACCGGGGAAATGCAAAGATCGAGACCAAGCTGACATCGATTCTCAAAGACATCTATGCCGCTTTCGGACTGAAGGCGCGGATCACAGCCCCGCTGCTCGGGATGTATCTCCGCCACACCCTGAAAAAAGAAGAAGGCCGGCTGGCCGAGGGGATGACCCTGGAGCCGCCCTGCTTCTATGAAAAGAATCCCGCGGCCCTTGATGTGCGGGAGATGCCGCAGCCTGCAGCCGAGGAGGCGATGCCTTTGGCGCCCGTTTCTGCCCGGGCTCGTTGATCGTCTGTCCTGCATTTCAGCCGATCCATTGAAAAGAGCGGGAGGGGAAAGATAAAGCCCTTCCCGCTCTTTTTGATTGCAAATCCGGCAGCGATTCTGTAGATATTTGATTGAACCGTACTTTACGAATATTTTCCTGCCGGAGCCCAAATGAAATTTCCCTACGCGATTTCCGATTTCAGAAAGATCATCACCAGCGGCTATTTCTACTGCGACCGTACCGATCGGATTCCCCTGCTGGAAAGAGGTGAATATCAGCTCTTTCTGCGCCCCCGGAGGTTCGGCAAGACCCTGCTGCTCTCCATGCTGGCAAATTATTATGATGTTGCCGGGAAATCGGAATTCAACGATCTATTTGGAAATCTCAAGATCGGCAGCCATCCGACGCCGCTTCACAACCGGTATTTCATCCTGCGATGGGATTTTTCCTGTGTCGATCCCTTTGGGGGCAGCAGGGAGATCCGAAGATCGCTCCACAACCATATCAATGCATCGATCGAGGGGTTTGCCCTCTATTATCAGTCTTTTGACATCCCTGCCATCCGTATAGATCCCGATGACGCGCTCTATTCCATCCAATCCCTGATCTCTGCAGTCCGGATGACCGCCTATCCGATCTACCTGCTCATCGACGAGTACGACAATTTTGCCAACGAGGTGATGATCGGCATCCGCAGAGACCAAAATGCCGCATACGAAGCCCTGGTCTACGAGGAAGGGCCGTTGCGCACCCTTTTCAAAACCGTCAAATCGGGAACCGGCGCGTCGATCTTCGACCGGATCTTCATCACCGGGGTTTCACCGGTCGTGATGAGCGACATCACCAGCGGATACAATATAGGAGAGAACATCTATCTCGATGCGGAGCTGAATGATCTCTGCGGGTTTACCGAGGCCGAGATGGTTGATGCGGTTAGCGCGGTTGCCGAGGAATGCGGCTTCGAAGAATCGGAGGCTGCAGAGGCTGTCAGAATGATGAAGCAATATTACAACGGCTATTCCTTTGCAAGAGAGGCGATCGATCCGATCTACAATCCGACTCTTGCCCTCTATTTTTTAAAGGCATTGGATCGATTCTGCAAATATCCCCGGAAAATGCTGGATGCAAATCTTGCCACAGACGAGGCAAAACTTAGGTATATCGCGGAAATGGTACGGGGACGGCAGATGCTGTTGGAACTGTTCAGAAAAGGGCGGCAGATCGAGATTACAGAGCTGTCGGATCAGTTCGGCATCCAGAAGATGCTTTCGGACCAGAGCCGTGAGAGCAGCTTCATGGCAGCCTTTCTCTACTATTTCGGCGTGCTGACCCTCAAGGGGGAAACTCCGGGAGGAAAACTCTCTATGGGCGTTCCCAACCTGGTGATTCAACGGCTCTATGCGGAACAGATCCGGGAGATGCTGCTGCCTGACCCGGGAGATCGGGACGATGGGATTTCAGCCGCAGAACAGCTTTACACCAATGGAGAGATGGCTCCGCTGTGCGAGTTCATCGAAAACCGATATTTCAAGGTCTTCCACAACCCAGATTATCGGTGGGCCAATGAGCTGACCCTCAAAACCGCCTTTCTGACGCTCCTGTACAATGATATCCTCTACATCATGGATTCGGAGGCCGAGATCGACCGGCGGTATGCCGATCTGACCATGATCATCCGTCCGGACATGCGCCGGTTTACGCTTTACGATATTCTCATCGAATTCAAGTTTGTTGGGCTCAAAGGTGCTGGGATAACCGGTGAAGAGGCAAAAGGACTCTCGGCCGAGGCCATGCACTCCCTTCCGAAAATCCGATCGGCAATGGAAGAGGCCAGAATCCAGGTAAAGACCTACGGAGACGCGCTGGATCGACGATATAAGAATCTGCGGCTTCGGCGGTATGCTGTGGTATCTCTCGGCTTTGAAAGGATATGGTGGGACGAGGTCTTACCAGATCAAACCGGGGCCGCTTAAAAGGCATAGGCAGGAAATCGGCCCGGAGGAGATGGCTTTTCCGGGCCGCTGTTATTACCGCAACCCCTCCACTACCGAACCTTCCCGATCACCACAGCCGCAATGGTATTCTTCTGGATCTCCTTGGTTCCCTCATAGATCTCGGTGATCTTCGCATCCCGGTAGAACCGCTCCACCTCATACTCCCGCATATAGCCGTAGCCGCCCAGAAGCTGAATCGCCTCGTCGCAGACCTCGACCGCGGTTCGCGCGGCAACCATCTTCGCCATCGAGGTCAGCTTAGGATCGATCCTTCCCTTGTCGCAGTTCCAGGCCGCCTTGTAGACCAACAGCCTTGCCGTTTCGAGCTTTGTGGCCATGTCCGCGATCTTGTGCTGTGAGACCTGAAACCCTGCGATCTTCTTTCCGAACTGCTCCCGCTGTTTGATATATGCCAGGGCCCGGTCAAAGGCCCCCTGTGCGATCCCCAATGCCTGGGAGGCCACCATGATCCTGCTTTCGTCGAAGAACTCCAGCACCTGATAGAAACCCTTGTTCTCCTCCCCGATCAGATTGGAAAGGGGAACCCTGACATCGTTGAAGCTCACCTCGGCCGTGTAGGAGAGGGTGATGCCCATCTTGTGTCCCACGTCGGCTGTGGTGATGCCGGTCCGGTCCGCCTCCACCAGGATGACGCTCAGCCCCCGGTGGCTGGGCTGTGCATCGGGGTCCGTCTGGCAGAGAACATTGAAAAATCCGGCATGGGGCCCCGTGTTGGTGATAAATATCTTGCTGCCGTTGATCACCCATTCGTCTCCGTCCTTTACGGCTGCGGTCTCCATCCGGGTGATGTCGGAGCCGTGATCCGGCTCGGTAAATGCGCCGCACGCGAGAATCTCCCCCTCTGCCACCTTCGGCAGCCATTTACTTTTCAGTTCATCCGTTCCGAACTTGAGGATCAGCTCGGACGCGAAATCGGCAATGGCAAGGCAGGTTCCCACAGTGGAATCGCCGCGGCAGAGTTCCTCGCAGACCAGGATGTTCTCGGTCACGCCCAGCCCCTGCCCCGAATATTTTTCAGGAAAATGGATGCCGACAAAGCCGAGATCCGCGGCCTTTTTCCAGAGGGCCTCCGGGTACTGGTGATTTTCGATGAACCCGTCGATGACATCTCTTTTGAATTCGCCTTTTACAAAATCCCGAACCGCCTTCTGAATCTCCAACTGCTCCCTCGTCAGCGCAAAATCCATTCTCTTCTCCTCTTTTTATTCTTCTCGATCCTTCTCATCCTCATTCGGAAAACAGGGCGTTATAATTCTTTCGCATCTCCCGCTTCAGGATCTTTCCGGTGGGGGTCTTGGGCAGAACATCCACAAAGACCACCTTCTTGGGGATCTTGAACGAAGCGAGTTCCCTGCGGCACCGGTCCAGAATCTCATCTTCGGTGATGGTCTCCCCTTTGCGAAGCACCACGATCGCGGTGACCGCCTCCATCCAGACCGGATGGGGTACACCGATCACCGCAACCTCCTCCACCCGGCGGTCTCCGTAGATCGCCTCCTCCACCTCCCGGGTGGAGACGTTCTCGCCGCCGGTCTTGACCATGTCCTTCTTCCGGTCCACCACCGAGATGTACCGGTCATCATCCAGCACCCCGATGTCGCCGGAGTGAAACCAGCCGCCCCGCATGGCCGCCTCGGTCTTCTCCGGATCTTTGAAGTACATGATCAGGGCATGGGGGCCTCTGCCGCAGATCTCCCCGGGATTCCCCACATCGGTGAGGGCCTGCCCCGACACATCCTCCAACCGGGTCTCCATGTTGAGCCCGCCCATGCCGGCCGAGCCCAGCTTCTTCATGGCATCCTCGGCCTTTAAAATCGTATGATACGGCGCAAGCTCGGTCTGACCGTAATAGTTGTAGATTCCGCACCCCGGCAGCCGCTCCATCATCTCCTTCAAGACCTCTACCGGCATGATGGATGCCCCGTAATAGCACTTCTTCAGCGACGACAAATCGTACCGGTTGAAATCCGGGTGGCGCAGCAGGCCGATCCAGACCGTGGGCGGGGCAAAGAACATGGTGGCTTTGTAATCGGCAATGGTTTTCAGGATATTTCCGAGGTCGGGGCCGCAGAGGATATTGGTTCCGCCCACCCAGAAGAGCGGGTTCAAAAAGACATCCCGCTGCGCGCAGTGGAAGATGGGCAGCGCGTTGACATTGATATCGTCTGCATCATACCGGCCGTCCACGATGCAGCCCATGTATTGGGCCATCAGGGACTGGTTGCCGATGATCACCCCCTTGGGCAGGGATTCGGTGCCGCTGGTGTAGGTCATCTGGCAGGGATCTTCGATGCGCAGCACCCGATCCGGCTCGGTATCCGGATATCGGCTGTACCACTCGTCGAAATCCTTGAACCGATCCGTTTCGGCCGATTTTCCCGCGCCCTGATTCGACCAGATCAGAGTCCTGACCGTCGGCATCTGATCAAGCACATCCTTTACCAGGTCATAGAGAGCATCCTCCACGATAAAGACCTTGCTCTCGGAGTGGTTGATGCAGTAGGTGATATCCTTTCCCCGCAGCAGATAGTTGATGGCCAGATAGACCGCGCCGGCCTTGCAGCATCCCATCCAGGTGAGAACATGGTGAACCGTGTTATGGGCAAGGATGGCAACCCGGTCATACTGCTGCACCCCCAGGTCGATCAGGGCGTTGGCGGTACGGTTGCACTCCGATTCGAGCTGTCCATAGGTGAGCTTTTGGTTGTTGAAGATGAGCGCGGCCTTGTCCGGATAATGGTACGCGCTTCTGCGGATCATGTCCGCTATGACCCAGCGGTTGACCCGGTTGTACCGGTTCAGGAGAAACTCGATATTTTCCGGATTAAGCTCCGAATAGCGGCCCTTTTCGGCCTCGTTCAGGGGGTTGTCCAAAGGATCGGTCACTGACATATGCACCTCCCGCAGGTTGATTCGTTTTACCGCACATCCCATCGAATTCCCGCCGCGAGCGCGGCCCCAGGCGATGATCTCTCTCATTTAGGGCTATAACAGACTGATAAGTTTTATGCAATGGATGTTTTCAATGTCCCAAGGCGGTCGAGCGGAGATGAAAAGAAAGCGCCGGATGGTTCTTGATCCTTATTCCAAAAAACGGTATGGTAAGCAGCGAAACAGGATGGATCGATTATTTTTTTGTTTGGTTTTAGTTTGGTTTTAGTTTGAGCCATAGGGGTGCGCGGGTGTCGGCCTTAGTTTTAGCTTTATGACGTTTTGAAAGGAGTCACAAATGCTTGCTGTAAAAGAGAGAATGACAATGATTATCCATGATCAACCCGAAGATAGCACTTATGATCAAATCCTTCGGGAACTGGCATTTTTTCGGATGATAGACTGCGGTTGTGTCCACAAGAAAAACAGCGGCCGGACCACTCGATATGTCAAAACTTAATCGCGCATAAACGCGCACGCTCGAAAAACAATCGCGCATGCGCGTTCCTTTGCGCGATTATTCCCAGGGAACCCCAGAAAAACGCGAATATAAACCAGAAAAGGAGAGATCTCGATGAAAGGACTCGACACCGGAAAATCAGGCATTAACTTCTCCATTTATACGGCTTTTGCAGCCATCCTCTTTGCGCTGCTCTTTTTCGCGCAGACCGCGGGAAGCGCCGAAACCGGCCAAAACCAACCGGACCAAAATCAACCAGGCCAAAATCAACCGAAAGGAGAACAAGATCCAATGGTAAAACTCGAAACCACAATGGGCGACATCGTTATTGAACTGAATGAGAAAAAGGCGCCCAAGTCCGTCAAGAACTTCCTCTCATATGTCAAATCCGGCCACTACAACAACACCATCTTCCACCGGGTCATCGACAACTTCATGATCCAGGGCGGCGGCTTTACCGAGAAGATGATCCAGAAGCCGACCGGCAAGCCCATCGAGAACGAGGCCGACAACGGGCTGAAGAACGACAAGTATACCCTGGCCATGGCCCGCACCACAGACCCCAACAGCGCCACTGCCCAGTTCTTCATCAATGTCAATGACAACGACTTTTTAAACCACACCGGCAAAAATCCGCAGGGGTGGGGATATGCGGTCTTCGGCAAGGTCGTGGAGGGGCAGGATGTGGTGGACAAGATCAAAGACGTTCCCACCGAAACCCGGGGGGGGCATCAGGATGTTCCCAAAGAGCAGGTGAAGATCCTCAAGGCCGAGGTGGTGGAGAAATAGTTCGGCTCACCCCGCGTTTTTCTTTACCCGGTGCTTTTCTCTAAAAGCCATTGAAGGCAAAGGTTTGGAGCTGTTTGCCTTCAATGGCTTTTTTCTTCCGGGAACACCGGAAAAGTACATTATTTATGGATCGAATATCAGGACCATTCCCCATATCCTTCCAGATATAGATACAATATCCTTGAAACTGAATGGAATCGAATGGAAAGCCGGTAAAGGCACAACAGAAAAACTTCCTGCTCCAGAAGGGAAGCCCGGCTTTCATTTTATTGTCCATCTTTAACTTAAGGAGGTTGCAGAATGAGGACGAGAACTTTTGGAATGGCGGCAATGGTATCGGGAATGGCTCTGGCACTGATTTTTATGGTTCCGGGCGCGGGAATGGCCGATGACGTATCTCTGGATATGAGACAGCCGGGTCAATCTGCAGGCCAGGAAAATACAGATGACCTATCTCAGGATATGAGACAGGCGGGTCAATCTACAGCCCAGGAAATTACAGAGGGTGCAGAGGCAACCGGGGAATTCGTGGAAGAGACCGGTAAAGATGCGGCCCAGGGAACCCGGGAAGCCTTCCGTGAGACCGGGGACTTCTTCGAGGATGTGGCCATAGAGACCAATGAGACCATTCAGGAAGCCAGAACAGCTCTGGATGAGATGCTGAACCGGACCGGAGAGAAGAAGATTCCCGCAGATTTGATCAAGAATGCCAAAGGCATTGCCATCTTCCCCAACCTGACCAAGGCCGGTCTGATCCTCGGGGGTCGGTATGGCGACGGCCTGCTGATGCTCAACAACAATGGCAAATGGCAGGGGCCGCTCTTCATCTCCCTTTACGGAGCAAGCATCGGCGCGCAGCTCGGCATCGAGAAGTCCGATCTCATCATGGTCTTCAACAATCGCAAAGCGCTGGATGGCCTTGAGGATGGGGAGCTGACACTGGGTGCGGAAGCTTCTGCTGCGGCCGGCACATGGGGTTCGAAGGCCGGTGCAACCACACAGGCCGACATTCTGGTCTATAAGCAGGCCGAGGGGCTTTTTGCAGGCGCATCCATCTCCGGCGGATATATCGATGTGGACAAGACCGCCAATCGTGCATTCTACAGAGATAGCGAGACCACAGGAAGAGGCTACAACGGTGTCAAGGATATGCTTGAAGGAAAGAATG
Source organism: Desulfobacteraceae bacterium (assembly GCA_011390135.1). Lineage (GTDB taxonomy): Bacteria > Desulfobacterota > Desulfobacteria > Desulfobacterales > JAABSP01 > JAABSP01. The sequence continues at coordinate 2,374 of JAABSZ010000001.1, read as the reverse complement.
TCTCCAAGGACAAAAAGAAGAATGTCTCCCGAAATGATCAGATCAAAGAGATTGAGCTGATTCTGGTTGAGTACAAAGCGGTTCCGGGCGCGGGAATGGACGATGACGTATCCCAGGATATGAGACAGGCGGGTAAATCTGCAGGCCAGAAAAATAGAGATGACGTATCCCAGGATATGAGACAGGCGGGTAAATCTGTAGGCCAGGAAGTTAAAGAGGGCGCAGAGGCAACCGGTGAATTCCTTAAAGAGACCGGTAAAGATGCGGTTCAGGGAACCCGGGAAGCCTTCCGTGAGACCGGGGACTTCTTCGAGGATGTCGCCATAGAGACCAATGAGACCATTAAGGAAGCCGGAATGGCTCTGGATGAGATGCTGAACCGGACCGGAGAGAAGAAGATTCCCGCAGATTTGATCAAGAATGCCAAAGGCATTGCCATCTTCCCCAACCTGACCAAGGCCGGTCTGATCCTCGGGGGTCGGTATGGCGACGGCCTGCTGATGCTCAACAACAATGGCAAATGGCAGGGGCCGCTCTTCATCTCCCTTTACGGAGCAAGCATCGGCGCGCAGCTCGGCATCGAGAAGTCCGATCTCATCATGCTCTTCAACAATCGCGAAGCGCTCGAGGGCCTTGAGGATGGCGAGCTGACACTGGGCGCGGAGGCTTCTGCTGCGGCCGGCACATGGGGTTCAAAGGCCGGTGCAACCACACAGGCCGACATTCTGGTCTATAAGCAGGCCGAGGGGCTTTTTGCCGGCGCATCGATCTCCGGCGGATATATCGATGTGGACAAGACCACCAATCGTGGATTTTACAGAGATAGCGAGACCACAGGAAGAGGCTACTACAGCGTCAAGGAGATGCTTGAAGGAAAGAATGTCTCCAAGGACAAAAAGAAGAATCTCTCCCAAAACGATCCGATCAAAGAGATCGAGCTGATTCTGATTGAGTACAAATAAGATCCAGACAAAAACATCTGCCTGATCGGCCCAATGCGCCATTCCCTATGAGATAGAGGGGCGGAAACGAAAATGCCTGCTGAAGGAAGAAAGATTTCCTTTGGCAGGCATTTTTTTATACAATGGGGGACGGCTCTATTCAACCCTCTGGGGATTGGCCGTCATTTACCGTCAAAGACATCAGGAGGATCGCTATGGAATTCAACCTCAACCCGGTGGAGATCCGGATTCTGGGCTCGCTGATCGAAAAACAGATGACCACCCCTGACACCTACCCGCTGACCCTCAATTCCCTGGTCAACGCGTGCAATCAGAAGTCCAACCGGGAGCCGGTCATGGAACTCGACGCGGAGACTGTGGAGCGGGCACTGGATCGGCTGCGCGCAGATCAACTGGTCTGGCAGGTCAAGACCCAGGGGAGCCGGGCCTTGAAATACGAACACAACATGCACAAGGTCGCGGACTTCTCCACCAGGCAGCTTTCAGTGCTCTGCATGCTGCTGCTGAGAGGCCCCCAGACCGCGGGGGAACTTCGCTCCCGCACGGCCCGGATGACCGAGTTCAACGCGCTGCAGGCTGTGGAGCATACACTGCAGAAGCTGGCGGATCACGAAAACGGTTCCTTTGTAGTGAAGCTCTCCCGCCGACCCGGCCATAAGGAGAGCCGGTATATCCATCTCTTCTCGCCTTTGGCGCCGTCCGATACAGTAGTGGATGCAGTGGATGGAGTGGATGCAGGGGAGCTGGACCTGGCCGCGGATGCTGGTTCGGAGATTTCGGACCCGGGAGAATCGGCTCTCCCGAGGGACCGGGTCGAACCGGTGGAGCGGATCAGGCCACCGGAGCCAGAAGAACAGGAGCTGCGGATCGAGGCCCTTGAAAAAAGGGTCGAGGAATTGTATGTTGAGCTGAACGCGTTGAAGGAAGAGTTTCTTGAATTCAAGGGCAGCTTCGAATAGCCCTTTTTTGCATCGGAGGTATTCACCTATGGAGAACAGCCGTCTGGTCTATTCCACAGAGACAGGCCACAACTGCCCCAAATGCGAAAAGCCCGCATCCAAATGCACCTGCAAAAAGAACAAATCGTCCGCACCGAAAAAGCATCCCAAAAAGCATTCCACAGACCGGGGCGACGGGGTGGTGCGGATTCAGCGGGAGACCAAAGGCCGCAAAGGCAAGGCTGTCACCGTGGTTGCGGGTCTTCCCCTTGAGGATGACGATCTGCAGGATTTTGCCAAAGCCCTGAAGAGCCGCTGCGGCGCGGGAGGCTCGGTCAAGGAGGGCGTCATCCTGATCCAGGGTGATCACCGGGAGACCCTTCTGGAGGAGATCAAAAAGCAGGGCTACACCGCAAAGCTCTCCGGCGGCTGAATCCCGAAAGCCGCCTTTTTTTCAGCATACAGCTTTTTAGT